>DATLYV010000168.1:0-11298 GCA_035574535.1 Binatia bacterium
GAGCGGCCGCGCGCCCCCGTCCTCGTAGATCCGCGCCGCCGTCTCGTAGTCCAGGAGCGCGGCCTCGAGGTCGCCACGCCGTTCGGCCACCTCGGCGCGCTTCATCAGGATGCCGGCCTCGCCGCCGCGATTCCGGATCGAGCGTGCCGTCGCGAGCGCCTCCTCGAGGTCGGCGTCCGTCCCGTCGAGTGCCGCAACCGTCGTTCGAAGCCAGGCTTGGAGGGTGGGCCGCCAGACCCGCCGATCGACAATCTCGGAGACCGCTGCGCCGCGCGCGAGCACGTCGCGGGCCTCCTCGAACTGGCCCTGGCGATGGAGGCCGTCGCCGAGGACCCACGAGCTGGCCATGACACAGGCCGAGGCGCCGGTGCCCTCGGCCAGGTCGACACATTCCTGGGCGAGCGGCATCGCGGTCTCGAAATCGCCCTTCAGGGCCCGGACCATCGAGGTCATGATCTTGGCGTCCAGCTGGGCGATCACGTCCCCGCGCTCGGCGAGCTCCCTGGCGCTCGCCGCGGCCTCTTCGGCCTTGTCGAACTCGCCGAGCGTCGCGAGGCCGACCGCCAGGGCGCCGCGAGCGAACGAAATCGCGATCGAGCTGGCGCCCTCGGCAAGGTTCGGCAGGGACTCCGAGAGCTGCGCGACGCCGTCTCGCACGGAGCCGGCGAAGACGTTGTTCATCCCAACGATCGCGAAGGGCAGCCATTGCAGCGTCGGGTCGCCGCGCCGCTCCCCGATCTCGCGCATCCGGTCGAGCGACCGCTTGACCGCCGGGCTCTCCGGGTCGTCGCCGGTCTGGAGCCGCGTCATCGCGATGAGCTCGTGGATCTTCGCCGCGATCTGGTCGTCGCCGAGCGCGTCGACTTCTGGGACCAGCGCTTCCAGCCCCGCGATGATCTCCTCGCCCGGCAGGAAGCTGAAGCCGGCGTGGATCTTGCCCAGCCGGATTTCGACCTCTCGCCGGCGGATCGCCGAGTCGCGGGTCGGGCCGGCCGCCGGGAGCAGCGCGGCCGCCCGGTCGAACGCCTCGTAGGCCTCGCGGATCGCGTTGCGCTTCGCGCCGTAGTGACCGGCCGCGACGAGGTAGTCGATCGCCTTGTCGGTCTCGCCGGCCTGCTCGAAGTGCATTGCCAGCACGGCCGCGAGCTCCTCGCGGCGGTCCGGGTAGAGCTCCTCCAGCGCCTCGCCGACCTGGGCGTGCAGGCCGCGGCGCTCCTGCTTGAGCAGTGAGCCGTAGGCCGCGTCCTGGACGAGGGCGTGCCGGAACAGGTACTCGATCTCAGGCTGGACGGCCGCCAGCCGGATGAGGCCCTTGGCCTCAAGCGTGTCGATTTGCGTCTCGGCGCTCATCCGGCAACCCCCGATCCGATCACGCGCTCCAGGACTCGGACCGGGAACTGGCGTCCGATCACGGACGCGATCCGGAGGCTCCGTTTGGCCGACTCGGGCAGCTGGTCGATGCGCGCCAGGAGGAGCCCGTGGAGGGTCTCCGGGATGTCCACCGACGCGACGTCCGAGGTGGCGACCCAACGATCGCCCTGCGCGACGATCACGCTGCGCTCGATGAGCATCCGCACGACCTCCTCGACGAAGAACGGGTTGCCCTCGGCACGGGCGAGGATCAGGTCGCGGACCTGGTCGGGCAGCGACTCGATCTCGAGGAGGTTCGCGACGAGGCGGCGGCTGTCAGCCTCCGTCAGCGGCTCCAGCCGGATCTCCGCGAGCGACTCGCCGAGGAGTGCGCGGGCGTCGTTGAGGAGGCCCCAGCCGGCGGAGTCGGTCTCGGCGCGCAGGGCGCCGACGAACAGGATCGGCAGCTGTGTCGCGAGGGGGATGAGTTGCCGGACGGCGTCGACCGAGGCTGGGTCGGCCCAGTGGAGATCCTCGCCGACGATGACGACAGGTCCCCGGGCAGCCGTGTCGCGGAGGACCCGGTGGATTGCGGCGACGTACCGCATCTGGAGGACCTCGGCCTCGACGGTCACATGATCGAGCTCGTGCTCGCGGACCGGCAGCGACAGGAGGTGGGCGAGGTAAACGATCGAGTCGGCACGCTCGGCGGCGTCGCCGGTGACCACCGCCGCGACGATGCGCTCCACGTGGCCCCGGCCCTCCTCGCCGGTGATGGTGAACGGCAGGTCGAGGATCGACCGGACGAGGTCGATGAGCAGGTGGTACGGGAGGTTCCGGCCGTAGGAGACGCAGCGCCCCTCGACCCAGGTCGGGGCGGAACGCTGTCCGTCGCCGTCCTCCGACTTCGAGACCGCCCGCCGCAGCTCCGCAAGCAACCTCGACTTGCCGATCCCGGGCTCGCCGATGACGAAGGCCATCCGGCCGCGCCCGGCCCGTGCGATCTCGAACGCCTCGACGAGGCGGCGCAGGGGCTCGTCCCGCCCGACCATCGGGCTGTCGAGGCCGACTCCGGCGAGGCCGCGCTTGCCGGCCGGTGTGGCCTTGCGCCCGATGACGCGGTAGGCGTGAATCGGCTCGGACTTGCCCTTGAGATCGATCTCGCCGAGGTCCTCCAGGTCGAACGTGTCGCCGGTCAGCCGGCGGGTCATCTCGGTGATCAGGACCTGGCCCGGCTGCGCGGCCGTCTGCATGCGCGCGGCGACGTTCACCGCGTCGCCCAGGGCCGTGTACTCGTAGCGCAGGTCCGACCCGACGTTGCCGACCATCACGGGCCCGGAATTGATGCCGGCACGGATCCGGAAGTCGATGCCATGGGTGGCCTTGAGCTGGGTCGCGAACTCGCCGGTCGCGGCGAGCATGTCGAGGGCCGCGAAGATCGCCCGCTCCGGGTCGTCCTCGTGGGCCACCGGCGCGCCGAAGAATGCCAGCATCGCGTCGCCCTGGAGTTGCGCGATCGTGCCCTCGTAGCGGAAGACGGCCCGCGACATGAGGTCGAAGGCCTCGTTGATCATCGCCGTCCAGTCCTCGGGGTCCATCTGCTCCGCGAGGGCGGTCGAGTTCACGACGTCGGCGAAGAGCGCGGTCACGGGCTTGCGCTCGCCGGTCAGGCGAGCCTCGCGCATCTTCGTGACGAGCGGCGCGGGCGCGGCGGCGCTCAGGCGGGCGTGGGTGGAGGCGTCCTGGGCCGAGGACGCGCCGAGCGGCAGTCCGCAGTTCGCGCAGAACTTCGCGTCGGCGGCGACGGTCGCCTCGCAGCGCGGACAGGATCGGGCGGTTCGAGTCTCCACCGTCATCGGTTCGGACCATCCTACTCCGAGCAGCCCGCGATGCCGTTCTTCGTAAGAAAGGGTGCAGGGCGTGAGCCGGATGATCGGTCGCGCGTCGATCGTGCGGATCCTGGCCGAGGTCGACAAGTGCGATATCGTCTGCGCGAACTGCCACGGCTTCGGACGGACCATCGAAGAGCCGGAACGGCGGTCGCCTGAGCGGGCGAAGCAAAGCTGGTTTTGCGCCTGCCTTCCAAGCAGGTGGTCGCGGGTTCGAATCCCGTCGCCCGCTCCAACTCCTTTCCCTTCCCATGCCGATACGAGGGTCCGCGCGTGACCGCGGGGCGGCCGGCGCTGGTACCGACGGGGGATGGTGGCTGTGCGCACCGCCACGGAGCATTCCCAGACCCCGCGATCGCTGGGGTCATGCCACCTCGCGTTACGAGTCTCCGTGGACGCAATCCAACCCCGCGACGAGCCCGCGACCCCCGTGCCCCTCGCGAACCCCGTCGCAGGCCAAACCGCAGCGACGCTGCCCAGCGCGTCCGGGCGCGCCGCCGAGCCGCGCGCCGCGGCGCCGGGCGACGGGCCCGCCGCCACCCGTCCGGAGCGCGCGCCGTATCCGCCCACTGCCTACTTCCTCCGCCAGAACGACGACGAGCACGACCGCACGGAGCCGGTCGAGCGCGCGACCCGGTTCGGCCTGCGGCTCCGCAGCGACACGCCGCTCCTCGTGGCGATCGCGATCGCCATCCCCGTCCTGGTCATGCAGGCGGCCACGACCGCGACGTCGTTCGGCCTCCTCGCGCCCGTCGTGTTCGTCGCGGCGCAGCTGTGGCTGGCGACGCTGCGAATCACGCCCCCGTGGCTGCCCACCGCCCGTCTCGCGATGTCCCTCGCCTTCATCGGCATCGCGAACCTGTGGGGGGACCCGACCGGCACGTGGCCCATGAGCGCGCTCGCCGTGCCCATCGTCGCGCTGGCAGCGGCGCTGGGCGGCCGCGGGCCGACCGTCGTCGCCGTCCTCGGCATGGCGATGATCATCGCGCCGCTGGCGCTCCCCGCCGTCGAGGGGCATACGCGGCTCGAGGTCGGTGCCGTGGCGATGGCCGCCGTGGTCGTGGCGATCGGCAGCCGGCGGGTCGTGGCGAACCTGGAGCGGTCGAGCGCGCGGCTGCGGCGCGCGAATCTCCGCGCCCGGCGACGAGCGCGCGAGCTCGCGGCGATCGAATCGGTCGGCCAGCTGCTGGCCCGCGACGGCCCCACGCCCGACGCCCTCGACCGCGTGATGGGCGTCCTCGAGCAGACGTTCGGCTACCGCTACCCGTCGGTCTACCTCTGGGACGGCACGGCCCTGCAGCTCGGCGCGCAGCGCAACTACCGCTACCCGATCCAGACGATCAACCCCGACCGCGGCATCCTCGGTCGCGTCGTGCACTCGCGCGCGGCCGCGTTCCTGCAGGACGCCCGGTCCGACCCCGACTTCCTGTCGGCCGACCCTGACGTCGTGAGCGAGATCGCGATCCCGCTGCTGGTCGACGGCGAGCTGTTCGGCGTCCTCAACGTCGAGACGTCGGGCGACCACCGCCTCGACGACGACGATTTCTCGACCATGCAGATCGTCGGCGACCGGCTCGCCGCCGCCCTGGCCCTCGGGCGCGAGCGCCAGAAGCTCACCGAGCGGACGGCCCTCCTCGACCGGCTGACGGTCTTCGCGACCGTCCTCGGCTCAAGCCTCGACCCGGCGACGATGGACGACGAGGTCGTGAGGGGCGCCTCGCACGTCATCCCGGCCGACATGGTCCTCCTCGTCGTGCGCGACCCCGCGAGCGCCGACTACCGGGTCAACGCCGTCTCCGGCGGCGATGCTGCGGTCCTCGGGCAGCCGATCCGACCAGGCGAGGGGGTGACCGGGCGGGCGATCGTCACGCGCTCGGTCGTCGTCTCCGATCGCCTCGAGCGCGGTGCCTGGCCGAGGTCGATGGCGAGCATCCGCATGCCCGACGTCCTGACCGCGATGGCCGCGCCGATGGTCGTCGGCGAGGAGGTCGTCGGCGTCGTGACCTGGCTCCGCGCCGACCTCGGTCGGCCGTTCACCGCACAGGAGCGCGAGGTCGCGCAGCTGCTCGCGAGCAAGGTTGGTCTCGCCCTTGCCAACGCGCGCCTCCACCAGCAGACCCGCAACGCCGCGATCACTGACCCGCTCACGGGCATCCACAACCGCCGGCACTTCGACGCGACCGTCGAGCGCGACGACGCCGTACGACGCCGGATCCCCGCGGAGAAGCGCCGGATGCGCTCGGCGATCCTGTTCGACCTCGACCACTTCGGGAAAGTCAACAAGCGCTATGGCCACCAGGTCGGCGACCGCGTCCTCAAGCAGTTCGCGGACACGCTGAAGGCCCGTGTCCGGGCTTCGGACCTCGTGGCCCGCTACGGCGGCGAGGAGTTCGTTGTCGTGCTCGACAACGCCAGCCGCGAGGACGCGGCGATCGTCGCCGAGGCGGTCCGCACGGCCTTCGGAAGGCTCTCGGTCGACGCCGGCAACGGCGAGACGGTCACCACGACCGTCTCCGCGGGCTGCGCGACCCTCGAGCCGTGGGAGGTCGAGAGCTCGGTGCTCCTCGAGCGCGCCGACGTGGCCCTCGCGATGGCCAAGAACGCCGGCCGCGACAAGGTCGTCACGGCCTGACCGCCCCGATGATCGAGCGCTCAGATGTGGATGGTCCGAGGCTCGTGACGGCAAGCTCGGCCCCCGGTCGTCGTCAGCTCCTCGACGGTCAGTCCTCGATGAGCGGGACGCCCATGACGTTGAAGCCGCCGTCGACGTAGACGACCTCGCCGGTGACCGCGCTCGAAAGGTCCGACGCGAGCCAGAGCGCCGTCCTGCCGACGTCCTCGATCGTGATGTTCGCGCGCAGCGGGGCGACCTGGTCGAACGAGCCGTAGAGCTTCTTGAAGCCGGCGATGCCCGCGGCGGCGAGGGTCCGGATCGGGCCCGCGGAGATGGCGTTGACCCGGACGCCCTCCGGGCCGAGGTCGGCGGCGAGGTAGCGCACCGATGCCTCGAGCGCGGCCTTCGCGACACCCATGACGTTGTAGTGCGCGACGACCTTCTCGGCGCCGTAGTAGCTCAACGTCAGGACGCTCGAGCCCGGGCGGAACAGCGGCCGCGCCTCGCGGACCAGCCCGACGAGCGAGTACGCGGACACGTCCATCGCGAGCGCGAAGCCGTCGCGCGAGGTGTCGATGAAGTTGCCGTCGAGGTCCTCGCGCTTCGCGAACGCGAGGGCGTGGACGAGGATGTCGATCTGGCCGTGCGCCGCCCGCCACTTCTCCATGACGGCCTTGATCTGCTCGTCCGACTGGACGTCACACGGCTCCACGAAGGTCGCGCCGACGGACGCCGCGAGCGGCCAGACCCGCTTCTCGATGAGGCTCTCGACCGACGAGAACCCGAGCGTCGCGCCCTGCTCGTGGAGGGCCTTCGCGATGCCCCAGGCGATCGAGTGGTCGTTGGCGACGCCGAAGATCAGCGCCTTCTTGCCGTCGAGCAGGCCCATCGGCTCCTCCGTGCGGGTCGGGTTCGATCGCGGATTCTGCGGCTTCGCGTCGCCGCCGGAGCACGAACCGCGTGCAATCGTGCACGTTTCTGCCCGCGCCGCGACCGTCGCCCGAGCCTACCATCGCGACCGTGCCAGACCTCCGCGCCGAGCTCGACGGCGTCCGGGCGTTCGTGCTCGACGCCGACGGCGTCCTGATGTACCGGAACGCGCCCATCCCGGGGTCCGCGGCCGCGATCCGGGAGCTGCGGCGCCGCGGCCTGCCGTACCGCGTCGTGACGAACTTCTCGTCGGCCCACCGATCCTCGCTGGCCGCGATGTTCGGGAAGGCGACGGGCATGGAGGTGGACGGCGCCGAGATCATCACGGCCGCCTCGGCCGCGGCCGCGTACACCGCGAGCCACCACCCCGGCCGGCCGATCCTCCTCATCTCGACCGACGACGCGCGACGGGAGTGGGCGGGCCAGGAGCTGGTGGCGGTCGACGAGGCGGACGCTCGGACGGAGCCGGTGGCCGCCGTCGTGATCGGCGACGTCGGCGAGGCGCTGACGTTCCGCGAGCTCGACATCGCCTTCCGGCAGCTGCGCGCCGGCGCGGACTTCATCGCCATGCACCGGAACCCGTGGTGGATGACCCCGAAGGGCTTCACCCTCGACAGCGGGGCGATGATCGCCGGCCTCGAGTTCGCCCTGGGGCGGAGGGCGGTCATCTGCGGCAAGCCCTCGCCGGTCGTGTTCCGGCAGGCCGTTGCGGAGCTCCGGGCGCAGCTCGCCGGCGGCCCCCGGCCGGCGGGCCATCCCGATCCCGGGTCCGGCCTCCCGCGCCTCCGGACCACCGACGTCGCGATGGTCGGCGACGACCCGAAGGCCGATTACGCCGCTGCGAGGCGGGTCGGGATGCGGGCGGTGGTCGTCACGACCGGCAAGGTCAGCGCCGAGGAGGCCAGCGCCGCCGGGGTGCCCGCGTGCCGGATCGCGGGCAGCCTCGAGGAGGTCGTGGCCGCGCTCCCTTGAGCCCGCGGGCCGCGGCGTCGGACGAACTCCGGCGGCCGTCCGGCGGCTGGGCCGAGATGCCCGCCTGCGCCTGATCGTTCGCCGCGATCGCATGCGTCGAGGGGCGTCGCGCTGCCGAAGGGGCCGGACGCCGTCGGTCGATCGACCGCCCGGCGATAGACTGCGGGCAAACGCCAGCAGCCCTTCGCAGCCGAGGTTCGTTCCTCCGATGGTCACCGAGTCGAAGCCGCGTCTCAAGATCACCTACGCCACCCTGCGCGCCGACAACGAGGAGCTCCACGCTCTCTACGAGCAGGGCGTCCAGGAGGCCCGCGCCGGGCTCGGCGGGTACCACCGCAACTACATCGACGGCCAGTGGGTCGACGGCTCGGCCGGCACGTTCGAGGCCCGCTCGCCGATCGATCGCGAGATCCTGATCGGCACCTTCGCCAAGGGCGATCGCGACGACACGAAGCGCGCGATCGAGGCGGCGCGGCGAGCCGCCCCGGCCTGGCGCCGGACCCCGTGGCCGGAGCGCCTGTCGATCCTGCGTCGCGCCGCCGAGCTGATCTCCGAGCGCCAGATGCGCTACGCGGCCGACATGGCCTTCGAGTGCGGCAAGAACCGGCTCGAGGCGCTCGGCGAGGTCGAGGAGGCCGCGGACCTGATCCGCTACTACGCGCAGACGGCCGAGGACAACAGCTTCTTCGACCACCCGATGGACAATCTCGGGGATTCGACCGTCCACACGCGCTCGATCCTCCGGCCGCACGGCGTCTTCGCGGTCATCAGCCCGTTCAACTTCCCGATGGCCCTCGCGGCCGGCCCGGTGGGCGCGGCGCTGCTGGCCGGGAACACGGTCGTCTACAAGCCGGCGTCCGCGACGCCGTACTCCGGCGTGAACCTCGTGCACGCGCTCGAGGACGCGGGCGTTCCCGCCGGCGTCATCAACCTCGTCATGGGGCCCGGCGACACGGTCGGCGACGAGCTGCAGAAGAACCCCGGCATCGACGGGATCGTCTTCACCGGCTCGTACGAGGTCGGGTTCAAGCTCTTCAAGTCGTTCTCGACGGCGTGGCCGCGGCCGTGCATCGTCGAGATGGGCGGAAAGAACCCGGCGATCGTCAGCCGCAAGGCGGACCTCGAGGAGGCGGCCGAGGGCATCATGCGCTCCGCGTTCGGGTTCGGCGGGCAGAAGTGCTCCGCGAACTCGCGGGTCTACGTCGAGAAGCCGGTCCACGACGAGCTCGTCCGGATGCTCGTCGAGAAGACCGAGACGATCACGATCGGCGACCCGATCAGGCGCGAGAACTGGCTCGGCCCGGTGATCGACCAGAAGGCGGTCGACCGGCACCAGCAGGCGGTCGCCGAGGCCCGCCGCGACGGGGTGGTCTTCACCGGCGGCGAGCACCTGACGGACGGCGCGTTCGAGCGCGGCTTCTACGTCGAGCCGACCGTCGTCGGGAACCTCCCGGCGAGCCATCGACTGTTCCAGGACGAGCTGTTCGCGCCGTTCACCGCGGTCCACCCGGTCGAGTCGCTCGACGAGGCGCTGCGGCTGGCGAACGACTCCGTCTACGGCCTGACGGCGGGCGTGTACAGCGAGGACCCGAGCGAGGTCCAGCGGTTCCTCGACGAGATCGAGGCGGGCGTGCTGTACGTGAACCGCCGCGCCGGCGCCACCACCGGCGCGTGGCCGGGCGTGCAGGCGTTCGGCGGCTGGAAGGGCTCCGGCTCGACCGGCAAGGCCGGCCTGTCGATGTACTACGTCGCGCAGTTCCTCCGGGAGCAGAGCCACACGGTCGTCGACTAGGACCAGGACGCCGGCGGGCCTGGAGGCCATCGCGGCCCCGGAGGCCACGGCGGCGGCGCAAGAGAGGAGGCGAGGCGTGCGGGGGTTGCCGGGCGTTCTCGGGACTGCGCTCCTCGTCGTTGCGGCGTGCTCGCCGGAGATCGTTTCGACCGCGCCCTCGGGCAGGCCGTCGGCACTGCCGAGCCCGACGGCCGGCGTGATCGCGACCGGGCTGCCGCTGCCGTCCGGCTCGGATGCGCCGAGCCTCGAGCCGTCGCCGGCGGCGTCGCCGTCGGCCGCTCCGACGCCCTCGACCGGGCCGGGCACCCTGGACGTGCTGCTCCCGGGCTCGGCGATCGAGGTCAACGTCGCGGAGCTGAACCTGCGCCGGCGCCCGTCGACGTCCGCGCAGCGCATCGAGATCCTGAAGCGCGGCCAGGTCCTGATCGTCTCGCCGTACGACGCGCTCTGGTTCGGCTTCGGGCCGGTGAAGCGCGATGGCTACACGTGGTACCCGGTGATGAAGCTGCAGACCGGCGACGCCGACGGCGACCTGCCCGCGCTGCCGACGCGGCCGATCCTGATCGGCACGGAGGTCCAGGTCGGGTGGATCGCGAGCGACGACGGCGAGCGGTCGTACATCCGGGCCGTGCCGCCGCGCTGTCCGACGACGGTCGACCTGGGGAACGTCGAGGGGATGCTCGCGGCCGAGCGGCTGGCCTGCTTCGGCGGTCCGATCGTGCTCGAGGGCACGTATGGCTGCCCGGGCTGCGGCGCGACGCTGCCGCCGATGATCGACCCGCTGTGGATCGGCTACCAGGAGTCGCTCGACTTCCTGTCCGTCGACGCGTCGAACCAGATCGGGCCGATCGTGCTGCGCTTCAAGCCGGGCGGGCCCTCCAGCCCGGCGCCCGGCTCGATCATCCGCGCCACCGTGCACGTCGACGACCCGGCCGCACAGTCGTGCAGCGGCACGTGGTTCAACGCCGCGGGCGACGTCATGGCCGTGCCGACGGTGACGATCGTCGCGTACTGCCGCGAGCAGCTGGTGGTCGATTCCTACGAGGTCATCGGCACCGACACCGACTTCTTCGGCGGCTGACCCGGGCGCGCACCCGCCCGCGCGACGCACCTCGGCCGGCCGTTGGCCGCGGTTGTCGGCCGTGCAATGCGAACGCTTCGGTCGGTGCTGCCGTGCTCGGATGGCTTCGCGGGAAGGTCGCGACGCCGACGCGCGTAGGTGGTGCGTTGGAGCTCGCACCTCGGAGCGGATCGAATGAACGGAACAGTCGCCCTCCCGCGGGTGGCGCTGGCGGTCGTGCTCATGGTCGGCGGCCTGGCGGTCGCGCTCGCCGCACCCCGGACCGTGCTCGCCGGCGACCCCTGCTTCCACGGCTACTCGATCCCGCCCTCCACGACCGCCGACACGGATGCGGTCGGCATGGAGCCGTGCGCGTTCGTGCCGACGAACGTGCGCGTCGCGCCGGGCACGACGGTCACGTTCACCAACACGTCGGGCGAGATCCACCTGCTGACCGGCGCCAACCAGGAATGGGGCGATCGCGAGCGGAAGATCCTGCCCGGCGAGGCCGTCACCGTCACCTTCGACACGCCCGGCGTGTACGCGTTCAGCTGCGCGCTCCACGTCGGCATGTCGGGCGCCGTGATCGTCGAGGACCCATCCGCGGCCGCGGCCGCGGCGACCCCGGCGACGGCCGCGGCGGTCCGCACGACCGGCTCGACCGACGACGGCGCGGCGGTCGTGGCGGCGC
>DATLYV010000169.1:0-2671 GCA_035574535.1 Binatia bacterium
CGGGCGCGGGCACGGCCCTGATGTGGGGCTGGATTCTCAACCCGCGGTTCGGGCTCGTGAACGGGCTGCTGGCCGCCCTCGGGATCGACGGGCCCGGCTGGTTCCACGACCCGGACTGGGCGATGGCCGCGATCGTGCTGATGGGCCTCTGGAACCTCGGCGTGAACGTGGTCGTGTACCTGGCGGCGCTGCGAACCGTCCCGAACGACCTCCACGAGGCCGCCGCGCTGGACGGTGCCGGGGAGTGGGCGCGCTTCCGCTTCGTCACCTGGCCGGCCCTGACACCCGTGACCTTCTACCTCGCGGTCATCAACGTCATCGCCGCGTCGCACGTCTTCACGCCGACGTACCTGCTGACCGCCGGCGGCCCGGAGGACCGGACGCTGACGACCGCGCTGTACACGTACGAGGTCGCGTTCCGGTCCGGCCAGCTGGGCTACGCGGCGGCGATCACGCTGGTGATGTTCGCGATCGTCGTGCTCATCACGGCGGCGCAGTTCCGGGGTCTCGGCGGGCGGGTCCGGCTGCTGCGCGAGGACGGCTGATGGAGCGCGTCACGCTCCTGGCGCGGGTCCCGGCGCGGCGCCGGCCTTCGATCCGGCTGCCGTGGCGGCAGGTCCTCGCCGCGTTCGTGGCCCTGCCCTTCGCCGTGCCCTTCCTGTGGCTCGTGGCGAGCGTCCTGAAGCCGCCGGGCGAGTTCTACGCGGCCCCGCCGGCGCTGCTGCCCGCGAACCCGAGCCTCGAGAACATCGCCGGCGTCGCCCGCCTCGTCGACGTGCCACGGCTGTTCCTCAACACCACGCTGGTGGCCGTGATCACGGCCGTCGGGAGCGTGCTGTCCTCGGCGCTCGTGGGCTTCGCGTTCGCGACGCTCGAGGCCCGCGGCGCGCGCGTCCTGTTCGCCATCCTGATCGGGACGATCCTCATCCCCCCGGCGGCGCTCATCGTCCCGCAGTTCGTGGTCTTCAGCCGGCTCGGCTGGGTCGACACGTACCTGCCGCTGCTCGTGCCGGCCCTGCTCGGCAACGCCTTCTTCGTGTTCCTCTTCCGGCAGTGGTTCCGGAGCCTCCCGCCACACCTCTTCGAGCAGGCCGAGCTCGACGGTGCGGACCCGCTCCAGGCCTTCCGGCACATCGCCCTGCCCCTCGCCAAGCCGGCCCTCGCCGCCGTCGCGGTCTTCGCCTTCGTTGGCGCGTGGAACGATTTCCCGGGGCCGGTCGTGTACCTTCGCGATCCGGACTCGTTCACCTTGAGCCTCGGGCTCGCCAGCTTCCAGGGGCTGTACGTGAACCAGCTGCACCACACGATCGCGCTCGCCGGCCTGGCGCTCGTCCCCCCGGTGGTGCTCTTCCTGCTCGCGCAGCGCGTGCTCGTGCGCGGCGTCTCGACCGCCGGCTGGCGGACGTAGGGCGGGGCAGGGGACGCCGGAATGGCTCGACTGGTCGTGCGACAGCTCCCGGCCGCGACGGTCTCGCACCGACGCCGGTTCGGGCTGCTGGGCCAGGCGCTCGAGGTCGAGACGAACGACCCGCGGGTGCTCGACCTCGCCGGGACCGCGTTCGGGCGGTTCCCGGTCCCCGACGGGGTCGAGCCGCTGGCGCTGACGGTGATCGTCGAGCGCTCGAGGGGCGTGCCGGCGGAGCCGGCCGGCATCGACCCCGGCGATCGGCGGAATGGGCACCACGGCGCGTCCGAGGGCGACCTCAGGGCCGCCGATTCCCACCGCTTCGACGACGTCGTCTACCGAACGCACGGCGCGACGGTGCTGCTCGCGGGCCGGGATCGCGACGTCGCGACGATGGACCCGACGACCGGTCGCGCGACTGCGTACGTCGGCGAGTCCGCGTTCCGGGACCCGCGCGGCCTGCGGTTCGCGTTCCTCGAGGCGCTCGCGTACTGGATGCTGGCCTACCCGCGCGGCTACCTCGCGATGCACGCGACCGGGATCGGGCGGGGCAGCGTCGGGGTGATCGTCGAGGGGCCCGCGGGCGCGGGCAAGAGCACCGTGGCCGTCGCGGCCGCGCGGCGCGGGCTCTCGGTCTTCGCGGAGGATGCGGTCTTCGCGCGCCTCGCCGGCGACGGGCTCGAGCTCTGGGGGACGCCGTGGGTCCAGCGCCTCCTGCCCGACGCGGCGAAGCTGTTCCCGGAGCTCGCGACGCTGCCGATCGTCCGCCAGCCGAACGGCGAGGACAAGCTCGAGGTCGACCTCGTGCGCTGGTTCCCCGGCACGGCGGTGCCGTCGGCCCGGCCCGGGGCGTTCGTGTCCCTGGTCCGCGATCCGGGCGCGCCCACGGAGCTGCTGCCCGCCGCCGCCCCTGACGACAGCCCGGAGTTCCTGTGGCCCTACGACCTCGACTGGCCGCCGGCGCAGCACGCGGTCGCCGAGGCGATCGAGGCGCTGCCGGCGTACCGGCTCTGCGTCGGCGGCGGCCCGGACGAGGCCGTCGACGCGCTCGAGGAGCTGCTCGACCGCCTCGTGGTCGCCGCGGGCCGCGCCTCCGTCGGCTGAGCCGGCCCGGTCGACCGAGGGCGTCGTGGGTTCCGCGCCGGTCGTGACGCCCGAGGACGCCGGCACGCCCGGGCCGATGCGGCCGGACGTGTCGGGCGCGGCGGCGCCGTCGAGCCCCTCGGACGAGCCGGTCGACCCGATCGACCCGATCGACCCGATCCT
>DATLYV010000170.1:0-7252 GCA_035574535.1 Binatia bacterium
CCCCCCGCCACGCCCGCGCGCCTGGCCGACGGCGTCCCGATGCCGCGGGAGTCGCCGGCGCTGGCGCGCGTGATCGCACACATGGAGCCGGGGCGCCGGTTCTTCGAGATCCACGCGGTCGAGGGCGGCTCCGCGGCCTTCGCGATCTCGACCGCCGAGGAGGCCGGCCGCCTCACCCGGATCGTGGGCCTCGGACGGGCCCGGAAGGGCGAGCCGCCCCCGGGCGACGAGGCCGAGGCGGCCCTCGCGCGGGCGCGCGCGGCCGGCGCCGAGGCGCTGGTCGCGCAGCACCGGGACGCCTGGGCGGCTCGCTGGGCCGACGCGGACATCGAGGTCGACGGCGACCTGGAGCTGCAGCGCGGCCTGCGCTTCGCGCTCTACCACCTGATCTCGTCGGCGGATCCCGATTCGGACCTCGCGTCCGTGGGCGCGCGCGGGCTCACGGGTCCGGGCTATCGCGGCCACGTCTTCTGGGACACCGAGGTCTTCCTGCTGCCCTTCTACGCCTGGACGCATCCCGCCAGCGCCCGCGCGCTGCTGGCGTACCGCTACCGGACCCTGGACGCGGCCAGGGCGCGCGCCGCCGCCCTCGGGTACCGCGGCGCGCTCTTCGCCTGGGAGTCCGCCGACACGGGCGAGGACGTCACGCCGCCCTTCGGGATCATGCCGGACGGCGTGAAGATGCCGATCCTCACCGGCGAGCAGGAGCACCACATCGCGGCCGACGTCGCGTGGGCGGTCTGGCGCTACTGGGAGATCAGCGGCGACGACGCGTTCCTCGCGGAGAAGGGCGCGGAAATCATGCTCGAGACGGCCCGGTTCTGGGCGTCACGGGCGCGCCGCGGCGACGACGGCCGCTTCCACATCGAGCGGGTGATCGGGCCGGACGAGTACCACGAGACGATCGACGACAACGCCTTCACGAACGTCCTCGCCCGCTGGAACATCGAGCGGGCGGCGGAGCTGCCGGGGATCCTCGCGCGCATCGATCCCGACGCCTGGCCGGCCGTCTCGCGCCGCCTCGGCCTCGCGGACGACGAGCTCAAGGCCTGGCTCGAGGTCGCGAACGGGCTGGTCGACGGGTTCGACCCGAAGACGAAGCTGTTCGAGCAGTTTGCCGGGTTCTTCGGCCTCGAGGACGTCAAGGCGGTCGACATCGCCGAGCGGCCGTTCGCGGGCGACATCGTCCTCGGGCGGGAGCGAACCGACCGGGCGCAGATGGTCAAGCAGGCCGACGTGCTGATGCTCGTCCACATGCTCCCGGAGATCCTCGAGCCGGGCGTCGCCGAGGTCAACTACGCCTATTACGAGCCGCGGACGTCGCACGGCAGCTCCCTCTCGCCGGCGATCCACGGCGCGCTCGCGGCGCGGGTCGGGCAGCTGGAGGACGCCGTCGCGTACACCCGCATGGCCGCGGCCCTCGACCTCGCGAACGGCATGGGCAACGCCTCCCAGGGCGTCCACGTCGCCACGATGGGCGGCCTGTGGCAGGCGATGGCGGTCGGGTTCGGGGGCGTGGCGGCCGTGGGCTCGAGCCTCCGGATCGACCCCGTCCTCCCGCCGGGCTGGACGCGCCTGCGGTTCCCGATCCGGTGGCGCGGGTCGCGCGTCGTCGTCGAGGTCGAAGATAGGCGGCTGGCGCTCGAGCTCGACGGGCCCGCCGAGGTGCGGCTCGGGACGCGCGGCGAGCCTCGGCGGCTCGGGGCCGGACGCTACAGGGCCACGCGGCGGGGCGACGGTTGGTCGACGCCGGAGGTGGATCGATGATGGACGTGGCGGTCGTGCCGGCCTCGGCGCAGGAGCGGATCGAAGCGCTCGCGACCGCGGCCGGATGGCGGGCGGTGACCAGCGAGGAGATCCCGGCCGAGGCGAAGACCGCGCTCGAGGTCGTGCGCAAAGGCACGCCCGTGCTGCTCGTGCCTGACGAGACGAGGATCCCGAAGCGCCTCAAGCGGATCGTGGTCCTGCACGAGGGCACGCGCGCCGACCGCGCCGGGGTCGACGCAGCGGACGACGTCGCGCTCCGGACCCGGGCCGAGGTGATCGTCCTGCATGTCCCCGGGCCGGTCGGCGACGCCACGGCCGCGACGCTGGCCTTCCGGCTCGCCGACCGCGGCACGGACGACTGGGCCGAATGGCGCGAGGAGTTCCTTCGGCGGTTCTGCCGCTGCTCCCCGGGCGTCCGGGTCACGCTCCATGTCGCGCCGACCGACCCGGACGAGATCGCTACCCGGATCCGGGGCGAGCGCCCGGACCTGGTCATCGCGTCGGGCGGGGACACGGACCCGCGGCACCCCGCCGGGGAGGCCCTGCCCCGGATCCGCGGGCTCGCGCCGCTGCTCGTGGTGCCGTCGCTGGGCCAGGAGAAGCCCCGGCGCCGGCGGCGCACCTGACCCGCCACCCAGTTCCCGCACCGAGCACTCGGCCGCCGCCAGCACCTCCCCCGCGACGCTCCCTGGCCTCGCCCGCCCCGAGGCCGATCCGCCCGGGCGGGGGTGGTCCGGCGTTGGGCGCCGCCATCGATGCCGGCGTTCGATTCTGCCGCACCGGAGGCTTCCGGGCCGGGTGGTCGACGTCGGGCGCCACGGTCGACCGTTCGAGTCGACCGGCGCAGCCGCTACAGCGCCTCGCCCTGGCCGAGCTGCCGCGGCGACGTGATGTCGTCCGCCCGCTGACGCAGCGGCACCCGCCAGATCGAACGGATCAGCTTCGGCGCGGCGATGAACATCACGGCCAGCGCGATCACGACGACGAGCAGCGCCAGCGGGATGCCCGTCTCGATGACCATCTGCTTCGCGCCGTTGTTCAGGGCGCCGTAGAGCAGCGCGACGAGCACGACACCGCTGGGACGGAGCCCGGCGAGGAGCGCCAGCGCCAGGGCCACGAACCCGACGCCGCCCGGCGAGCCCGGCCCGAGGGCCATGAACGCGCTGCCCATGCCCGCGAGCCCGCCGGACACGGCCATCGCGACCATCGTCGTCCGGCCGGGCCGCATGCCGGCGAAGCGGGAGGCGCTGGCGCTGAACCCGGTGGCGCGGAGCTCGAAACCGAGGGCCGTCCGGAACAGCAGCACGGAGACGACGACCGCCATGGCGAGCGAGACGACGAATCCCCAGTCGACCCGGATCGTGGGCATGTCGATAAGCGGTGGCACGCTCGGGATCGGTCCAGGCGGACCCGAGAACAGACCCGACTGGGCGAGCAGCAGGATCAGCCCCGGCGCGATCGCGTTGAGCATCAACGTCGTGATGACCTCGTGGGCGCCGGTCCGCGCCTTGAGGAAGCCGGGGATGAACCCGTACGCGGCGCCGGCGAGGGTCCCGCCGAGCAGCGCCGCGACCAGCGTGGCGGGCCCCGGCAGCAGCCCGCCCACCAGGGAGGCCGTGGCGCCGGCGCCGAACGCGCCCATCTCGAACTGGCCGTCGCCGCCGAGGTTCAGCAGGCCGGCGTGGAACGCCACCGCGAGCCCCAGCCCGACGAAGACGTATGGCGTCGCCGCGACGAGCGCCTCGGACAGGGGCCGGATCGCCCCCGCGACGTCGGACGGGTCGCCGGTCTGGAGGGCGGCCAGGATGCGACCCGGGTCGCCGATGGCGCCGGCGACCATCGCCCCGTAACCGCGGACGACCACGTCGATCGCGCCGCCGATCGCGCCGGCCGGGTCGGTCCCGAGGAGGCGCATGTGCTCGACGTCGGTGACGACGATGACGACCGCGCCGATGAGGAAGGCCGTGACGAGCGCCAGGACCGGTGCGACCAGGGGTGTCAGGGCGCTGCCGATCCGCCGCGCCGCCCCGGAGCTGATCGACCGAGCGCCGCGCGGACGCCTCGCCGGATCGCCCTGGGCGGTCACAAGTCGATCGCGCCTCGTCGCGGCTGGGTCACGCCGCGTGCGACGGCTGACCCGGCACCGCCTCGAGCGCCGGGCCTCCCGAGAGGTCGTCCGGCGCCTGGTCGGGCGCCTCGAGGTACCGCCGCGAGAGATCCCGGTATGGCCGGGACCGGAGCGCGACGAGCACGACCGCGAGGCCGATGGCCGCGGTCACGATGAAGATCAGCGACAGCCCGCGTTGCGGCCCCGTGCCGAACCACGGCCCGATGAGCTCGGCCAGCGCCCCGTCGGTCATCGAGGGCATGACCCAGAACTGCGCGATCGGGCCGATGAGGAAGGCGGTGACCGGCGCCGCCGCGGTCTCGAGCGTCTGGGCGAACCCGAAGACGCGGCCCTGCTCGGTGAACGGCACGACCTTCTGGACGATCGTCTGCTCGGAGGCCTCGGCCACGGGCGCGAGTGTGAGGTACGTGAAGAAGCCGATGACGAGCGGCAGCACCTCGAAGCGGATCGGGAACAGGATCGTCACGACCCACATCACGACGTTCGCGAGCAGCAGCGTCCGCACCGGGTTCCGCCCGAGCCCGCGCCGCGCGACCAGCACCCCGCCGACGATGAACCCGGAGCTCGTGATCGCCAGCACGATCCCGTACGTCTCGACTGGCATGAGCGACAGCCCGTACGGGTCCATCAGGGCCATGAACACGCCGCCCAGGAAGTTGTTGAAGGTCGAGAAGATCAGCAACGCCAGCAGCCCCGGCACGAACCGGATCGCCTGCATCGCGCCCCCGAAGTCGATGAACCGCGGCGCGTCGGCCGCGGGCTGCGGGGCCGCCTCCTCGAACCGGATCGAGGCCATGTGCACCAGCACGAGCGCGGTCCCGACGATCGCCGCCGCGAGGCTCCAGCCCATGCCGGCGAACCCCACCCCGAACCCGCTCAACACGGACGTCATGGCGAAGACGATGCCGTTCGACGTCCCGACGAGCCCGTTGGCCCGGTCGTGGGACTCCTCCGGGACGAGCAGCGTGACCGTCGTCGACAGCGCCACCAGCCGCAGGTTGCCGGCGACGGCGCCGATCAGCGCGGTGATCACCAGCGCCCAGAACGCCGGGTGCGCGAGGTCCTGGAGCGATCCGGCCGGAGCGACCGCGTAGACCAGCCCCGCGAGCCCGAACATGACCAGCGAGATCGCGCTCGAGACGAGCATCGAGGTCCGGCGGCGATGCCGATCGACATACGTCCCGAAGAACATGCCGGAGAACGACATGATCAGCATGTAGCCGCCGCCGATGATCGCGGTGGCCAGGACGGATCCGGTCTCCAGGAAGACCCAGAACGTCAGCGCGAACCAGACGAAGTTGTTGACCAGGCTCGCCAGGAGCGTGTTGACGAGGACGAGGTGGAAGGTCCGCATCGGCGGAGGATGCCCGATGGCGACCGATCGCGCCCGCCGGTCGACGGCGGTGCTCGTCCGAGCGCTCGATGCGGCTCCATGCCGGCGATCGGGATCGGCGCGGCCGCGCCGCGGGCGTCGTCAGCCGGCGAGGCGCGAGAGCACGCGCCCATCCGCGGCGACGGTCACCGCCGTCGGCACGAGCGTGATGCCGTACTTCCGGGCGAGGTGGCGTTGTTCCGCCACGTTGACCGTGACGAGCGGCCGCCCCGAGGCGCGGACCTCCGCCTCGAGCGCCTTGCAGTCCGTGCACAGGGGGTGGCTGAAGGCGAGGACGAACTCGGGCGCGGCGGGCTCACCGCCGAGGCCGAGGTCCGCCAGCTCGACGCGATCCAGCACCCGGCCCCGAATGCCGCGGACCCGCGCGCCGAGCCGGTAGAGCTCGCAGCCGACGCACAGGCCGGTCGACGCGGCCAGCAGCGCCAGCGCGGCCACGATGCCGCCGAGCGCGGCGCCGACCGGGGTCAGCCCGACGCTGTACACGACCGAGGCAGCTGTAAGGACGACGAAGCCGATCTGGTTCGCGAAGCGGGGCGGCCGCGAGTCCTCGATCGGGCCCTCGCCGAAGCGCGGCTGGATCAGCTCGAAGTAGGCGACGCAGGGGAGGCAGTAGCGGCGGCCGAACTGGAGCCCGACGCCGAGCTGGAGGGCCAGGGCCGCAAGGATCGGCCACCAACCGGTCAGCACGGCGACGAGCGAGCCGAGGCCGACGACGGTCTGGTTGAAGCGCGGGGCGCGGCTGTCGATGACGTCGACATCACGGTACGGGTGCGCGGTACGGGGGGATGACACGAGACGGCTCCTCGAGTGGACGACGGCACTGGGGCAACGCCGGCGAGAGGGGCCGAGATCCCGAGGCGGAGCACGCAGCCGACCGCCCGGCGGGGGATTGACTCCTCCCGCCTAGCGACAGAGGCAGGTGGCCCGGGGTCGCTCGGTCATTGCGCGTGAGTGTATGCGAGGCGCCGCAGGTGTCCAGCAGCAGAGGCCGCGGCACCGCTTGGAAACGTTCATCCGTCGAAGAAATGATTGCGCGGTGAATCGCGGATGTTGTATGGTCCGGACCTTATGCGCCAGCTGATCGCACCACGCGAGGGGAAGAAGCTCTGGCGGCCCTGCCGTGAGGCACGGGCGCCAGGGCTCTGACGGGCGTCAACAGACGACCGAACCGGAGCCACCAGGCGCGGAGGCTCCGAGGGCCGCGGAACACCAGGAACGGTGACCGCGGCTTTTTTCGTACACGCGACGGAGCCCTCCGGACGACGACAGGAGGACCGACGCGATGACGACACTGATCTTCGGCGGGGGCCATCTTGGCCGGGCGATCGCCGCCGCCATCCGGGACCGCGGCGAGCCGGCCCCGGTCGTCCTCGGGCGTCCCGCGTCGGGAGGGCACGCGGCGACCGACCTGCTTGGGGCGGACCTCGTCTTCGAGGCCTCGATCCCCGAGGCGGTCGCCTCGAACGTCGCGACCGCGCTCGCGGCCGGCTGCCGGCGGTTCGTCATCGCCACGACCGGCTGGGACGACGCCCGCGCGGCGGTCGACGCGGCCCTACGCGCGCACGACGCGGCCGCGGTCGCGGCCTCGAACTTCAGCTTCGGGGTGGCCGCGCTGCTGCGGCTCGTCGAGGCTGCCGGGTTGCTCTTCTCGCGGATCGACGGGTGCGACCCGTACGTGCTCGAGTGGCATCGCCGGGGCAAGCTCGACCGACCGTCGGGCACGGCCCGGGCGCTGGCGAGCCGCCTGCTGGCCGTCGACCCCAGGAAGACCGGCATCGCTCGCCCGACCGACGGGCCGCCGGCGCCCGACGAGCTCGAGGTCGCCAGCGTCCGGGCCGGCGCCTCGCCCGGGATGCACGTCGTGGGCTTCGACGCGCCGGGCGAGACGCTCGAGCTGCGGCTCACCGCCCGCGATCGCTCCGCCTACGCGGCCGGCGCCCTGGCCGCCGCCGACTGGCTCGTGG
>DATLYV010000171.1:0-14989 GCA_035574535.1 Binatia bacterium
CTGCTCGGGATGGCGGTTCGGCCGCGTCGCGACGAGCACGCCCGCGAGGGCCAGCTCGCCTACGGCCCGGAGCCAGGCCACGATCACGGGCCCGCCGGCGACCTTGTGCACAGCCACGAGCCCGGGCACGCCCGTGCGCACCGCCACGACGACGCGCACGACCACGACCGCGCGGCCGAGCACGACCACGACCACGCCCAGCCGTTCTTCCCCCAGCGGCGCGACCACGCGTCGCACGACCCGGCGAGCGACCGGGCGAGCGACCACGCGTCGCACGACCCGGCGAGCGACCGGGAAGGCGACCGATGAGCACCGAGCTCGTCCTGCTCGCGGCCCTCATGGGCGCGGCGACGTTTCCCTTCCGGGCGATCCCGCTCCTCGCCCCCGGGTTCGAGCGGCTGCCGGCCCAGGTCCGGCTCTACCTCCGCCTCGTCGGGCCGTCCGTCCTCGCGGCCCTCGCGGCGGTCAACACGTTCGTCGGCAGGAACGACGCGGGCGGTCCGGCCTTCCACGTCGGCATCGAGTGGGTGGCCGTCGGCCTGTGCGTCGCCGTCGTCGGGGCGCGGCGGAGCCTGCTCGTCGGCCTCGTGCTGGCGGCCGCGCTCGTGGCGCTCGCCCGTTCCCTGGGGATCGCCCCGCCGCCCTGAGCGCCTACGAAGCCTGCTCGACCATCGGCTTCACGACCTGCATCAGCAGCTCTATCGTCTGGGCGTCGTACGGCGCCGGGAGCTCGCCGATGAACGTGTCGAAGCCGACCTTCCGGAAGCCGATGATCGTCTCCGCGATCTGCTCCGGCGTCCCGACCCAGACCGACTCGTCACCCTCCATCTCCGCGACCGGCGTCCTGTTGCGCTCGAGCAGGTCGAGGTAGACCCGTCGCGCCTCCGCCTCCGTCGGGCGGATCGTCGGCTTGCAGCCGATCGTGCGCTCGATCTCGTTCGTGTCCCGCCCGACCTCAGCGCAGTGCCGGCGCAGGATCTCGTCCTTTCGCGCGACCGTCTCGGGCGTGCCGAAGACGTTCCACATGTCGGCGTACTTGGCGACGATCCGGAGCGTCTTCTTCTCGCCGCCCCCGCCGATCATGATCGGCACTCGTGCCTGCACCGGCAGCGGGTGGATGCGCAGCCGGTCGAACCGGTAGCGCCCACCGGGTGGCGAGGTCACCTCGCCGCCGTCGATGACCGTCCGGATGGCCGCCGTGGCCTCGTCCAGCCAGTCGAGGCGCTGCCCGAACCCGCTCCCGAAATCGATGCCGAAGGCCGTGTGCTCGAACCCGAACCAGGCGCCGCCGATGCCGAGGATGGCGCGGCCGTTGCTGATGTGGTCGATCGTCGTGACCGCCTTCGCGACGAGGCCGGGGTTGCGGAACGTGTTCGCCCCGACCAGCAGCCCGAGGCGGATCCGCGACGTCGCCTGCGCGAGCGCCGCCAGTGCCGTGTAGCCCTCGTGGATGTCCTGGTACGGGTCCCCGAAGATCGCGTAGAGGTGGTCCCAGGTCCAGAGGTGGTCGTACCCCAGGTCCTCGACGCGGCGGGCGGCCGCGAGGAAGGTCGGCCAGTCGCTCGCCTGGCTCCACAGGTTGATGCCCAGCTTCAGGTCGTTCATCCGGCGATTGTCGGCGTTCGCGGCGAGCGGCGAGCGGCGGGCGTACCGGTCGATCGAGCGCCGCTCAGGCGCGGCGCGCGTCGGCCTCGATCTCGACGAGCAATGACGGGTCGATGAGCGCGGCCACGACCACCGCCGTCGAGGCGGGCCGCACGTCGCCGAAGACCTCGCCGTGGACCTCCGCGACCGGTGCGATGTGGGCGACGTCCGTGACGAACATCCGCGTCCGCACGACGTCGCGCAGCGAGAAGCCGGCCTCGGCCAGCGACCGCTCGAAGATCTCGAAGATCGCCCGCGCCTGCCCGGCCGGGTCGGCGGGATGTCGCGAGCGCCCGTCGGGGCCGGCGTCGGTCGTGCCGGCGACGTACGCCGCGTCGCCCGCGACCGCGACACGCGAGTAGCCGTAGCGGGCCTCCCACGGCCCGCCGCTCGACACGCGGCGCCCGGTCATCGATCCAGGCCGGTCATCGAGCCGGGCCGGTCGTCCGCCAGGCGGCGACCTCCGGGTCGCGCATGACCGCGAGCAGGAGGGCCGCGACGAGCGACGTCCGCGGGACGATCGAGTCGACCTCGAGGTACTCGTCGGGCGAGTGATCCATCCCGCCGATCGGCCCGAGGCCGTCGATCGTTGGCACGCCCATGCCGGACGTCGTGTTCGCGTCGGAGGCGCCGCCCGTCGACACGTCGCGCGTCTCGAACCCGAGGCGGCGGGCGAGGGCGATGACGTGGTCCGCGAGCCGCCCGGACCGCTCCAGCTTCTCCATCGGCGCCCAGCCGGCCATCGTCTCGATGTCGGTCGTGCAGCCCGGGACCGACGGGTCGGCGGCGAGGTCGCGGATCGCCCCGAGCGCTTGGTCGAGGTGCTCCGCCGTGGTCGCCCGCACGTCGACGTCCAGCTCGGCCTCGTCGCAGACGATGTTCGGGCGGGTGCCGGCCCTGAAGACGCCCACGTTCGTCGTCACGCCCGGCCACCGGCCGTTCAGTGCGTGGATCCCGCGGACCAGGTCCGCACCCGCGAGGATCGCCGAGCGTCCCTTTTCCGGCTCCACGCCGGCGTGGGCCGCCTTCCCGAAGACCCGGATGCGCAGGTCCGCGATGCCCTTGCGGGCCGACACGAACTCGCCGGTCGCCCGCGCGCACTCGAGCACGAACGCGGCGTCCGTCGTGCGCGCGAGCGCCTCGATGTGCGGCGTCGACGTCGGCGAGCCGATCTCCTCGTCGGGGTTCGCCACGAACGTGATCCGCTCGAACGGCAGGCTGACGAGCGAGCCGACCGCGAGCCGCTGCAGCGCGGCGAGGGCCCGCAATCCGGCAAGCAGCCCGGCCTTCATGTCGCTCACGCCGGGACCGCGGGCGATCCGCCCCGGCTGCCCGTCCGAAACGCGCGTCCCGTCCTCGATCCGGAACGGCCGCTTTGCCACGGTCCCGACCTCAAAGACCGTGTCCATGTGCCCGATCAGCAGGAGCCGCGGGCCCGCCCCGGCCCGCCCCTCGATCGTCCCGATGACGGTGTCGCCGAAGCGCCCGCTCGGGTCCGGCCGGCGCTCGACCGTCGCGCCGAGGCCCTCCAGCTCGCCGACAACCCAGGTCGCGACCGCGTTGACGCCATCGGGCGTGTAGCTGCCGCAGTCGATCGAGCACAGCCGCTCGAGGTCCGCGAGGAACGCCGGCAGGGCCGACTCGACCGTCGATCGAAGGGTGGCGAGCTCGTCGTCGATGACGAGGGAGCCGGGCGCAACGGTGCGGGTCGCGCTCGTGCGGGTCACGCTCGAGAGTCTACGTTCGAACCGGCCCGCCCCGTTGCTACCCTCGCCGGACCATGCGCCCCGAACCATGCGCCTGATCGAGATCCGGCTCCTCGAGGGACCCAACCTCTACCGGCTCGAGCCGGTGGCCAAGATCGAGGTCGCCCTCGGGCGGCGGCGCACGTGGTACGGGAAGCGCGACCCGGAGCCGCACATGCTGGTCCGGCTGGCCGCGTCGGTCCCGAGGTCGGCGTGGCCGGGGCGGATCGAGGGGCTCGTCGGCTGGGTCCGGCGCTTCCGCCGCGAGTTCCCGGACGGCGCGACGGGCCCGATCCGCGTCCACCGCTCCTCGGACCCTGGGCACTGGATCATCACCTGGCCGTGGGCCCTGGACGACCGAACGCGGGCCATCGCCGACGCCGCGCTCGCGCTCGTGGAGCGGGACGTCTCGCCCACGGCGCCAGCGTCCCGCCTTGGGCCCGCCCGCGCCCGCCTCGTCGCGCGACTGTCGGCCCGCGTCGCCGACGCCGCCGGCGCGCCGCCCTCGTACATCCGCGACCGGGAGCGCCGACTGCCGATCGTCTCCATCTCCGGCACGAACGGCAAGACCACCACGACCCGCCTGATCGCCCACATCCTCCGGACCGCCGGGCGGCGCGTCGGGTGGACCACCTCGGACGGGATCGTCGTCAACGGCGAGATGGTCGAGAAGGGCGACTGGACGGGTTTCGGCGGGGCGCGCCAGATCCTGACCCGCGACGACGTCGACATCGCGGTCCTCGAGACCGCGCGCGGCGGGATCATCCTCCGGGGGGTCGGCTACGAGTCGAACGAGGCCTCGGTGCTGACGAACATCACCTCGGACCATCTCGATCTCCAGGGCATCCACACGCTGCCCGAGCTGACGGAGGTCAAGTCGACGATCGCCCGGATCACGAAGCCCTCCGGCTGGGTCGTGCTGAACGCCGACGACCGCCACGTCGCCGGGGTCGCCCGGACGGTCCGCGCGAAGGTCGCGTTCTTCACGCTGGACGGAGATCGGTCGGCGCGGGTCCGCGGGCATCTCTCGCGCGGCGGGCGCGCGTACCTCGTGCGCGAGGGCTGGATCGGCGAGGCGGAGGGCGGTCGATGGCGGAAGATCGCGAACCTCGCCGACGTGCCGGTCGTCCTCGGCGGGATCGCCCGGCACAACCTCGCGAACGCCCTGGCGGCGTCCGGGGCGGCCCGGGCAATGGGCGCGACGCTTGCGCAGGTCGGGGACGGGTTGCGCTCGTTCCGGCCCACGACGGAGGACTCGCGGGGTCGACTGAACGTCTTCCGGGACGCGTCGCGGGTGGTCGTCGTCGACTTCGCGCACAACGAGGCCGGCGTCGCCGTGCTCCTGGACGTCGCGGACGCGATCGCGCGGACGCTGGGCGGCGGGTCCGGCGAGGGCAAGGGCGGTCGAGCGCTGGTGACGTTCATCGTCGGGCTCGCGGGCGACCGGCCGGACGACACGCTACGCGGGGTCGGCCGACTGGTGGCCCAGGGGACCGACCGGTTCGTCCAGAAGGAGATGCTCCACTACCTGCGTGGCCGGACGCGCGAGTCGGTGCTCGGCGAGATCCGCGCCGGCGCCGCCGAGGGCGGTTGGACCGAGGAGATCCCCGTCTTCATCGACGAGCCCACAGCGCTCGGCGCCGAGCTCGACCGGACCGCGGGCGCCGCGAAGCCCGAGGTCATCGTCCTGCTCTGCCACGAGGACCGCGAGGCCGTGTACGACCTCCTCGCCCGCCGCGGACTCCGCCCCGTCAACGACCCGAACGAGCTGGCGGCGTTGGTGGCGCCAGGCTGAGCGAGGAGGGCGCGCCGGGCGGCGCCTCAGCCCGGCCCCTGGATCCGGATGTCGTCGAGGCCGGCCTCGACGAGGTTGCCCGGCGAGCCGTCGCGCGCCACGAAGAGCAGCCGGATCGTCCGGCCCGCGAAGGCCTCCAGCGACACGGACGCGGTCCGCCACCACGCGTCGACGTCGGCCGCCCGGCCCAGCCGCTCGAAGACCTTCGTCCGATGCCCGGTCGCGGCGTCGACGACGAACACGCGCAGGAGATCCCCGGCCCCGGAGGCCGCCGAGTGCGCCAGGTACCACCGGAACGTCAGCGGCCCGTACGCCGCGGGATCCGCGGGCAGCGCGACCGCGCGCGACAGGATCGACGTCCGCCCGTCGAGGTCGTTCGCCGCGGCCGACGACGCCGCCGCGACCCCGGTCACGAACGCCCTCGACCCCGAGAACGCCTTCCCGAGCTGCTTCACGCCGCGCGACGCCGTCCGCCCGGGATCCCCGCGCGCCCAGGTTCCGCTCGTCGCCGTGTCGTCCCCGAACGGGTTCCGGGTCCAGCCGCGCCCCAGCTCCAGGTCGTCGTACATCGGCCCGCAGTTCGCGGTCGCCGTCCCGGAGGCGCGGTACGGGCAGTCGGCGAGGTCGATGAGGTACAGCAGCGCCGCGCGGTTCCGCGAGGTCTCCCGCTGGATCAGCTCGTCTGGCGGGGAGTGGCTGTTCGGACCGCTGCCGGTCGGCGGGTAGAGCTCGACCGTGAACGAGAAGATCCGGTGGCGGCCGTACAGCCAGTCGATCAGGTCGCCGTCGCTGATGTACCAGTCGCCGGACTGGCGGGCCGTGTAGCCGTTCGTCGCCGCCATCGCGTTGGCCATCTGCCAGAACGTCGACCGATCGGCAGCGGTCATGTCGCCCGGCACGTCGACGGTCGTGTAGGCGTACGGCCACAGGATCAGCTCGCCGTTCGCGTGGAGCGAGGCGTGCGTTCGGATCTGCTGTCGGCCGCCCACGACGCGGCTATTCACGAAGTCGGCGAGGGCCCTCGACTCGGGTGCCGAGAACGGGCGCCACCCCCGGTAGTTCCTCGACGCGGGGCTGCCCGACGAGCCGCCGCAGCAACCCCAGCGATAGTCGTAGTTCCGATTGAGGTCCGTGCCGACCGACGAGCTCGACGGATGTCGCTGGCGGCTCTTGCGCCAGCCGCGGTACGGGTCGCCGGTCAGGTCGTACTGCGCCCCATCCGGGTTGAGCATGAACACGATCCAGACCTCGCGGGCGTCGACCAGGGCCGTGACCTGCTCGTCGATCCCGTCGTCGCCGGCCAGGACGTGGAGCAGGTACAGGGCCTGCTCGGCAGCCAGATGCTCGTCGCCGTGGTGGAGCGCGTCGACGAGGACCTCGGGCTCGTCCTCGTCGGCCGCCACGTTGTCGCTGACCTTCGCGGCCCAGATGTCGCGGCCCTCGGCGCTCTTCCCGATCGAGAACACGTCGACGAGCTCCGGGTGCGCGGCCTCGACCTCGTGGATCGCGGCGACCAGCTCCGGGTAGTTGTGGTAGCCCGCGTCCGCGGCCGGGAAGTCCGGAGCGGCCGCGGCTACCGCCGGGACGAGGACCGGCACGATCGACCCGAGGGCGACCGGGACGGCGACCGCGAGCGCGGCGACGAGGGCGAGACCGGACGATCGACGACGGCGGCGAGGCACCCCGACAGGCTGCCCGCGACCGCGCCCCGATCCCATCCCCCGAAAGTCGTCCGCTCGGCCAGCCCGCCGTGACTCGCCGCTAGCTGGTGGGAGCCTCCAGCGACGCGGCCTCGTCCGGGTCGGCGTAGGCGGTCGCGCCGTCGGAGCGGCGGCCCGCGGAGGCCATCGCCTCGCGGTAGACCGCGATCGAGTCGTCGACGCACATCACCACCAGGTCGCCGGGGCGGGCCCGCCGGAGCGCGGTCCGGACCGCGGTCAGCTCCTCGAGCACCTTGTCGACCCGCGTCGTCCGTGCCGAGCCTCGCTCCCGCGCCTGCCGCACCCCGTCCGCCACGATCGTGGCCGTCTCGCCCGGCCGTCGACCGCGCAGGTTCCGGTCCTCGCGGACGATGATCTCGTCGAACGCGCCCGCCGCCAGGGCGCCGTACTCCCGCATGTCCTCGTCGCGGCGGTCGCCCGGCATGCCGATGACCCCGATCGCCCGCGCTGCCGCCCGGGAGGACCCGTTCCCCGCGACGTCGCCGGCCATCTTCCGCGCGAAGTCGGCGAGGTTCCGCATGCCGTCGACGTTGTGGCAGTAGTCGATGATGACCCGCACGCCGCCGACCTCGAGGTAGTTGAGCCGGCCGGGCGCCTGGAAGAACGACGTCGTGAACGTCCGCAGGCCCTGGCGGATGTCGTGGAGGTGCGCGCCGGAGGCCCAGGCCGCGGCCGCGGCCGCCAGCGCGTTCGCCACGTTCATCCGGGCCTTGCCGCCGAACGTCGCCGGAATCAGGTGCGTGTACAGGAGCGGCATCACGCGCGGGCCGTGACGGAGCACGATCTGGTCGCCCTCGGGCGTCGGGCGGACGACGAAGGCCGCACCGCCGCGGCTCGTGAACCCGTCGACCCGGTCGTAGCCCCGGGACCCCTTCTCCGTCTCCATCGAGAACAGGATCACGCGCCCGCGGCACTCCGAGGCCATCCGCGCGACGTACGGATCATCGGCGTTGAGCACCGCCGTGCCGGTCCGCGGCACCGCCTCGACCAGGACGCCCTTCACGTCGGACAGCTGCCGGAGCGTGTCGATGCCGCCGAGCCCGAGGTGGTCCGCGGTGACGTTCGTGACCACCGCGACGTCCGCCCGGTCGAAGCCCAGGCCCTCGCGCAGGATCCCGCCCCGGGCGACCTCGAACACCGCCGTGTCGACCGTCGGGTTCTGGAGGATCATCCGCGCCGACTTCGGGCCGGACATGTCGCCGCGCTTGATCATCCGCCCGTCGACCACGATGCCGTCGGTCGAGGTCATCCCGACCCGCCGGCCCATCAGCTTCAGGATGTGGGCGATCATCCGGACGGTCGTCGTCTTCCCGTTCGTGCCGGTCACGCCGATGATCGGGATCCGCGACGGGGCGCCCGGCGGGAACAGCAGGTCGATGAGCGGCTTCGCGACGTACTGCGGCTCGCCCTCGGTCGGGTGGGTGTGCATCCGGAACCCCGGTGCCGCGTTGACCTCGACGATCGCGCCGCCGGTCTCGCGGACCGGCACGGTGATGTCCGGGCAGA
This sequence comes from Binatia bacterium, assembly GCA_035574535.1. GTDB lineage: Bacteria > Chloroflexota > Limnocylindria > Limnocylindrales > CSP1-4 > UBA5189. The sequence goes on from DATLYV010000171.1 coordinate 8,412, forward strand.
TGAAATCGATGCCGGCGACGTCCAGCCCGACGACGCGCGCAGCCATCTCGGCGATCTCGACGTTGTCCGGGTGGGCCTCCTGGGTCCGGTCGATCGACGTCCCGCCGGTCGACATGTTGCCCGTCAGGGCGAGCTTGACCCGCGTGCCCTTGGGCGGCGTCGAGTCGAGCTCGAAGCCCTGCTTGCGGACGAGCTCCTCGGCCGCCGCATCGACCTTGATCCGCGTCAGGACCTTCTCGTGGCCGATGCCGCGGCGCGGGTCCGCGTTCGTGATGTCGACCAGCTCGCGGATCGTGTGCCTGCCGTCGCCGACGACGCCCGCCGGCACGCGCTCCGCGATCGCCGCCACCTTGCCGCCGATGACGAGGCAGCGGTAGTCGTTGCCGGTGATGTACGTCTCGACGACCAGGTCGCCGGAGCGGCTCTCACGCCGTGCTCCATCGTACGCCGCGCGGATGTCCTCCTCGCTCCGGAGGTCCAGGTGGACCCCGCGGCCGTGGTTGCCGTCGAGGGGCTTGACGACCGCCGGGAAGCCGATTCGCCTCGCGGCCGCGACGGCGGCGTCGGCCGAGCGGACCACCTCCGACTTGGGGACGGGCAGGCCCGCCGAGTCGAGGAGGCGGTTGGTGAGGTTCTTGTCCGAGGCGATGTCGACCGCGATACCGGACGTCCGCGAGGTCATGGTGGCGCGGATGCGCTGCTGGTGGACGCCCTGGCCGAGCTGGACGAGCGAATGGCGGTCCAGGCGGAGGTACGGGATGTCGCGGGAGGCGGCCTCGTCGAGGATCGCCTGCGTGGACGGCCCGAACGCCTGGCGCTCGGCGAGGAGGATCAGCGCCTCGAGCTCCTTGACGTAGTCGAAGGCGTGCTCCGGGTCGCGCGGGGCGACGAGGTGGTTGACCAGTCGGACGGCGAGCTTGCCGGCCTCGAGCCCGACTGTCTCTTCGCGGAACTCGTAGATGACGTTGTACTGGCCCTCGACGCCGGCGCCGCGCGTCTTGCCGTGGTGGACCGGCGTGCCGGCGAGGTTCTGGAGCTCGAGGGCGATGTGCTCGGCGACGTGGCCCATCCACGTACCGTCCTTGAGGCGCGTGATGAAGCCGCCGCGGCGGTTCAGGCTGCAGGCGTGGTCCTCGAGGGACGGCATCCACTCGATCAGGGCCTCGTTGAAGCCCTTGATCGTGTTGCTCGGGAACTGCTCCAGCACGCCGAGGTCGACGAGGAGCTTGATGACCGGCTGGCGCGACCAGTAGTTCGGCCCGCGGAGGACGCGGGTGTCGAGGATCCGGAGGGTCGGGAGCGGCTTCGCGGTCGACGTGCGGGGCGTTGCCGAGGGCGTTGGTGCCGACCTGGTCGACGTGCCGGCGGCTGGCGCTGCGGCCGTTTTCGCCGGCTTCGCGGTGGCCTTCGCGGTCGATGTCGCCGCGCTGGCGGGCTTTGCGGTGCCCTTGGCCGCGCCGTTGGACTTCGCCTTCGTCGTGGCGACCTTCGCCAATGTCGCCTCCCCTGCTCTGCCGCGCCGGCTCCCACCCGCCGCTTGCGGACGCTCAGCCTATCGGATCGCGCACGCGACTCGACCGTCAGCTCGAGGCGATGGCGCCGCCCTCGATGGCGGTGAGCGGCGGTGCGGAGAGGCGCTTGCGGTGGCGGAGGTCGAACTTGTAGCCCGCCGGGAGCGCGTGCAGGGTCACGCCGCTGATCATGACCGGGCGGTGGCCGTGGACGTCCCAGGCGTCGGTCTCGGCGGTCGAGCCGTCGACGATGGTGACGCTCCCCCGCCCGATGACCTCCATCACGCCGTCCGGGCCGACGACGCCCGCGGTGTCCTCGTCGACGCCGATCCCGAGCAGCGACGGGTTCTGCGCGATCACCGACAGCAGCCTGCCGTAGCGATTCCGCTGCTGGAAGTGCTGGTCGACGATGACCGATGGCAGCACCCCGAGCCCGGCGGCCAGCGCCGCCATTCGATGCTTGGGCGTCCCGCCCGAGGCGCCGAACGCGATCATGTGGCTCGACATCGCCGACGCCCCGGCGGACGTCCCTGCGACCACCGCGCCCTGGCGGAACCGGTCGAGGATCGCCTCGGCCAGGAGCGTGCCGCCGATCGTCGACGACAGCCGGAGCTGGTTGCCACCCGTCAGGAACACGCCGGTCGCGTCGCGGACCTGGCGGACGTAGGCGTCGTCGTTGGCCTGCTGGCGGGTCATCGCGTGGATCGGCCGGACCTCGCCGATGCCCAGGCCGGTGAAGATCTCGCGGTAGCGCTCACCCGCGACGAAGCCCATCGAGGACGCGGTCGAGATGACGACCACGACGGCGTCCGATCCACCGGCGAGGGCGCAGAACCGGCTCAGGATGACCCGGTCGCGGATCTTGTCCTCGGCCCCACCGATGACCATGACGGTGCCGTCGGTCGAGGTGCGGCCGCTTCTCCTTGAGGGCACGATGCGCGGGATTCTAGCGAAGGCAACCGGCGGTTGTTGCCTCGACAAAGGTCCCGTCGATCACGCCGCCACTCGCCGGACGCTCTCGCGCGGACGAGGATCGACCGGGCGGAGGAAGGCTGCGGCGAGGACGAAGAACGCGATTCCGGCGAGGAACGCCGCACGGGGCCCGTCGCCGGTCTCGGCGCGGCCGCCGACGATGTCGATGATCGGACCGGCGACGAGGGCCGCCACCGGACCGGCGAGCGCCACGGCGAGGTTCGAGATGCCCATGAAGCGCCCGGACGAGGCCTTCGGGATGATGTCGGTCATCAGGGCCCAGTCGACCGCGAGGAACGTGCCCGACCCGATCCCGATCAGGGTCGCCCCGACGAGCAGGATCTCCGGCCCCGGCGCGAGACCCGAGACGAGCAGGCCGACCGAGCCGATCGCCGCGGCCGCGTAGATCAGGGGCTTCCGCCCGACCCGGTTCGACGCGATGCCCGACGGGATCGTCGCCGTCGCCGTGAAGACCGCCACGACGATGCCGATGACCGGGACCCAGAACGCCTTCTCGGCGTCCCCGAACTCGAAGACCCGGGTCAGGTAGACGACGTAGAAGCCGAGGAGCACCTGGATGCCGGCGATGAACGCGAGCCGGCTGATCACGAGGAAGACGAAGCTGCGCTCCCCGAGGATGTCGAGCCCCCAGGCGGACCTGCCGATCGCGAGCCACGACCGGCCGTTCCGCGCTTTCGCGGCCGTTCCTTCGCGGACCCAGGCGAGGGTGCCGATCGCGGTCGCGAGCTCGACCAGCCCCAGGAAGATGAGCGGCAGCACGTACTCGCCGGTGGTGTAGGCGAAGGCGATGATCCCGTTCCCGATCACGAATCCGATCGTCTGCAGCGCCCCGATGAGCGCGCTCGCGAGCCCGACCTGCGGCGCCGGCACGAGGTCCGGGACGAAGCCCTGGAACGGCCCCTGGGCGAAGTTCGAGCTGAACTGCAACAGGGCCAGGAAGGCCAGCACGGACAGGTACGTCTGCGACGTGGCGAGCCCGGCGAGGAAGACGACGTCGAGGACGCTGCCGATGGCGATGTACGGCTTGCGCCGGCCCCAGCGGCTGATCGTGTAGTCGCTGATGGCCCCGACGGTCGGCTGCACCAGCAGCACGATCGGCAGGATCAGCCACCCGGTGAGCGCGAGGTAGCTGCCGCCCTGGCCGGCCGGGACGAGCTCCGGGATCCGTTCCTGCGTGAAGACGCCGACGCCGCCCCAGATCGCCTGGATGCCGAGCCAGTAGACGCTGAGCTGGAGGAGCTGTCGAAGCGGCAGGCGCTCGGTGGGGCGCGCACCGATGTCCTCGTCGGTTGGGACCGTCGGAGCGCCCGCGACGGCGGTGGTCGCCATGCCCATCCCTCCAGACGCCCGCCCGGCAGGGCGCACCATGCGCCGGAAAGACGCGCTCGTCAATGGTTCGTGACGGGCGGCAGGTGGCTCCGGCTCGATCAGGGCCGCACGAGCGCCGGCGCTGGTGCGAGGCGAACGGTCGACCCGCGGGCGACAAGGCGGCGGTTCGTCGCTTCGAACGCGACGAACCGGAACAGCGATCGATCGAGCGAGTACATGCCGGTGCAGGCGAGGTGGATGGTGGCGGCGTCGCCGTCGCCCTCGCCCTCGACGTCGAACGTGAAGACCGGGTTCTCGTCGTTGCCCGCGTAGTGGTACGCCTCGCCGTTGCGGGTCAGGACCGCGAGGTTGGCGCGGCCGCCGAACGTGTCGTGGAGCTCGCGGAGCGCGGCCTCGGGCGAGGCGGCCTCGGCCCACGCGTCCTCGAGCCAGCGAGCACCGACCTCCGTGTCGGCATGGCCGTGGAGCCGCCCCGCCGCGCGGTAGCGAGCGCGCAGGGCGCGATGGTTCGCGAAGTCGCCGTTGTGCCCGAACGCGTACCGACCGGCGGGATCGTCGAACGGCTGGGTGTCGGGGAGGCCGATCGTCGAGAACTTCGACGGCCGCCGCAGGTGGACGAGCACCGCGCGGGTCACCTCGTTCCCAACGCGCTCGCGTGCCGGGTCGTCGCGGAACGCGCCGATGTCACGGTGCGAGCGGAGCTCCTCGTCCGCCGTGAGCCACGTCGCGCCCCAGCCGAAGCCCGCGAGCCCGAACCGCTCCAGGCGCTCCGTCAGCGGCCACAGCGCGCGGATCCGGAACGGCGCGTCGGCGACAGCGACGTACTGCTCGCACATCGCGGCCGATGATAGGGAGGCCGGTTCGACACCGATCGCGGTGGCCGGTCTGCCCTTGCGCCGGCCGCGGTACGTCGCGTGTTCAAATGCCTGGCGGTTTCGGGCCGCAAGCTCGGGCGACTTGGCCGGGCAGGGCGTGCGACGCCAGGCCGTCCGGGCTCCGGGCGGACTGCAGGCGCCGCGCAACATCGTGCGGACGGTCACGCGATCCGAGCCGGTGACGGGCCCGCTGATCACCCCAGAGGCATCACGACCGCAAGTGCCATGCCGACGGCCGAGTGCGTGCTCGCGGATCTGCGGGCCCGCGACGCGCACGTCGGCCGACGCCTGCGGGTGCAGACGCGAGGGCCGCGCGACGTGGTTCGAGCAGGGTGCGAGGGCGAGCCGCCCCCATTGCTACGAGGTCGCGGCGGGCTTGGCGACTCGCTTGGCCTTCGACTTCTTGCCGCGGCCGTCCGCGGCGGCCGCCTTCTCCTCGGCCGGGGCCTGGCACTCGACCGACGGGCACCAATAGGTGATCCGCGGAAGCTCCAAGCCCTGCGAGTCGGACTGGATGAGCGTGCCGCAGCGGTGGCAGGGCCGGCCGGCGCGGTCGTAGACCCAGAGGCGCGAGGGCGCGAGCTTCTTGCCGGTCTTGAGGTCGACCGTCGTGGACCGGCCCGCGGGCGCGTCGGAGCGGGCGTTGGCCCGGAGCTGCTCGCGCGCCGTGGTCAGGATCCGGTCGAGGGTCTCGTCGTCGAGGCTCTTCACGGGCGCGAACGGGTTCACGCGCTCCATGAACAGGACCTCGCTCTTGTAGACGTTCCCGACGCCGGCGACGGCCCGCTGGTCGAGGATCGCCTCGCCGATCGCGGTGTCGGCGCGAGACGGATCGCGGAGGCGGCGGATCGCCTCGGCCTGGTCGTACTTCTCGTCGAGCAGGTCGGGCCCGAGCATCGAGATCTGCGGGTGGACGGCCTCGGCCTTGCGCTCGAAGAGCTCGACCACCGGGGCGTCGAAGCAGACCGCCACGGCGCCGGGGACCTCGATGACGAGGGCGGCGCGGCTCGGCGGCCGGCGCCAGGTCTCCCCCGGGCGGTAGCGGTGCCAGGAGCCATGGAGCCCGAGGTGGGTCCGCAGCTCAAGCCCGCCCTCGAACTTGATGAGCAGGTTCTTGCCCGCCGCATCGACCGCATCGATCTTCTGGCCGATCACGCGGCTGACCTGCGGCCCGGGCAACCTGGCGCGCGCGGCGGTCACGACCCGCCCGGCCAGGTACGGCCGAAGGGCCACGGCGATCCGTGCGAGCGTGTCTCCTTCCGGCATCAGGCGATCATCGCTCCCGCGCGCGATTTCCGCAGGGCGACCCCGCGATAGCCCTGCACGAACCCGTTCCGAAGGAGGGCGTCGAGCCACGGCGATCGACCGACCGGCGCCCCGTCGACCTTCGAGATGACCAGCTCTCGCCGGCCCGACGCGTCGCCGAGCAGGGCGCCCAGCGCCCCGATGGCGGCGTCCGCGACCTCCGGGTCGTCGAGGGCGGGCAGGGTCTGGATCGACGTACCGCCGCGGTCGACGTACAGGGCGGCAACCCCGTCCACGAGGACGACGCTGGCGCCCGCTGCGCGCTGGAACGGGCGGCGGTCGTCGTCGCCCCGACGGGGCCACGGGAGCGCGGCGCCGTAGGGGTTCGCAGGGTCGGCGGCGGCAAGGACGTGCACGACCGAATCATCGCCGTTCACGGCGTTTGGGTCACGGAGCATCCGCAACCGCTCCAGCGCGCCGCCAAGCGCGAACTGCGCGGCGCCCAGCCCGGCGACGAAGTAGCCGCGGCGGATCCGGCCCGCCTCCTCCAGGGCGCGGAGGATCGGGTAGACGGCCGAGAAGCCGCCCTCGATGCCCTCGGCGACCACCGATTCGCGGACCAGCA
>DATLYV010000172.1:0-18644 GCA_035574535.1 Binatia bacterium
CCACCCGCCGAGCCGCCCGGCCCGCCGTCGCGCAGCGCGGCCCGGACCAGCGTCGCGAGGCCGCCCGGCAGGAAGCGGTCGTCGGCGTCGAGGAGCGTCAGCCACGCCCCGCGGACCTCGGCGAGGCCGCGGTTCCGGGCCGCCGAGACGCCCTCGTTCGCCGGGCTCGACAGCAGCCGCACCCGCGGGTCGCGCGCCGCGACCCGGCGCACCACGTCGGCCGTCCCGTCGGTCGAGCCGTCGTCGATGACGATGCATTCGAGAGCGACGTCCGAGACCTCCAGCACGGACGTCAGCGCCCGCTCGATCGAGCCGGCCGCGTTCCAGGCCGCGACGAGCACCGACACGACCGGCCGCCCTGCCCCCTCGGCCGATGCCCCCTCGGCCGATGCCGCCCGGTCCGTCATGCCGCCCAGGTCGTCATGCCGGGATGAAGCGCTCGACGAAGCGCTCGGACGCGTGGCCGTCCGACGCGCCGAGGTGCCGCGCGACGAACGCGTCGTACGGCGCGAGGTCGAACCGCCCGTTGACGATCGCGTCGATGACGCCATTCGTGTCGACGACCTGCGTCCCGATCATCCCGGCACGGTAGTCGAGGTAGAGCCCCGGATCGCGCTCGTACTCGGGGAGGTCGTCGACGAGCAGGACCATCGGCCGGCGCAGGAGGGCGAAGTCGAAGATCGCCGACGAGTAGTCCGTGATCAGGATGTCCGTGACGACCAGCAGGTCGTTGAGGTCGACCCGGGGCTCGACGACCACGTCGAAGCCGACCGTCGAGACGAGGTGCCGGTCGAGGTTCGGGTGGCTCTTGAGCACGAGCACGTCGACCGGGCCCAGCGCCGCGCGCAGCCGGCCCGCGTCGAGGCCCGTGCCGGGACGCTTCGCGCGGCCGCGACCGCGGAACGTCGGCGCATACAGGATCACGCGCCGCCCTGCGAGTTCCGGGTGGGCGGCGAGGACCCGCTCCCGCGCCGTGGCCAGCGCCGCCTGGTCGAAGAACAGGTCGGTCCGCGGCGACCCCAGCGGCAGCACCCGCTCGATCGGCGTCCGGAAGGCCCGCGACCACGCCGCCCGCGAGGCCTCGCCGGACGTGACGACCCAGTCGTAGTGGCGGTGCAGGAACGTCCGCTCCGGCTCGGCGAGCGGCTGGACCGTGTCGACACCGAAGCGCTTCAGCGCCCCCTCGGCGTGCCAGACCTGCACGACCTGGGTCTCGCGCCGGTGCGGCGCCACGTGGACCGGCAGCCAGGCGTTGTCGACGACGACCAGCCCGGACGTCCGGAGCAGGTACATCCCGCGGACCAGCCGGAGCGCGTAGCGGAGCTTGCCGAGCAGCCCGTAGCTGTACGGCTCGAGGACCAGCGCCACGTCGACCTCTGGCCGCATCCGCCGGATCGCGTCGTGGAGGTGGAGCAGGTTGCCGTCGAGGCGATTCGTGCGGGCCGTGGCCAGCACCACGCGCCGGCGGCGGAGCGGGAGGAGCGAGAACAGCGCCCCGAGGACCCGCAGCGCCGCCGCGGAGAGGAGGTAGTCGAGGCGCGTCACCCGGCGGGCGCCGCCGTCCGGCCCGGCTGCGCGACTCCGTCGTGCCGGCGGACGTCGATGACCTGGCCCGTGAGGTCCGACTGGAGCAGGCGCAGCGTCGCCACGGCCACGTCCCGCGCCGGCAGCAGCCCGACCGGCGACTCGTCCGGGAACGCGCGGCGCCGCATCGGCGTATCGGTCCGCTCCGGGCTCACGGCGTTGACCCGGATCCCGTCCGCGACCCACTCCTCGGCGAGGCCCTGCGCGAGATTCACCACGGCCGCCTTGCTCGCGGAGTAGGCGACGTAGTTCGGCCGGCCGAGCGTGAACGACGACGACGCGAACAGCGTGAGCGAGCCGCCGGTCCTCGCCAGGGCGTCGTGCGCCGCCCGGGCCACGTTGAGGCTCCCGCCGAGGTTCACGTCGATCACCTCGGCCAGCTCCTCGGGCGACAGCTCGATCGCCGGCCCGACGCGCATCACGCCGGCGGTGCAGATCACGTGATCGAGGCCGCCGAGCTCCCGCTCCGCCGCGTCCACGTGCGCCGCCACGGCGTTGTAGTCGCGCACGTCGAGGCCCGTCCGCCGTCCGTCGACGGCCACGCGCGCCCCCGCCTCGCGCGCCAGGTCCGCGATCGCCCGCCCGATGCCGTCGGTCCCGCCCACGATGTGGATCCGCGCCCCCTCGAGCGAGCGCATCGGCACGGGCTCGACCGGCGCGGCGAGCGTCCGCATCTGGATCATCCGGTCCGCGAGGACCATGTCGACCCGGGTCGTGATCTTGAGGTTGATCTCGTCGCCGGGCACGGCCACGATCCGCGCCCCCGGGGCGTGCCGCAGCACCAGGCTACAGTCGTCCGTGGCGCTCATGTCGCCCGCCGCCTCGGCCGCGGCGTAGGCCGTGCGCAGCACGTCCGCGCGGAATGTCTGCGGCGTCTGGCCCCGCCGGAAGCGGGCCCGCTCCGGAATCTCGACCACGTCGTCGCCGGACACGATGACCAGCGTGTCCGCGCTCGGGATGACCGTATCGGTGCCGTCGGCGCGGCCGGACAGGATCGGCTCGATCGATTGGAGGATGACCTCGCGCGGCACGAGCGGCCGGACCGCGTCGTGGATGACCACGATGTCGTCGTCGGCCGCGTCGAGCGCGGCGAGGCCGTTGCGGGTGCTCTCGTTGCGCGTCGCGCCGCCGGCCACGACCTCGGCCGGGATGTCGATGGAGGCCTCCGCGAGGAGGTCTCGGGTCTCGGCGATCCAGCTCGGGTGGGTCACGACGACGATCCGGTCGACGCCGGCGCCCGCGATCGCCCGGACGCTCCGCAGCAGGATCGGCTCGCCCGCGAGGCGCACGAACTGCTTCGGCATCTCCGCCCCGAAGCGATCGCCCGACCCGCCCGCAAGCACAAGTGCGTGCACCCGCCTGGTCGGTCGTCGGTCGCTCGGCATGCCTGCGAGAGGATAGCCCGGCCTATCATCGCGGTCGTGGTGGCCGTCCGGAGCCTGCTGAGCCGGCTCGGCTTTGCCCTCGGGCGGCTCCTTCCGCTCCGATCCCGGGTCGTGCTGGCGACGGCGCACGGCGACCGGATCTCCGGGAACCTCGCCTGGATTCGCCAGGGCATCCGGCGCGAGCTTCCCGGCGTGCCGATCGTCGAGCTCGCCGACCGCCCGTCCCGTGGCCCGCGGTCGCTCGCCCGCTCCGCCCTCTGGACGATCCGTGCGGGCTTCCACCTCGCGACCGCCCGGCTGTTCGTCGTCGACGACTACTTCTTCCCGATGTACGCCGTCAGGCCGCGCCCGGGCACCCGGTACGTCCAGGTCTGGCACGCCTGCGGCGCGTTCAAGAAGTTCGGCTACAGCGTGCTGGACAAGGGCTTCGGGGCGGACGAGGCCTACGCCCGGGCCGTGCGGCTCCACGCCAACTACGACCTCTGCCTCGTCTCCGCGGCACGGTTCGTCCCGGCGTACGCGGAGGCCTTCGGGCAGCCGCCGGAGAAGTTCGACTCGACGATCGGGATCCCGCGGACCGACCTGTTCTTCGATCAGGCGCGGGCCGCCGCGGCCGCCCGCGTGGCTCGCCGCCGCTACGCGATCCCCGAGGGTCGGCGGGTCGTCCTGTACGCCCCGACGTTCCGGGGGACGAGGATCACCCAGGCCCGCAGCCCGATCGACCTCGACCTCGGGGCGCTCGGGCGAGCGATCGGCGACGACCACGTCGTGCTCCTCCGGGACCACCCGTTCGTCCGATCGCGCCGGCGGACGGACGACGCGCCGCCGGGCTTCGTCATCGACGCCTCCGACCACCCGGACGTCAACGAGCTGCTGCTCGTCGCCGACGTCCTCGTGACCGACTACAGCAGCGTGATCTTCGAGTTCTCGCTCCTCGGCCGGCCGATCGCGTTCCTCGCGCCGGACCACGAGGCGTACGAGCGCGAGCGCGGCTTCTACTTCGACTTCGCGACGGCCGGCCCGGGCCCGATCTTCACGACCACGGCGGAGCTCGCGGCCTGGCTGCGGGCCGGCGAGTTCGACACGGAGCGAGTCCGGCGGTTCGCCGCCGAGAGCTTCGACGCGGCGGACGGGCAGGCGACGGCCCGGTTCGTCGAGCGCGTCGTCGCCCCGGCGATGCGCGTCGGGTGAACGGCGGGCGACGGGTCCGCGAAGCGGCTCGCGCGCCGGGCCACGCTCGGGCCGTCGCTTGGCCTTCCGGTATCATTCGCCCCCGCCCCCGCGCCAGGCGTGATCGGCGCGCCCCAACCACCTAGGACACCCTCACCGCATGACGCTCCGAGCCCGACCCGTTGCGCGGCGCCGCGGCCGCGCCGGCTGGGACTCCGGTGACCGCCGGAACAGCCTCATCAACCTCGGCTTCATCCTGGCGATCGGCCTGTCCGTCCTGATCCTCATCGGCTACGCCGCCTGGAGCTGGTACGACGACCATTTCGGCGCCGCGGCGACCGTCAACGGCACGGTCATCACCAAGGACGACCTCCGGGCCCGCCTCAAGGTCGAGACGTTCCGCCTCGACTACGTCGAGAGCCGGATCCAGTACGAGATGGCCCGGGGCCGCATCTCGCCCGAGGACGGCCAGCAGCAGATCCAGTTCATCAACCAGCGCAAGGAGCAGGTCGTCAACCTGGCGCTCGAGCGCCTCGTCGACATCACGCTCATGGGGACGCTCGCCCAGGACAACGGCATCACGGTGTCCGAGGAGGACATCGACGCCAAGATCGTCGAGGAGGCGACGACGGCCGAGCAGCGGCACGTCTGGCTGATCCAGATCGAGCCGGCGACGGACCCCGACACCGGCGAGCCCACCGACGAGCAGAAGCGCGCGGCGCTGGTCAAGGCCCAGCAGGCCCTCGGCGAGCTGACCCGCGGCGCCTCGTGGGAGGACGTGGCCCGCAAGTACTCCGACGCCGCCAACGCGCCCCAGGCCGGCGACCTCGGCTGGCTGCAGAAGGACAGCGGCTACGACGAGGCGTTCATGGACGCCGTCTTCGCGGCGGAGCTCAACGAGCCGACGGACATCGTCGAGGCCGACGACGGCACTTACATGATCGGCCGCTACACCGAGGTCGCCCCGGAGGAGGTCGACGAGGACTTCGAGACGGCCATCGCGGAAGCGAACATCACGATGGAGGAGTACCGCCTCGCCGTGCGCGGCGATGTGACCCGCGAGAAGCTCTCGGACAAGATCGTCGCCGACCTCTCGAAGCCGGGCCCGCAGCGCCACGTCCTACAGCTCCGCGTCCCGGAGCGGAACGAGTCGTCGCTCGGCGAAGGCGAGCCCGGCGCAAAGGTCCGCTGGATCGCCTACGCCCCGAACGACGACATGGGCGCCGCGGAAAACCTCGAGCCCGACGATCCGGCCTGGGCCAAGGCCGAGGCCGAGGCCGACGCTGCGTACGCGATCCTCAAGGACGACCCGGACCGCTTCGACGAGCTGGCCCGGGAGCAGTCCGACGAGGCGAGCGGTAAGCGCAATGGCGGCAAGCAGCCCTGGTACTACGACTCGTCCCAGATCGACGCCGCGCTTCGGGTGGCCATCGTCGACATTGCGAATGCGCCGGGCACGGTCCTCGAGCCGATCAAGGGCGACGACGCCTGGTTCGTGATCCAGATCATGCGCCGCACGGACGTGAGCGAGGACGACTTCATGAGCCGGATCAAGGCCGAGGCGGTGTCCGAGGAGGCCTTCCGGCGGCTCGTCCGCGACCACGGCGAGGGCGAGGGCGCCGACAAGGGCGGCGACATCGGGTGGATCACCCGCGGCCAGCTGGCGGAGGAGCTCGACGAGGCGATCTTCGCGGCCCCCGTCGGGTCGGTCTCGGAGGTCGTGGACGTCGCCGGCGACGCCCGGTACCTCTTCTGGATCCTCGCCGAGGAGACCCGCGAGCTGACCGAGGAGCAGCTCGACATCATCGAGCAGAGCGGCTTTTCCTACTGGTACTCGAAGGAGAAGGCGAAGGCCGACATCGACTACGCCCTGGGGTCGTAGCGGGCCTGCGATGCTCGACGCCCTGGTCGGCGAGGCGGTCCGGCGCTTCGACCTCGACGTCGGGTCGGGCATCCAGGTCGTTGCGGCCGAGCGGCTGACCGCGACGCCGATCGAGGCGTCGCGGCCGCTGCTGGTGGTGCCGTTGGCGCTGCTCGCGCCGGAGGGCGGTGCCTCGACGGGCGCGGCCGCGACTCCGGATCCCGGGCCGCTCCCAGGGCGCCAGGGGCCGCGGGGTCGCGACCCGCTCCAGGTGCTGGGGCGGCTCTATCCCGCCGGCGCCACCGCCGCGCGCCTTCGCGACTCCGGCGATGCGGGTGACGCGGGCACGGTGGCCGACCCCAACGCGGAGACCACCACGGTCGGGGCACTCACCGCCGCGGACCTCGAGCGGCCTCTGTACCTCCCGCCGATCGCCCCCGAGCTCGCCGCCGCCGGCCCGTGGGCCATGCCCTACATCAGCGACCGCCTCCGCCGGCCGGACGGCTGCCCGTGGGACCGCGAGCAGACCCACGCCTCGCTCCGCAAACACCTGCTCGAGGAGGCCTACGAGGTCTACGACGCCCTCGAACGCGGCGCGACGCCCGAACTCGCCGAGGAGCTGGGCGATTTGCTCCTCCAGGTCGTGCTGCACGCGCAGCTCGCCGCCGAGGCCGGCGTCTTCGACCTCGCGGACGTGCAGGCCTCGATCGCCCGGAAGATCGTCCGGCGGCACCCGCACGTCTTCGGCGACGCGGAGGCCCGGACCGCGGCCGACGTGAACCGGCAGTGGGAGCGGATCAAGGCGGCCGAGCGCGCAGACGCGGCGGCGCGGGACGCCGAGGCGGACCCCGCCGCCTCGGGAGCCGCGGAGAAGGCACCGAAGAGCGCCCTCGACGGCATCAGCGCCTCGATGCCCGCCCTTGCCGCGAGCCAGGAGATGCAGGAGCGCGCCGCGGCGCTCGGCTACGACTGGCCGGCCGTCGAGGGCGTCCTCGACAAGGTCGCGGAGGAGCTCGGCGAGCTGGCCCGCTCGACGGACGACCGCGAGCGGGAGGAGGAGTTCGGCGACCTGCTGCTGGTCGTGGTGAACGTCGGGCGCAAGCTCGGGATCGAGACCGAGGCGGCCCTCCGCGCCGCGAACGAGAAGTTCCGCAACCGCTTCCGCCGGGTCGAGCGAATGGTCGCCGAGCGGCGCGTCGCGATCCGCGACCTCGCCTTCGAGGAGCTTGACGCCCTCTGGGACGCGGCCAAGGCCGAGGAGCGCCGCGAAGCTTCCGGGGCGCCCGCGGAGGCCGCCGACGCTCGACCCGTCTAGCATCACCGCCATGTCCATCGGCAATCGACCGCCGTCCGTGCGCAACGACGGACGCCGCCCAGGCGACCTCCGGCCGGTCGGCATCACGCTGGGCGTCCAGAAGTGGGCCGAGGGCTCGTGCCGCATCCGCCAGGGCGACACGGAGGTCCTGTGCGCGGCGACGATCGGCGACCGCGTGCCGCCGCACCTCCGCGGCAGGGGCTCCGGCTGGGTCACGGCCGAGTACTCGATGCTCCCGCGGGCGACCGCCGAGCGCTCCGACCGCGAGGCCGTGAAGGGCCGCCTCGGCGGGCGGACGCACGAGATCCAGCGCCTGATCGGGCGGTCGTTGCGCGGCGTGGTCGACATGACGAAGCTCGGCGAGAAGACCGTCACCATTGATTGCGACGTCCTCCAGGCCGACGGCGGGACCCGCTGCGCCTCGATCACCGGCGGCTACGTCGCGCTCGCCGCGGCGCTGACGAAGGCCGGCCTCGCGCACGCCCTCATGGGCAAGGTCGCCGCCGTGTCCGTCGGCGTCATCCACGGCATCACGATGCTCGACCTGGACTACTCGGAGGACTCGACCGCCGAGGTCGACATGAACGTCGTCGGCACCGACGCGGGGACGTACATCGAGCTCCAGGGCACCGCCGAGGGCCTGCCGTTCGATCGCGAGCGCGTCCAGGCGCTGCTCGATCTCGCCGACATCGGCCTGGCCCGCCTGTTCGAGGCCCAGGAAGCGGCCCTGGCCTCGCTCCGGCGCTGAGCCACCGGACGCCCGTCGCCGCCTCCACGGCCGCCGTGCGGGCGCGCGGCTCGCGACGGCCGCGCCTCGTTCTCGCGACGTCCTCCGCGGACAAGGCCCGCGAGCTGCGCGAGCTGCTCGGGCTCGCGCGGGGGGACCTCGTCACCCGCGCCGATCTCGGCGTCCGCGGCGAGCCGATCGAGGACGGCCTGACGTTCGAGACGAACGCCCGGATCAAGGCCCGCCACGCGGCCCGCGCGACCCGCCTGCCGGCCCTCGCGGACGATTCCGGGATCGAGGTCGATGCGCTCGGCGGCGCCCCGGGCGTCCACACGCGCCGCTACGCGGGGCCCGACGCGAGCGACGAGGACAACAACGCGAAGCTGCTCCGCGAGCTCGCCGCGGTCCCGGCGGGCCGCCGCGGCGCCCGCTACGTGTGCGTGCTTGCGCTCGCACTGCCCGACGAGTCGGCGCCCGGCGGCGTGCGGGTCATCACGCGCCGCGGCACGACCCGCGGCCGGATCGCGTTCGAGCCGCGCGGGACTGGCGGGTTCGGCTACGACCCGCTGTTCGAGCCGGCGCGGGAGAAGCCGGGCGGCCGGACGTTCGCCCAGTACGCCCCGGCCGAGAAGGATGCGATCTCGCATCGAGGCCGAGCGGCGCGGCGGATGGTCCCGGTCCTGCGCGAGCTGGGGTTCTGACCGGGACGTCGAAGCGGCCCGTCCTGGCCGAGGGCGGCGCGCCCGGCCGTCACCGGGCGGGCGCGCCCTCGAGGGTGGCTACTCCTGCCGCGGGCCGAGGTGAGCGAGCCAGACGTCGGACCCGTTGTCGGACAGCCACTCGACCAGGAGCGCCACGCGCTCCCCGCGGAGGAACGCGGTCGCGGTGTGGACGCCGTCGCCGTTCGGGAACTCGCTGACGTTCAGCGCGTTTGCCGGCCACTGGCAGGCCCACGTCGCGCCGTTGTCGGTGCTCGTCGCGAACCCGACGCCCGGGCGCGAGGCGTCGTCGCCGGCATGCCCGGCGTAGATGAGGTACAGCCCGTTCGGGCCGGGGAGGACGCTCGGCTGGAGCACGGCCCGCGCGTCGAACTCGCCGCACAGGCCGGGCTCGGCCACCGGCGCCTCGACCTTCGTCCAGGCGATGCCGTCCGCGCTCGTCGCCATCCCGATCGCGCCCTCGTTCGTCTCGCTCGACGGGATGCCCGAGTAGAACATCGCGAAGCCGTCGTCGGTCGGGATGACGGACGGGAAGTCGAGGCCGCCGGCGTCCCAAGAGCCCTCGCCGCCGCGCGTGAGGACCGGCGCGTCGCTGCGGGCCCACGGGCCGCTGGGGGCCGGAGCCGTGGCGCGCCAGATGTCCCAGCCCGCCTGCTCGCTCGCGAGCGTGCCGACCAGGTACATGACCCAGCCGTCCTCGGTCTCGAGCACGCTGGTGGGGAAGGCGCCCGGGTTGCCGAAGCCCTCGGATAGGCCGGCGAGCGAATCGTCGGGCGTCTCGGTCCAGGCGACCGCGTCAGTCGAGGTGAGGTAGTGGATCTCCTGCGTGCCGGCGGGCTCGCCGAACGCGACGACCCACGCGTGATAGGTGCCGTCGGCATCGACGACGATCGCGCCCGGAAGGACCGCGCCGCGATCCTCGAACGTCGTGCGCGGGATCACCGGCTCGCTGCCGACGAGGTGGAACAGCCCGCCGAGGCCGGTGCTCGGCGCCTCGGTGGGCGAGGTGGAGGAGCCGGCGGTCGGCTGGCCGCCGGTCGCCGAGGGAGTGGTCGGGGTGGTCGTGGCGGCCGGGGACTGGCAGGCCGCCACGATGGCGATCGTGCTCGCGGCGAGCACGCGACGAAGCCTCGTCGAGGAGATGAGGGGGAAGAGAGAGACGCCGGACGGTTCCATCAGCCTGCCAGCTCCCGCCCGGCGTCGGGCCAAGAGACGCCGAGACTCGACGGGCGGTTCCCGGCGATGTCGGCTTGCCCTTGTCGAGCCATCAAGCCGCCGGGGTGTGACCGAGCCCGTGGGCCGGCGACTCGTCGGGTGCTGGCCTGGGGACTCGGACCGATCGGGGGAGGACCTAGTATTGGCCCCCGCTCGGGGCGTAGCGCAGCCTGGTAGCGCACAT
Source organism: Binatia bacterium (assembly GCA_035574535.1). Taxonomy (GTDB): domain Bacteria; phylum Chloroflexota; class Limnocylindria; order Limnocylindrales; family CSP1-4; genus UBA5189. Next base: position 10,161 of record DATLYV010000172.1, read on the forward strand.
GCTTTGTGGGCCACTGGGGCGCGAGCGGCGTTGCCTCATCCCGGTTGAGCGCAATGTACGCGAGCGATTGGAGGCTGGTTATCCTGCGGTTCCGAAATGCCGACCACGATGAGCGACCGCCATATAGCTGGCAAACCGCTGTGATTCAATCTGGCTTATGAACGCCGGCCGCTCGGAGGACGTTCGTCGCCTCGATATCGGGATCGAGGGCGTTCCGCTCCAGCGCTTGATTCAAGCCCAAGTTCAATTCCTCGGCCTCCTTCGGGAAGTAAGCTCCAGCGTGGTCGGGGACTCCGACGACGTTCGCTGGATTGTCACTGAGGTTGTCGCGGAAGGCGTCGACCTGCTCGTCCGGCCGGAGTCCGCCCGAGCGCAGCTGCCTATCGCCGCCATCCGGGAGATTCCGGCCGTGGTCGCGGCTGGGATGGGCGCAATCGAGGCGAAGGCCGTCCGACCCCGGCACTTCAATGACGAGGCACTCGGGTACGCCCGCGACCTTCGCGCGTCTGAGGGGCAACGGGATAACCAGCCTGGCGGTACGCCGCAACGGAACGGCGACTGCTATCACGAACCGAACCGTGGCGAACGTGACGGAAGTCCTTGGGCGAACCATCACGGCGATTGGGACCCTTGAAGGAACGCTCGAGACAATCACCGTTCGCGGCCGTCGTTCCTTCTATGTGTACGACCCACTTACGCATGCCAAGATCGACTGTGACTTCGGGCGGCGGCTCGACGCCAGCACCGTCGCGGCCGCCACCGAACGGCGGGTCGCCGTTTCTGGTGAGCTGCGCTACCGCGAGGATGGCTCCCTCATTCGCGTTCGCGCAAACACCATCTTCGTCTTCCCGCGGCAGGAAGCGCTTCCAAAGGCTGCGGACGTGAGGGGAATATTGGCCGACTGATGGCGACCAAACCGCGGCGCTACTTGGACAGTGACTGCTTCATCGGCTACCTCGCTGAGGAGCCCGACAAGGTCAGCGCCTGCAAAGACGTGATCGAGGCGGCGGAACGGGGCCAACTGACCATCGTCACGTCCTCGCTGACCCTTGCGGAAGTCGTGAAGGTTCGAAAGCAGCCCGGGCTCCATCCGACGACGCGGGAGAGAGTCAGGCTCTTCTTCATGAAATGACTACATCGTCGTAGTGCAGCTCGACCGCTTCATGGCCGAACGCGCCCGGGACCTGTGCTGGTGATTGTCACAGCTGGCCACTGCGTAGAGTACGGGCACCAGGCGGATCCTTGGCGTCATGGCTCAGTGCACCTCGGCCTCATTGGCAAGAAGGGGACGACGCCGGTGGAAACCTTCTATGCCGGCAGTCCTGCTGACGTCGGGCTGATCAAGACCGACCTTCTGAGCGCGGCCAATCGACGGATTCGCAACCAGCTACTTGAGAGTGTGACGGGCAATCGACTCAGAATTGCCGGATACACGCTATGGGCAAATCAAACCGTGGGAATGCCTGTATGTCGGATGGGATGGAATACGGGCAAGAAGTGTGGGGTAATCGAGATTCGGAACGATGACCGTCCTAGTGTAACACCCGACGCCGAACACGAGATTGTCGGTGTGGTGGTGTACTCGGCAGATGCGCTTTATGGAGATTCCGGTGGGCCGGTCTTCCACGTGTCCCAGGCGTGCGAAACGTGCGAGACACTTGCATACATCTACGGTACGCACGTGCACTCCGACGAGGGTGCATGGTCCTCAACAAAGGACGGCTGGTATTCCCCTTGGGACCGTGGGATGAGCGCTATGGAGGCTAAGTTCCCGGGCTTGGACTTGGCGCCCTGTACGACGTCATCCTGCGGGCTTCCCGATCCCGTCGGCGATTAGTCAGTGAGGTGAGGTCTTGCAGGCCCCCTTCCCAATCCGGGGGCCTGCAGCTTGCCGTCCCAGGACCTCCAGTCGGCGGCTCGCTCCCGGCCGCAGCAGTGCCCGAGTTAGTGCCCACATGCGGACGTAGTGGCTCGCCTATGCCTGGCGCCGCTCGGATCGCGTCGGCCCGTCCGAGCCATCACCGCGCCGCCCGCGTTCCGACGCGTATCCGGCCCGGAGTGCGTCCTGCGCGGCACGGTCCCGTTCCGTGTGATCGCGGCCCTCCTTGACCGGTGGCCGCTGTCGTCCGTGGTCGTTCATCTACCTGCCTCCTTGCTCTTCGCCTGCCCACCTGGGGGAGCCATTAACCTCGGGGTCCTCGGCGCCACCTAGCCGCGCTGGTCTCGGAATGGGTACGGGCTCGGGATTCGTTTCCGCCGCCTCGATGGCATAGAAGGTCCGACTCAGACCGCCCCGCTCTTGGACGCGGGCAACTGCCGGGCTGGCTTGAACCTGTGGGATCCCCGGCAGACGTTGCCTGCCGAGGCGATGCTCATCGCGCCGGTGTCCCGCTCATGCCGACGCCCGAAACCCGTGCCACCGGTCGAGCACGATGCCGACGATATCGGTCATCTTCGCGCCGCCGGGAGCGGACCGAATCCACCGCGCCCTGTCGTTAGGGCAACTGTCGACCGCCTCCCACATGGCTTGGCGTTGCGCCTCGGTCGGTGGTCGGTTCAGGCCGCGCTCTTCGAGCGCGATTCGCACGGGGAGCCACTGTTCCGAAACGCCGCCACGGGTCCGGTGTTCCCGTTTCACCACTCCACGAGGTACCTCCTGCGGAATACGGAGTACGGGTAACGGGAGACGGGAGACGGGGCTGGTCGGGCTGGTCGTTCTGGCCAGCCGCGGGCTCGTCGCTGGGCGGGTCGATGGGCTGGCTCCGGGGGAGGAAGGTGCCATCGGCACCTCGCTCGGCAGCCGTCGCCCTCGCCTGTCCGCCCTTCTGTGCGAGGTCCCGATTGTGCTGTCGGCGCGCCTCGACCTCGGCAGCGGTCAGGTTCATCTGCGCGACCCTCGCGGCAAGCTGCCAGCTACGGTCTGGCCGCGCGGTTACGAATCCGGCCTCGATCAGCCGGCTCACCGCCTGGTCCGGCGCGTCCGTCCCTGCCGCCAGCTCGCGCACGGTGCGCTTCGGCAGGATGCCGTCCGTCAAGTGGTCGGCGCAGTAGCGCGCGGCGCGAATGAGCAGGTGCATCGCCGGCGCGCCGAGGTCGGCGTGTTCAGGGTCGTGCCAGGACCCCAGCGGCAGCAGCGTCCCCGCGCGGGGCGGCGGGTTCACTTCGGGCCTCGGCTCGCAGCTTTCGCACTCCGCACCGCCGCCGACTTCGCGGCCATCGACAGCATGCTTGGAAACCGGCAGTATGTGCGGTGCCCGAACTCAAATCGTCGGGGCGTAGCGCAGCCTGGTAGCGCACATGCTTTGGGAGCATGAGGTCGTCGGTTCGAATCCGACCGCCCCGACCATCCTCGGATCCATCCATCGCCGCGAACGCGGCGCCGGGGCTACCCGCGGGCCTGCCTCGCCGCCTCGAAGGCCTCGCGGTATTCATCCCGGAAGCGCTCGACCAGCGCCTCGGCGTGGGCCCGCTCCGAGGAGCCGGCCGGCGCCCCCGCCGCGGCGCGCTCCGCCTCCCGCCAGTCGGTGAGGATCGCGGAGACCGAGCGCATCGCGTCGATCGTCCGCGGCTCGTCGTCCTGTCCGGCGGACGCCTCCAGGGTGACGACCTCGGTCAGGGCGCGCTGGCGGCGGCTGCTCGAAAGGACCCGCTGCGCGATCTCCTCGATCCGCGCGGCGAGGTCGACGAGCCTGGGGTCGTCGTGGGGGATCGACCGCTTCTGCTCCTCGAGCTGGCCGAGCGCCTCGAGATCGAGCAGGAGCATGTCTGACGTGGCGCGCAGCTCGGCGGCGGACTCGACCAACGGTGGCTCTCCGGTGCGGGGATGTGCAAGCCTACTTGCATCCTACCGCGGAAGCATTGCAGCGATCTGTCAGCCGGCGGCCCTTCGAATTCCGGGCCGGGCATCGATCAGGGGCGGACGGTGACCTCGATCGACTGCAGGCCGTTGTTGCCCATGCCCTGGTAGTTCCAGGGCGGCTCGAGGGGCTGCGTCTCGCCGTCGGCGTCCGTGGCGCGGCAGGCGAGAAGGTGCTTGCCCGGCATGGCGTCCCAGTCGAAGTTCCATGAGCGCCACGCGTAGTCGCCGATGACCGGCCCGAGGGTCGCCTCGCGCCAGTCGCCGTCGATGCCGACCTCGACCTTCGCGACGGGCGCCGAACCGCTCCACGCGCGGCCGGTCAGCGTCACGCGGCCCGCGTCGACCATCCGCTGGCGGGTGAAGAAGTCAGGGATGCCGGGCGGCGTCATGAGCGCCCGGACGCGGATCCGCGTCACGGGGATGCCGGGGTCGTCCGCGTCGCTCTTGAAGCGGTACGTGGAGGCCTGCTGGTAGCCGGCGAACGGCTCCGCGGCGGCCTCGATTCGCGTCAGCCACTTCACGCTGGCCATGCCGTACCAGCCCGGAACGATCAGGCGCACCGGGAAGCCGTGCTGTGGCTGGAGTGGCTGGCCGTTCATCTCGTCCACGAGCATGACCTCGGGGCGGCGCGCCTCGGCGATCGAGAGGCCGCGCTGGTAGGCCTGCTCCTCGCCGCCCTGGAAGCCGCGATCCGCGCCGGTGAAGACGAGCTCGACGGCGTCATCGCGCAAGCCCGCCTCGTCGAGGATCGGGCCGAGCGGGGTCCCGGTCCACTCCGCCGTGCCGATCGCCTCCAGGAGCCACGGGTTGCTGAGCGGCCGCGGCTGCAGGCGGGCGCGACCGTTGCCGGCGCACTCGAGGGTCACCGGAACGGTCCGGCGCGGTCGGGCGCGAAGATCGTCCAGCGAGAGCTCGAGCGGACGGTCGACCAGGCCGTCGACGCGGAGCCGCCAGGTCGCGGCGTCGACCGCGGGGATGTCGAAGTGGACGAGGAGGTAGTGCAGGCCGGTCGGGGTGATGTCGTAGCGGAGCGCCTCCAGCGGCATGCCGCGGTTGCGGCCGGCGAGCTGGAGCTCCTCGAACGTCAGCGGGCCGTCGGTCGGGGTCCGCGGCGGCCCGCCGGGCCACGGCTCGGCGCCCTGGGCGGGTGCCACGGGCTCGTCGAGCGTCGTCATCGGGCGCCAATGCTAGCGCCGCCGTGAAGGTCCACCCCGGAGCGAGCGACAGGATGCGCCCGGGCAGAGGCGTGTCCCTGTCAGCCGCCCTGGCCCTGCCCCATCAGCTGGCGCGGGCCGCCCATCACGCCGCCGACGGTCTTGTCGCGGACGTTGTCGTTGCCGACCGGCTCGCGGACGATGCCCGGCCCGTCGAGGAGGATCTCGTCCGTCGAGCCGGCCTCGTGGTCCGGACCGGCCTGCATCGGCGGCTGCGGGTTGTCGAGGTCGCCCTCGTCGGAGCCCGGCGCGCGCTGGGCCTCCGGATCGCGCTCGAACGGCGGACGCTCGAACGGCGGACGCTCGAACGGCGGGGGCTCTGGGGTCGGGTCGGTGTCGTCGTCGTCCCTGCGGGGAGGGACGAATGGCTCCGGGTCGCCGGGGTCCTGGATCGCGTGCATGGCGGCTCCTCTCGATCGGGCTCGCAAATCGTCTCGCGAGCAGCGTCGCGGGCGCCAGATCGCAGGCGCGCGCGCCGCTACGCTGCGCGGCATGCCAAGGAAGATGCGAGTCGGCGTCCAGCTGCCCGAGGTCGAGCGGGAGGTCCGCTGGCCGGAGTACGTCTCGATGGCCCGGGCGGCGGAGGAAGTGGGCTTCGACAGCCTCTGGCTCGGCGACCACCTCCTGTACCGCTACGACGACGGCTCGAGCCGCGGGCCGTGGGAGGTCTGGACGATGCTCGCCGCCATCGCGGCCAGCACCTCGCGCATCAAGCTGGGGCCGCTCGTGGCCGCGACCGCGTTCCACGCGCCGCCGATGCTCGCGAAGCTCGCCGCCACGGTCGACGAGGTCTCCGGCGGACGGCTGATCCTCGGGCTCGGGGCGGGCTGGAACGAGACCGAGTTCCGGGCCTTCGGCTTCCCGTTCGACCACCGGATCTCGCGCTTCGAGGAGGCGTTCACGATCATCCGGGCGCTGCTGCGCGAGGGCCGCATCGACTTCGACGGCCACTTCTACCAGGCGCGCGACTGCGAGCTCCTGCCGCGGCCTGCTTCGCCGGGCGGACCGCCGCTGATGGTCGGCAGCATCGGGCCGCGGATGCTCGAGATCACCCTGCCGCACGTCGAGCAGTGGAACGTCTGGTACCGCCAGTCGAACAACACGCCGGAGGGCCTCGAGCCGATCCTCCGGCAGGTCGAGGCTGCCTGCCGGGCCGTCGGGCGCGACCCGGCGACGCTCGCGAAGACGAGCGCGGTGCTGGTCGGCCTGCCTGGCGGCAGCGGGCGGGTCACCAAGTACGACGAAACGACGGTCGCGCCGCTCGCCGGCTCGACGGCGGAGATCGCGGCGGGACTGCGCGCCTACGCGGACCTCGGGTTGGCCGAGGTGCAGCTGGTCGTCGACCCGATCACGGAGGAGTCGATCCGGGCGCTGGCGCCGGTGCTGGTGGAGCTCGACCGCGGCTGAGGGCGGCGTTTGCGCGCCGTCGCCGCCGCCGATTCCAGGCGGTCGTGCGACCCCCGGAATGCTAGATTCGGCCCGAATGACGGGGCCGTTGCGAGATTCGAATCCGGATGAGGTCGGGCGCCGGAATCGCCGCCCCGATGAGCTCTCGCCCCTCGACAAGCGGATCATCGAGCACCTCCAGGAGGACGGTCGGCGGCCGTTCACCCAGATAGCCCAGGCCCTCGGGGTCAGCGAAGCAGCGGTGCGTTCGCGCACCAACCGGCTGGTGGAGCGTGGCATCCTGCAGATCGTCGGCGTGGCCGACCCGGACAAGCTCGGGTTCCAGCAGGCCCTGATCGGGATCCGCTGCGAGCCCGGGAGGCTGCTCGAGGTGGCGGAGGCACTCGCGAGCATGCCCGAGGTCGACTACGTCGTGGTGACGGCGGGCAGATTCGATGTGCTCATCGAGACCGTCGCCGAGAACAACGAGGGACTCCTGCATTTCCTCGCCGACCGCCTGCAGCGGATCGACGGCGTGCGCGATACCGAAACGTTCTCGTACCTGCGCCTGGTGAAGCAGACCTACCAGTTCGGGACACGCTGAATGCCGCCGATCTCCGATCTCGTCCTCGCGGCCATCGGGGTCCTCGCGACCCTCGCGTTCGCGCTGCTCCTCGCGCCGAGCTTCGTCTGGGTCCGCCGCCGGTTCTTCAGCCGCGCCGAGGAGAAGGAGGCGCGCGCCGAGGCCTCGCTGGACCCGCGCGCGATCGAGGCGGAGGCGGCGTACCGCGCCGGTCTCCAGGGCCGCCCCGAGGAGCCGGAGGAGCTGCCGGCGCCGGGCGCCGGCACCGCCCATGACGGCGGCGACCCGAACCTCGAGGAGCGCGTCGTCCGCATTGTCAGCTGGGCCTTCCTCATGGCCGTCGCGGTCTTCGCGGCGGCCAGCGGCATCTGGCCTGACGTGCTCTCGGCGATCGTCATCCTCATCGCCGTCACTGGCGAGATCCTCCTCGTCCTCCAGGACGTCCTCCCGCGAACGCCGCTGCGCCGGGCGCGCGGACCGCTGCAGGGCGTGCTGGCACTCGTGTTCGCGTCGAGCCTCGTGGCGCTCACGGGCGGCCTCGAGAGCCCGTTCACCTTCGCCTTCCCGCTCATCGTCGGGGCCGGGGCGCTGCTGGTTGCTCCGCGAATCGCCCTGGCGCTTGCGATCCTCGCCACGGCCGCGTACCTCGCCGCGGGCCTCGTCGTCGACCCCACGCCGGAGATCACGTCCCTCGTAACGATGGCCGTCAACCTCACGGGCCTGTACCTGCTCGCATACATCGGAGCGTCGGTCGGGCGCGAGCAGCGGCGCGTGCGGGACGCGGCGATCCGCCTGTCGACGATCGACTCGCTCACGGGCCTCTACAACCGCTCGTACTTCTTCACGGCGCTGGAGCGCGAGATCGCGCGGGGCGATCGATCCGGGCGGGCGTTCTGCCTCGTCATGCTCGATCTCGACGACCTCAAGGCCATCAACGACCGCTACGGCCACGCGGTCGGCGACACGGTCCTCCGCGGCGTCGCCGAGATCGTCCGCAACGGCGTCCGCAAGATCGACACCCCGGCCCGGTACGGCGGCGACGAGTTCGTCGCGCTGCTGCCCGAGACCGACCCGACGGGCGGCTGGGTCCTCGCCGAGAAGATCCGCCTCACGGTCGCCGAGCAGGGCCTCCCCGGCATCGACAACGGCCCGACCGTCTCGATCGGCGTCGTCACGTACCCGACCGACGGGCGCTCGGCCGATGCGCTGCTCGTCAGCGCGGACCGCGCGATGTACGCCTCGAAACGCGGCGGCAAGAACCGCGTCGCGCGCGCGACCCCCGAGCCGATGGCGATCAGCATCGCCCCGATGGACAACCCGGTCGAGAACGCGACCAAGCGCGAGGGCGAGCGCGCCGGCTGAACGCGCGGCTCCCCGTCGACCGAGCCGGCAGGCTGCTCGGAGCGCCGCCCGCCGTCCTGGAGCGCCGCCCGGACGATCCC
>DATLYV010000173.1:0-18397 GCA_035574535.1 Binatia bacterium
CTGCGTGTTGAACGGGATCAGCTGCGGCAGCAGGGCCAGCCAGTCGAACAGCAGCGCGATGCCGATCGCGACGACGAGCGCGCCGCCGATGACCGAAACGAGCTGGCCGTGCCGCAGGATCGGCGCGAGCAGGCGCGGCGCGCGATCGTACACGGTGGCGATCAGGAGGAACGGCAGTCCGAGCCCGGCCGTGTAGGCGACGAGCAGGATGCCGCCCTGGAGCGCCGCGCCCGAGGTCGCGGCGAGCGTCAGGATGCCGCCGAGGATCACGCCGACGCAGGGGGTCCAGCCGATCGCGAAGATCGCACCCATCCCGAGGGAGGTGAGCCACCCGCCTTTGGCGCTGACGATGCGCCCGCCCAGTCGATCGCCGAGCCTCGACCCGGCGCCCCCGCCGGAGCCTGGCGAGCCCAGGGCGATCGTGCCGGTCGCCGCGGCGACGCTCCCGGCCGCGCCGGCCTCGAGCGGCCGCCACGTGCGGTCGAGGGCGGGGATGCGGAGCACGCCCGCAAGGTTGAGCCCGAGCACGATCAGGAGGATCCCGCCGAGCTGGCGGAGGATCGGGAGGTAGTCGAAGAGCGGTCCGGCGGCGTAGGTCGCCGTGAGGCCGAGGATCGTGAAGACCGCGCCGAAGCCGACGACATAGGCCACGGCGTGCCGGATCGCGAGCCAGCGGCCCGCCCTCGCGCCGTCACCGGCGCCCACGACGGCGACCGCGGTGAGCTGCCCGAGGTACGCCGGGACGAGCGGGAGCACGCACGGCGAGAGGAAGCTCAGGAGGCCGGCGCCGAACGCGACGGCGATCGTGAGGTCGCTCATGCGGCCCCGCCGCCCCAGGGCGCGCCGTCACCCGTTCCGTCTCCGAGGACCTCGTTGAGCAGCCGCCGGACCTTCCCGACGCTGACGACGAGCTCGACCCGCCGATCGCCCAGCTCGACCACCGGGATCCGCTCGAAAAGCGATCGATGCAGCTCGGGGTCCGCCTCGATGTTGCGCTCGACGACGGTCGGGACCGGGAGCCCGGACTCGAGCCGATCCGCGACGACGAGTTCGATCGCCTGGCGCGCCTCGTCGCAGAGCGAGCAATCGGGGCGTGCGTACAGGACCAGGTCGGGGTGGGGAGCCACGTTCGGCATCGTACCGCGCGGGACGCTCGCGCCCCGATCGGCGGTTCCGGCGCCGCCCGAGGCTCTGGCATTCCCGATCGGATCGAGCACTGGGGTAGGATCACCCGGCGCGCCCCCGTAGCTCAGTGGACAGAGCGAGGCCGTCCTAAGGCCTGCGTCGGCGGTTCGAGTCCGTCCGGGGGCGCCAGCTGCTTCGCTCCCGCGGGCGGGCAGACGACATCCTCGGCGGCGCACTGCGACGCGCCTACGATCCGCACGGCTCGCGCGGAGGGCGCGCGACCGAGAAGCCGATGACGACATCCAAGCTGCTCGAGCAATGGCGGGAGGCGACCCGGGCCGCGCAGCTGGCCCGCTTCGGGAATCGGCGGCGGCCTTGCAGTTCCATCGCAGCCGGATCCGAGCGACTCCGTGGTCCGTATGGTCGGATACGAGCCCCGGCACGACTTCTCGCGACGACCTCGCCACCACGCACGCAGCGGGCTCGAGGATGGAGGCTTCATGCGACGAGCAGCCCGCACACTCTGCCTCGCGATCAGCACCTCGATCCTCCTGGCAGGGACGACGCTGGCAGCCCCGGCGATCCCGCTCAACAACGGCCAGGAGACGACCGACGCGAAGTTCGGCGGCAGCGGCTTCTTCAGCTACACGATCGACGGCACGGAGTTCTGCTACGACCTGTCCTGGCGGAACCTCACGGACGCGCCCTTCGCGGCTCACGTGCACGGGGTCGCCGGTCGCCGGGAAGCGACCGGTATCGTCATCCCGCTGGCGGTGGTCGCGTCCGCGACCGGATCGACCTCCGGCTGCGTGACCATCGACGCGGGCCTCGCGGCCGCGATCGAGGCGAACCCAGGGGGCTACTACGTCAACGTCCACACGACGCTGTTCCCGGGCGGGGAGGTTCGCGGACAGCTGAAGTAGCGTCCCGAAGGCAGCGTCGTGATCAGCGGATCACGACCTCGCCGACCATCCCGTACGCCTCATGGGCCGGCAGGTGGCAGATGAACCTGAGCTTCCCGCCGGCCTCGAACGTCACGACCGTCGTCCGCGACTCGCCGGCCGGGACCACCACCTCCGTCGGGCGCGACGGGTGGAGCGGCTCGGTTCCGACGCGGTGGACGGCGTGGACCGCCTCGTCGCCGACGATCCACTCGTGGTCGATCGGGTCGGTGTTGACGAGGGTGATCGTCACGGGCACGCCGACCGGCACGGCGATCCGGTCCGGCACGAACCTCGAGTGGCGGATCGTGATCTCGACGCTCGTGAGCGTCGGCAGGTCGTCGTCGGCGGTGGCCAGCGCGAACGTCGTCCCGCCCGCGACGACCAGCACCGCGAGGGCGGCCGCGGCGGCGGCGAGGCGCCGCCGCGGCCGGTCCACGACAACGGCCATCGGGCGCACTAGCCCTGCGGCCGGAGCCGTGGGCCGCCGGCCGTGCCGGCCGCGGACCGGAGGACCCAGCCCGCGAGCAGCACGCCCACGGCGAGCATGGCGCCCCACGTGAGGAGCTGCTGCGCGGCCCGGTTGTCGACGAAGGGCTCGCCAGGCCGCTCGAGCCCGGCCTGGACGTACGAGGGCTGGTTGGCTCCGCTGGCGTCGATCGCCAGGTCGAAGGACAGCTGCGGCGCGTTCGCGTCGATCGCGATCTTCGTCAGCCAGCCGGACTCCGGCACCCACGACATGCCCGTGTCCGAGCGGAGGTCGTTCAGGAGCGCCTCGGAGGCGGGATCGCTGTGGTCGAGGCGCATGCCGTTCGATGGGCCCGGCGCGGGCAGGAGGGCCGGCGCGCGGTCCGTGAGCAGGTAGACGTCGGCCTCGACGACCTCGCCGCCGGTCTTGCCGAGCGAGAGGATGCGGATCGGGACCCACGGGTTCGGGGTCGGAATGGTGATGTGGACCGGCGTCCCGTCGCCGATCGCCTGCCCGCGCGCCGCGGCGGCATCGGCATCGAAGACCGCGGCCAGGAAGATCGGGCTTCGCTCGGCGTAGAACTCGAGCACCTCGGGCGCGTCCGGCGGGAGGCGGAAGCCATGGTCGGAAGCCCACTGGCCGACCTCCATGGCACCGCCCTTGAGCACGGTCACGTCGAGGGCGTCGATGCGGACCTTCATGAGCTCCTCGGCGGCACCCGGCGCCGCGGCGGCCCCGAAGAGGAAATCAAGGCGGACGTCGTTGCGGGGCGGGTCGGTCTCGAGGATCAGCCGCTGGAGGGTCCAGTCGCCGCCCTTCTCGACGCTCGAGGGCACGCCCGGGAGCGGGGTGATCGATCCGAAGGCGCCGCCGCCGCCCTGGAACTGGAAGGCCGTCACGTAGTGCTCGAGGCCCTGGCTGTAGCCCGCGAACGTCGTGGTCCGGAGCAGGTTCACGGCCCCGTTCGGGCCGATGAGGCCGCCGCAGGCGAGGGTCGGCCCCGCCACGAGGATGGTCGCCACGGCTGCTCCGAGGAGAGCCGTCGCCAATCGCCGGCGCATCGCGCGTTCCTCCTTGGTCGAGCCGACCGGGCAGGACGGCGGCCCGTCAGGGGCGCGAGACGGCCTCCGGGGCCGACGGGTTCCCTCGGCCTACCATCTCCGATCGATGGCCCGATCCCTTCCCGAGCAGGTGCCGCCGCCAGAGGTCGAGGCGGCCGCGCGCGAGCGCTCGGCGGCGCGTTCCGCCCGGGACTGGGCCACGGCCGACCGCCTCCGCGGCGAGATCGAGGCGGCCGGGTGGAAGGTGGTCGACGCCGGGACGGCGTACCGGCTCGAGCCGGCGCACCCGCCGGACGTCGAGGTCGAGGGCGAGATCCGGTACGGCCGCAGCGACGCGGTGCCGAGCCGCCTCCACGAGCCTGCGACCGGGCTCGCATGCGTGGTCGTGGTCGCGTCGCCGGACCGCGCGACGACCGAGGCCGCGCTCGCGGGGCTTCGAGCCGGCGCCCGCGCCGGGACCGACGTGGTGGTCGTCGCGGACGGGCTGCCGGACGAGGCGGTCGATGGTCTAGCCGGCGCCGCGGGTGCCGGTTGGCCCACGGAGCTCATCCGGACCAGCGCGCCGCTCGGGCACGCGGCCGCGCTCAACGCCGGGATCCGCCGGGCGCGGGCCGAGGTGGTCGTCGTGCTCGACCCGTCGATCGTCCTGACCGGCGACGTCGTGGGGCCGCTCGTCGAGGCCCTCGCTGACGCGACCGTCGCGATCGCCGGGCCGTTCGGGCTCCGGTCGTCGAACCTGCGCCAGTTCGAGGAGGCGCTCGAGGGCGACGCCGTCGCGATCCAGGGCTACCTGCAGGCCTTCCGGAGGTCCGACTACGTCGCGCGGGGCCCGCTCGACGAGGGCTTCCGCTTCTACCGCAACCTCGACATCTGGTGGAGCCTCGTCCTGCGCGACGAGGGCGAGGGCGAGCCGCCGCGGCGGGCCGTCGTGGTTCCCGGCCTGCCCCTCGAGCGCGGTGAGCCCGCCGCCTGGATGGCAACGCCGGAGGCCGTCCGCGACCGCCTCTCGAAGCGCAACTTCTACCGGATCCTCGACCGCTTCCGCACCCGCCTCGACCTGGCGGGCTGATCTCGAGCGCCGCCCGCTCAGGGCCGGTGCGGGCGGACCTCCGAGGTGCCGTCGGCGCGGTCGACGACGTCAAAGCCAGCGTCGCGAAGCTCCTCGCGGAGGCGGTCGGCCTCCGACCAGTCCCTGGCCGCGCGGGCGGACGCGCGGCGGGCGGCCACGTCGGCGAGGGCATCGGGCAGCCCCGCATCGTCGGGCAGGGCATCGGGGCCGGCATCGCGGCCCGGCACCGATCGGTGCAGATCGAGACCGAGGACGAGGTCGAAGTCGAGCAGTAGCCAGCGCTTCTCGTCGGCCGGGAGGTCGGCACGGAGCGTCTCGCGGGCGGTCCGGAGCGCGACCGGCAGGTCCAGGTCGTCGTCCAGCGCCGCGACGAAGCGGTCGTGGAGCGCGCGCCCCGCGGGCGAGAGCGGAGCAGCGGGAGCGCCCGCACGGTCCGCGATCGGGAAGTCCTCGCCACCACCGTGGCCTGCCGCGCCGTTCGCGCGACCCACGGGCCGGGCGGGGGCGGCGCCGGCCTCCAGCGCCGGCGGCGGCGCCCAGCGGCCGTCGGATGGCGCCGGGCCCAGCGCCGCGACCCCCGCGCGCAGCGAGGCGAGCCCGGACGCCGCGGCCGCGAGCGACCTGTCGGACAGGTTCAGCTTCCGCGCATAGCGCGCCGTGAGGCACAGGTACCGGAACGCGAGCGGGTCGATGCCCTCGTCGGCAAGGTCGGTGATGCGCAGGAAGTTGCCCGCCGACTTCGACATCTTCGAGCCGCTCATCAGCAGGTGCGCGCCGTGGACCCAGACGTTCGCCGGCGGTCCGCCGACGATCGGCGCGGCCTGGGCGATCTCGTCATCGTGGTGCGGGAAGACGTTGTCCTCGCCGCCGGTATGGATGTCGAACCGCTCGCCGAGGTGCTTGAGCGCCATCGCCGAGCACTCGAGGTGCCAGCCGGGGAACCCGTCCCCCCAGGGCGAGGGCCAGCGCATCTCGCGGGTGGAGTCGGGGGCGGCGGCCTTCCAGAGCGCGAAGTCGGCCGGGTCGCGCTTGTCCGGCTCGACGTCGGAGCGATGGCCCGCCCGCAGCTCGTCGAGGGAGTTGCGCGACAGCCGGCCGTAGTCTGGATAGGTGGCGACGGCGTAGTAGAGGTTCCCGGCCGGCGACAGGTAGGCATGGCCCAGCTCCTCCAGGCGCCGGGCCAGCTCGATCATCTCGCCGATGTGGTCCGTGGCCCGCGGGAACACGTGGGCCGGAAGGAGGTTGAGCATCGCGGCGTCGGCATGGAAGGCTGCCTCGTACGCGTCCGCGATCTCGCGAGAGGAGCGGCCCTCGAGGCCGGCGGCGACGAGCATCGGGTCGACCTGGCGGCCCGAGGCGTCTTCGCGCAGGTGCCCGACGTCCGTGATGTTCTGGACGTGGACGACCTCGAGCCCGTGGTAGAGCAAGGCCCGTCGGATCAGGTCCGCGAGGAGAAACGACCGGAGGTTGCCGACGTGGGCGTAGCGGTAGACCGTCGGGCCGCACGAGTACATCCGGACCCTCCCGGGCTCGATCGGCTCGACAGGGACGACCGCCCGTCGGAGCGTGTCGCGCAGCCGAAGGTTTGACGCCGAATTCACGTCGGGGAGCCTAACGCCGCCCGAGTCGTCCACGTTTCTACAGGCGGGGCCTCGCACCTCGCATCGTTCCCCCGGCGATGCGACGCGGGGCCTTCCCGCATACTCGGGGCATGCGCCGTCGGGCCGCTGTCATCGCCCTCGTGGCGCTCTTCGCCGCCGTTGCCGTCTCGGGCCTGGTGGTGCCCTTCCTGCCGACCCTGCCCGCCGCCCGCGGCGCCGGTCCCGGTGAGGCCCGGATCCTCGTCGGCGAGCCGTCGACCTTCGACCCGCGGGACCAGTCCAGCGTCAACGACGCGGCCGTCGGCGCGCAGCTCCACGAGACGCTGACCGCGTACGACTCGGCCCTCCAGCTCCAGCCCGCGCTCGCGCGCAGCTGGGACATCGCCGCCGACGGCACGAGCGTCACGTTCCACCTCCGCGAGAACCTGCGCTTCTCCGACGGCAGCCCGCTCCGGGCCCGCGACGTGGTCGGGAGCTGGCTCCGGCTGCTCGATCCGCGCCGGCCGTCGCCGCTCGTCTCGCTGCTGCTGGATGTCCGGGGCGCACGCAACTACGTCCTCGGCCGCGAGACGGATCCCTCGACCGTCGGCTTCCGGGCCGAGGGTGACCTCGACGTGGTCGTCGACCTGGAGCGGCCCGGGGCGGACTTCCCCGCAATCGTGTCCGCGCCGATCTTCGGGGTCGTGGCGCTCCCGATCTGGCAGGACGGCCAGGACCTGTTCGGACCCGGGGCGCCGGTCAGCGGCGGCTACCAGGTCGAGTCGGCAGGCTCGCGCGAGATCGTCCTGACCCGCAACGAGCAGTACTGGGCCGGGCCGCCCGCGATTCCGACGATCCGCCTGGTCCTCGACATCGACGGGCGGAGCCCCGTCGCGGCGTTCGAGGCGGGCGACCTCGACCACACCGACATCTCGGTCATCGACGCGCCCTGGATCCCGTACGACCCGAACCTCGGGCCGCACCTGCGCGAGGTCCGCTCGCTCGACCTGACCTATCTTGGGATCAACACGCGGACGGAACCGTTCGACGACGTGCGCGTGCGGCAGGCGCTCGGGGCCGCGGTCGACTGGACGCGGCTCGTGTCGCTCTCGTCGCTCGTCGGGCAGGTCCCGGCGACCAGCATGGTCCCACCCGGAATCCCGGGCGGCGGGGACCGCAACTGGCTCCCGGCGTATGACCCGGATCGGGCGCGGGAGCTCCTGGCCGAGGCGGGCCACCCGGGTGGCACGGGCCTCCCGCGGATCGAGTTCGCGGTCGGCGGCTACGCGGCGGGCGAGGCGATCAAGGTGGAGCTCGAGCGGGAGCTCGGGATGCGCGTGGAGCTCGTCAACTACGACGACCACCTCGGGCGCATCGACACCGCGCCGCCGAACCTCTGGATCAGCGGCTGGATCGCCGACTACGTCGGCCCGAACGATTTCCTCGGCGTGCTCCTCGAGAGCGACAGCAGCAACAATTACGGCGGCTGGTCGTCCACCGCCTTCGACGCCGCGATCGCCGACGCGCTCGCGACGCGCGATCCGGAGGCCGCGACCGGCGCGTACGAGCGTGCCCTCGCCGAGATCCAGCGCGAGGTCCCGATCGTCCCGCTCTACCACTCGACCAACTGGTCGCTTTCGCGCGAGGGCCTCCTCGGCGCGGGCGACAACGGCATGGGCATCCTTCGAATGGCCGGCATGGCCTGGGCGGCCAAATGAACGAGTCGCGTCCCGGCCACCGCATGCAACTCCCTGCACGGACCGTCGTGATGACCCCAGCGGCATCAGGAACGGAGAGCCCGGTGCGACCTCGTGGGCGGACCGGTTCGCGGCGTCCGCGCTGCCCCCTCGCCGCCCTCGCGGCCGCCCTCGGTCTCGCGATCGGCCTCGCGAGCCCCGCGCCGGCCGTCGCCGCCGACCCGACGTTCCAGCTCGCGACCGCCACCTCGACCTTCGGCGACGCCATCACGGTGGAGCAGCGGATCTCGCTCCCGGCCGGCGTCGCCCGCGTCGAGGCCTACGTCCGGACCGGCGGCAGCCCGACGACCTTCCTCGCCGAGGTGGACAACCCAGGCCCCGGCAACCACTTGTTGCGCTACGCGTATAACACGCCGGGCGGCAGCCTGTACCCGAACACGCCCGTCGAGATCGGCTTCCGCGTCACCAACCAGGACGGGACGGTCGTCGAGGGCCCGCCGGCCAGCCTCGTCTACGAGGACGAGCGTTTCGACTGGCGAACGCTCGAGGGCGACCTCGTCCGGATCCACTGGTACGAGGGCAACGACGACTTCGGCCGGCGGGCGCTCCGGATCGGCGAGGAGGCCGTGCGGGAGGCGACCGCGTTGCTCGGGGTCGAGGAGCGGGACCCGATCGACTTCTTCGTCTACGCCGGCCGCGACGAGTTCTACGACGTTCTCGGGAACGCGCTCCAGGAGAACGTCGGCGGCCTGGCGCTGCCGGAGATCCGGACGCTGTTCGCGAACATCGCCCCGTCGGAGGTCAACGATCCATGGGTCTCGATCGTCGTGCCGCACGAGCTGACGCACGTTGTCTTCGACACCGCCACGCGGAACCCGTACCACGAGCCGCCGCACTGGCTGAACGAGGGCCTGGCCGACTACCTCGCGCAGGGCTACACGGCCGGGGCGCGCGCGAACGTCGAGCGGGCCGCCCGCGACCGCGAACTCATGCCGCTCCACGCGCTCTCGCTGCGCTTCCCGTCGACTGCGTCGCGGTTCAGCCTCGGCTACGACGAGAGCGTGTCCGCGATCGACTACCTGATCCGGGCGCACGGCCAGGACGCGCTCGTGCGGCTGATCCGCAGCTATGCCGACGGTGTCTCGGACGACGCGGCGTTCGAAGCGGCGCTGGGCGTCGACGTCGCCGGGTTCGAGGCCGGCTGGCTCGGGGACCTCGATGCCGAGGTGCCTGTCCCGTACGGCCCGAAGGCCGCGCCGGTTGGGCCGCTGCCGCCGGGCTGGGACGCGGCGCCGCAGCAGAGCGTCCCGCCGATCGTTACGCCCCCGCCCGCGCCAGACACGAACGATCGGGCCGAGCTCGGCATGACGATCGCGATCGGGGTGATCGGGCTGTTCGGGATCGTGATCGTGCTGGGGATCCTGGTCGCGGCGCGTGGGCTCGACCGCGGCGAGACCCTGATGCGGCAGCCGACGGGCTCCGGCCTGCCGCCGCAGGCCCGCTGGGCGGACCGCGACGACGAGGACCGCGACGACGGCGACCGTGGCCTCGGCGAGCCGCGCCCGGACGAGGAGCTCGAGCAGGAGGTCTCGGAACTCGATCGACGCCTGGCGCCGCCTGGCGAGCCGGGCCGGGGCGGCGGACCGGGCGAGCCGCGGGCGCGGGGGGACGGCCGATGAGCGGCGTCCTCGACCGCTTCCGCTCCCTCCCGAGCGTCCAGGTCACCCTCGCCGTGGCGCTCCTGGTCCTCGGGTTCCTCATCGCCGCCCAGATCGCGGCCGAGGGGCCCCGGATCCGCTACACGACCGAGGAGCGCGCCCCGCTGATCGAGACCGCGCTGCGGCTCCAGGGGCAGCAGGAGGCGCTGAAGGCCGAGATCCTCGCAATCCGCGCCCGCATCTCCGAGCTCGAGGCGATCGACCCGTCCGCGGCCGCGTCGCTGCGCCGCCTCTACGCCGACCTCGAGCAGGCACGCCTCGACGCCGGGCTCATCGCCGTCCGCGGGCCGGGCGTCGCGTTCCGCCTCGAGGACGGCACGACCGGCTCGGTCGACTCGCTCGTCTCGGCGCGCGACATCCGCACGCTGGTCGAGGAGCTCTGGCTCGCCGGTGCCGAGGGCATCGCCGTGAACGGCGAGCGCATCGTCGGCTCGACCGCCGTCATCGACATCGGCGGCTCGATCCTGGTGAACTCGGCGTACCTCGCCGGGCCGTACACGATCAGCGCGATCGGTCCGCCGGACATGTACGAGCGGCTCCAGCAGTCGGTCGCGTTCGTGGAGTTCGTGCGCGGCCGCATCGAGCCGTCCGGCGTGCGCCTCGCGGTCGCGGAGGGCCAGGAGGTCGACCTGCCCGCGTTCGCCGGCACGGTCAGCCTGCGGTTCGCCAAGCCCGGGGCGGGCGGCGAGTGAGCGCGGGACGATGACGACCACCACGGTGAAGTCCGTCCACGGCGGCAACGACGCGGCGCGCCTGACCAGCCGGGTCAGCGTGACCCTCGTCGCGGTGCTGCTCGGCGTGCTGGCCGTGGGCCAGTTCCGCGGGCAGGCTGGCGTGCCGGGTCTCTCGAATCTCTCCGCCGCCGAGCTGACCCAGCTGATCGCCAACCTCACGACCGGCAACGACCAGCTCCGGAGCGAGGTCGCGGAGCTCAGCCGCCAGGAGACCCACCTCGCCGAGGTGAAGGAGCGCGGTGAGACCACCGTCAACGAGCTCACCGCCGACCTGCAGCGCATCCGCGCGTGGGCCGGGCTGACCGAGGTCTCGGGACAGGGGATCGCGATCACCGTCGACGGCCGGATCGGCGGCGACGGCGTCGAGGACCTCCTCAACGAGCTCCGCAATGCCGGCGCCGAGGCCATCGCGGTCGACGGGGTGCGGGTCGTCGCCGGGGTCGTCGTGGCCGGCGCGCCCGGCGCGCTGTCGGTCGAGAACCACGCCATCCCCTCGGCGTTCGTGATCCAGGCGATCGGCAGCCCGCAGATCCTGACCGGCACGCTCACCCGGACCGGCGGCGTCATCGCGCAGGTCACCGCGACCTACGAGGACGTCCGTCTCACCGTCACGCCGATCGAATCGATGACCCTGCCCGCAACGGAGCACCGGACGACGCCGAGCTATGCGAAACCCCGCCTCTGATAACCTCCCGCCGATGTCCGGCCGACCCGTCGTCGAGCTCTTCCTCGGCGACGTCCTCACGCTCCGGCGCGCGCATCCCTGTGGCTCCAGCACGTGGCTCGTGGACCGCCTCGGCGCGGACATCGGGCTCCGCTGCCAGGGCTGCGGCCGCCACGTCCTGCTCGAGCGACGCCAGCTCGAATCGCGCCTCACGGGCTTCGTGTCCCGCGGCGATGCGGCGATGAGCGCCGCGGTCGGGCCGCGGCCGGCCGTGGGAGCGTGACCGGCCCACGCAAGGCGCCCACCCGCCCCCGCGGGAAGGGAGCGGCGTCCGGGACCGCCGCCAGGTCGACGGAGGCGGCGACGCTCGCCGACACCACAGCGGCCACCACGGATGCCACCGCCGTCGCCGGACGCCAGGAATCGGCGATCGCGGTCCTCCGGAACCGGCCCTTCCTCCTGCTGTGGCTCGCCCAGCTGTCGACCCAGATCGGGATCAACATGGTCCTGTACGCCCTGGAGGTCCTCGTCCTCCGGGTGTCGGACCTGTCGACGGCGGTCAGTGCGCTGTTCCTGACGTTCCTCGTCCCGTCGGTCCTGTTCTCGGCGCTGGCCGGCGTGTACGTCGATCGCATCGATCGGCGGGTCGTCCTCGTCGTCACGAACGCCCTCCGAGCGGCCATCCTCGTCGCGATCTTCGCCGCCGGCGAGGACATCGGGCTGATCCTGGTCCTGAACACGATCCTGTCGACCGTGACCGTCTTCTTCGCGCCCGCGGAGGCCGCGATGATCCCGGTCGTCGTGCCGCGCGAGCAGCTCGTCTCGGCGAACGGCATCTTCACGCTGACCCTCAACGGCGCGTTCGCGCTGGGGTTTGCGTTCCTGGGCCCGCTGATCGTGACGGTCACCGGCAGCCCGGAGCCCGTGATCCTCATCGTCGCGGCGCTGTTCGGGCTGGCCGCGGCCTTCTGCCTGACGCTGCCGTCGGACCCGCCGGTCCGGCGCGAGGACCGCGGTGGCGGGCCGCTCGACGCGGTGAGCGAGGCCTCCGCGGCGGTCACCGGGGTCTTCGAGCAGCTCCGCGAGGGCATCGGCTACATCCGCGCGAACCCGCAGGTCGCGTGGTCGCTGGCGTACCTCGGCATCTCCGCGTCGCTGATCGGCGTGGTCGCGGTGCTGGGGCCGGGCTTCGCCCGCGACACGCTCGGCCTCAGCCCGGAGGACTTGATCGTCGTGGTCCTGCCGCTGGGCATCGGCATCGTGATGGGTGTGCTGCTGCTGAACAACTACGGCAAGTACTTCGCGCGGCGGCGGGCGATCGAGCTCGGGCTCGTGGTCCTCGGGATCCTGCTCGTGATCCTGACGATCGCCGGCCCGCTGAGCCGGCTGCTGACGGGCGTCGGTTCGAACGTCGACGTGGTCGACCTCTCGGGCGTCACCTCCCTCGTCGCGGTCGTCATCGCGATCGCGTTCCTCGCCGGCGTCTGCTACGGGATCGTCGCGATCTCCGCGCAGGTGCAGCTCCAGGAGGACATCCCGCCCGACGTCCGCGGCCGCGTCTTCGGCGTCCTCAACATGCTGATCTCGGTCGCGAGCATTTTGCCGATCATCATCGTCGGGCCGATCGCGGACTTCGTGGGGACCACGCCGGTCATCCTGTTCATCGCGGCGTTCGTGCTGTTCTCCGGCCTCGCCTCGATCATCCAGCGCGGCCCGATCCGCCCGGAGGAGGCGCCGGACCTCATCCCCGAGATCGCCCCGAGCTCGCAGCTCGACCCCACCGGCGCGAGCTCTCCGAGGCCCCCGCGACACGCCCACGCGCGCGAGGACGACGCCTCGGCCGATCATCCGCGCCGGCGGCCATAGCGCGAGCGGCGACGGCGGAGGCGGTCGAATGGCCAGGGTCGAGGCGATCTTCACCGGCGGGACGATCTCGATGGTCGTCAACGCCGAGGCCGGCGGGAAGGTCCCGACCCTCGACGGCGCGGCGATTCTCGCCCGCGCGCCGGGCATCGACCGGATCGCGGACCTCGAGCTCGTCGACCTCGGGCGGACGCCCGCGAGCCATTTCACGTTCGCGCAGCTGTTCGAGGTCGGGCGCGAGATCCGCCGCTGCCAGGCGGACCCGGCGATCGACGGGATCGTCGTCGTCCAGGGCACCGACGTGATCGAGGAGACGGCGTTCTTCTGGGACCTCCTCGTGGACGGCGACAAGCCCGTCGTGGTCACCGGCGCGATGAGGGCTGCCTCGGACCCGAACGACGACGGGCCCGACAACCTGCGCGACGCGGTGCGCGCCGCCTCGTCGCCGGCGCTCCGCGGCGCGGGCGTCCTCGTCCTGCTCGACCACACGATCAACCAGGCCGACGACGTGACGAAGACCCACGCCTCGGCGCTGGACACGTTCCAGTGTTTGAACGTCGGGCCACTGGGGCGGGTCGAGGGCGAGCGCGTGGTGGTCGCGCGGGCACGCGGCCCGCGCCGTCACGTCGCGACCGAGCGCGCGGCCGAGGGCGTGCAGATCGTCACGGCCCACGTCGCGATGGACGGGTCGCAGCTCGCGGCGGCCGCGGCCAACGGGGCGCCCGGGATCGTGGTCGCGGCGACGGGCGCGGGGAACACCTCCGCGGCGCTGCTGGAGGCTGCGGTCGCCGCGATGGATCGGGGGTCCGCCGTGGTGCTCGCGACGCGCGCGGCCGCCGGC
Source organism: Binatia bacterium (assembly GCA_035574535.1). GTDB lineage: Bacteria > Chloroflexota > Limnocylindria > Limnocylindrales > CSP1-4 > UBA5189. Next base: position 13,763 of record DATLYV010000173.1, read on the forward strand.
GCCGCGGGCACAAGCTACGCGTTCCCGGGCGGGGGCGCGACGTGGGTCCGGGCCGGCGCGATGCTCGCGGGTCACCTGACGGCGCCCAAGGCGCGGATCGCGCTGGCGCTGGGTCTTGGCGCGAGGCTGGACGGGGACGCGCTGGCCGCGCTCCTCGCCGACCCGCCGGGCTGGGGCCCGGCCATCGAGCGGGCGCCTCGACCGCCGGACCCGCCCGATCGCGCCGCCTCGTCGTCCGCGGCTGCCACAATCGACTGATGCCACTCGACACCCTCGTCACCGGCCGCATCGCGACCTTCGGAGGCCCGTCGGGCTTCGGCTGGGTCGAGGCGGTCGGCATCCGCGAGGGCAGGGTCGCATTCGCGGGCTCCGCTGTCGACCTGGAGTCCCGTGCCGACCCCCACACCCGCCGCATCGAGCTCGAGCCCGGCGAGATCGCCATGCCGGGCATCACCGATTCGCACCTCCACGTCGTGGGCGCGGCCCTCGCCTCGTCCGAGGTCGACCTCCTCAGGGCCGCGACGCTCGACGACGCGCTGGACATGGTCCGCGAGGCCGCCACCCGCATCCCGGCGCCGGGCTGGATCACCGGCAGCGGCTGGGACGCCCGACGCTGGGGCGCGTTCCCGTCCGCGGAGGCGCTCGATCGCGCCGCGCCGGGCCGCCTCGTCGCCCTCCGCTCCGCGGACCACCATGCGGCCTGCGCGAGCGTCGCCGCGCTGGCCCACGCCGGCATCTCCAGGGACACGCCGGACCCGGTCGGGGGCGTGATCCGCCGCGCCCCGGACGGGGAGCCCGACGGCGTGCTTTTCGAGACGGCGAGCAACCTCGTCGAGGACCTCGTCCCGCCGCCGAACTCGGACGCGCTCCGGCGCGCCGTGAAGGACTACGCCGCCGAGCTGCTGGCGCTTGGCGTGACCGGCGCCATCGACCCGGGCTCGCTCGCGGTGGACGAGACCAACCGCGCCCACGACGTCTATCGCGACCTCGCCGAGTCCGACGACCTGCCCGTCCGGATCTGGGCCTGCGTCCGCGCGGACGGCCTCGACCACGCCATCGAGCGCGGCATCCCGAGCGGCAAGCCGCTCGCCCCGGGCCTAGAGGGCCGCCTCGAGATGGGCTGGCTGAAGCTGTTCGCCGACGGGACGCTCGGCTCGCAGACCGCGGCGCTGCTGCGGCCGGTCGAGGGCTCGGACGGCAACCGCGGGATGTTCACGACCCCGCCGGACGAGATGCGCGCCCACGCCACCAAGGCCGGCCAGGCCGGGATCGCGACGATGATCCATGCCATCGGGGACCACGCCGTCCGCGAGGGGCTCGACATCCTGGGCCCGCTGGGGCGCCGGGCCGCGTTCATGCCCCGCATCGAGCACGTCCAGCTCTGCGACCCGTCGGATCGGACGCGCTTCGCGCTCCTCGGCGTCGCGGCGTCCGTCCAGCCGATCCACCTGCGCAGCGACGCCGCGAAGGCCCGCACCGACTGGGGCGACCGCGCCGAGACCGCCGGGTACACGTGGAGGAGCCTGCTCGACGCCGGGGCCATCGTCGCCTTCGGCACCGACGCGCCCGTCGAGCCCGCGGACCCGTGGCCGGGCATCGCGCTCTCCGTGCTGCGGCACGACCCGTCGTGGGGCGCGGACGTCGCGGCGTACGGCCCGCACGAGGCCCTCTCGCTCGACCAGGCCCTCCGCGCCGCGACCGTCAACGTCGCCGCGACGCGCCGCGACCCTCGCGGCGGCCGCCTCGTCGTCGATTCGCCCGCGGACCTGATCGTGTTGCCGGCCGCGCCCCGCGAGAGCGCGGACCCCGCCGAGCGTGCAGCCGCGTTCGCGACGGTCCGCCCGCGCCTGGTGATGGTCGGCGGGGACGTCCTCCTCGACCGCTGACCCGCGCCCGGATCAGCCGGAGGCGGCGGAGCCCTCGCCGCCCAGTCGGCCTGCGCAGCAGCAGGAGCTCCGCAACCGGCATCGCGGCCGTGTGCCCATCACCCGTCGCGTGCCGGCTGGGCCAGCGGCCCGGTTTCCGTGCCCGTCGCGTCCCGGAGCGGGCCAGCAGCCCAGCCTGCGACGCCAGGCGCGGCCTATGCAGCTACGACCTCGGCCAGCGGCTTAGGCCGCGACATCGCCGTCGCGGATCGTGGGCCGCCAGCCCGGCGCGGAGCGTCAGGTCAGCGCTCGGCGCGCCTCGGCGAAGAGGCCGTTGAGGATGCGCGAGGTCGAGGGGAAGGCGTGGATCGTGTCGGCGAGGACGTCAACCGGGACGCGGGCGCGGATCGCGAGGACGCACTCGTGGATCGCCGCGGAGGCGTCCGGGCAGGCCATCGCGGCGCCCACCATCGTTCGTGAGGTGCGGTCGAACACGACCGTCGCGTGGCCCCGCCTGGCCATGACCGAGTAGCCGCGCGCCGAGGTCGCGAAGTTCGCGACGAACTCGACCGCATCGATGCCCTCCGCCCGCGCCTGCTCGAGTGAGAGCCCACAGAAGGCCGCCTCCGGGTCGGTGTACGAGGCCCGCACGAGGCCCCGGTAGTCCGGCACGACGTCGTCGCCGAGGGCCATCCGCACGGCCAGCTCGCCCTGGTAGTGGCCCTGGTGCGTGTGCAGCTCCGGGCCGGCGGGGTCGCCGATGACCCACAGACCGTCCGCGACGCGGAGCCGGCCGTCGCGCGGGAACGGCGTGCGCCCCGTCGTGTCGACGCCATAGCACTCGAGCCCGAGGTCGTCGATCGGGAACTCGCGCCCGACCGCGAGGAGGATCGCGTGGCCCTCCGCAGTCGAACCGTCCGACAGGTCGATGACGTGGGCCTCGTCGGACCCCGCCCCGGCGCGCGCGGCCGTCGCGCGCACCCCCAGTCGAACGTCGACCCCGTCCTCCCGCAGTGCCTCGAGGATGACCCCGGAGTTCCGCGGGTGGTCCGTCGGCACGAGGCGGTCACCCGACTGGACGATCGTCACCGGCACCCCGAAGCGGACGTATGCCTGGGCCAGCTCGCAGCCTGTCGGGCCGCCGCCGAGCACGAGCAGCGACTTCGGCAGCTCGCGGGCGAGCGTCGCCTCGCGGTTCGTCCAGCAGTCGATCGACTCGAGGCCGGGGATGGGCGGGCGCTTCGACACCGAGCCGACCGCGACGATGATGTGCCGCGCCCCGAGCTCGTGGGTGTCGCCGTCGTGCCGGACCGAGACGACGCCCCGTCGCGGCACCGACGCCTCGCCCCGGTAGACGACCGCGCCGGCCGACTCGAGCGCCTGGACGTGCTTCGAGTCATCGGGCTCCTCGGCGTCCGCGGCCCGGTTGACCATCCAGTCGCGCCGCTTCGACGCGTCCTTCCACGACCACGAGGCGGGGTTCGCACGGTGGCGCGCGGCCCCGTCGAGCAGCGACTTGGACGGGACGCAGCCGATGTGCGGGCAGCTGCCGCCGAACCACCTCCGGTCGACGATCGCGACCGTCGCGCCGCGGTGGCGCGCCTCGAACGCCGCCGCCTCCCCGGCCGGACCGGCCCCGATGATCGCGAAGTCGAACAGCGTCATGGCGTCGATTGTGGCGAACCGCCCGACGCCGTGGCGGTGGGCGCCACGGCCGCGCCGCGCCGCTGGCGCCAGGCCTCGTACAGGAGGATCGCGGCCGCGACCGAGACGTTCAGGCTGTCCGCGACGCCCTCCATCGGCAGGCCGACGGCCTCGACGTCCGGGCCGGTCCACGTGTCCGAGAGGCCGGTCGCCTCGGCGCCGAGGACGATCGCCAGCGGGCCGGTGAGGTCGGCATCGACGTGGAGGAGGGGAGCGCCGACCCGCGTCGCCACGATCCGCAGGCCGTGCGTTCGGAGCCACGCGGCGACCTTGTCGGCCGGCGCCGCCGCCACCGGCACGCTGAAGACCGTCCCGGCGCTGGCCCGGATGACGTTCGGGTTGTAGAGGTCCGTCCCGCCCACGGCGACGACGGCGTGCGCACCCGCCCCGTCGGCGGAGCGGAGGATCGCGCCGAGGTTGCCAGGCTTCTCGACATCCTCCGTCACGACGACGAGGGCGTTCTTCGGCAGCTCGAGATCGTCGAGGGTTTGCCGGGGCGGCCGGGCGACGAGCACGATCCCGTCCGATCGATCGCCGTAGGCGAGCCGCTCGAACGCCCGCTCGCTGACGCCGACCAGCTCGCGCCGGCCGTTTGCGTGCCCGAGGGCCTGGATCGCCGCGCGCGCGTCCTCGCTCGTCGCGAGCTCCGGGCAGACGAACGCGGTCTCGACCTCCGTGCCCGCCTCGATGGCGCGTCGCGACTCGCGCCCACCATCCACGAGGGTCAGGCCCGTGGCCTCGCGGTCGCGCCGCTCGCGCAGCGCGACGGCCGACTTGAGGCGCGGGTTCGCCGGGCTCTCGATCCGCTCCACGGCGCCATGGTGCGGCGGCGCTCGCGCGCCTGCACGGCGGACACCTCGGTTCATCGAGTCGCCCCGTCGAACCGCGCCGCCCATCCGAGGTCCATGCGCGCCCCGGACGCCGCCTCGAGCCGCAGAGAGCGCACGTCGATCGCGACCATCGGCCTGAAGGCGTCCTCGAGCGCCGCCCGGAGATCCTCGCCGTCGATTCCGGTCGTGTGGGCGGTCAGCAACACGAACGCGTCGTCCGCGGCGACCGCACTGCA
>DATLYV010000174.1:0-9664 GCA_035574535.1 Binatia bacterium
CGGATCGCCAGCGCCCGCGGACGAGACGACGGACACGACCGCCGCCCGCCCGACGGACGGCCGGGTCGCCGCCGCCGGCACGCGGCCGGCGAAGCGGGAGCCCGCAGCCACCCGCGGCCGCAGCCGCTAGGACGCCATGGCCCGCGTCATCGGCTTCCTCGTCCACAACTGGCCGCTGAAGCTGGCCGCGATCGCGGCCGCGACCGTGCTCTACGGCGGCCTGGTGCTGTCGCAGACCACACGGCCGTTCACGAGCCCCGTGCCCATCCGGATCGCGAACGCGCCGGAGGAGGTCGTCGTCCTGTCCGAGCCGGGCTTCGTCACCCGGATCGAGTTCGTGGCGCCGCAGGACCTCGGGCTGCGGATCGACGCGACGACGTTCACCGCGTCGGTCGACCTCGGCGACGTCGAGCCGACGGGCGTCCCCGTGACCGTGGCCGTGAACGTCCAGGCCGTGGACGACCGGATCCAGATCCTCAGCTACGAGCCGCAGCAGATCTCGCTGACGGTCGACCGGCGCAGCAGCAAGGTCGTCGACGTCCGGCCGGTGCTCCTGCCGCTGCCCTCGGGCCTCGAGGCCGGCGAGCCGACCGTCGACGTCACGACCGCGACGGTCAGCGGCCCCCAGTCGATCGTCAACACGATCAGGGAGGTCCAGGCGCCCGTGGCAGTCGATGCCTCCGGCGTCGACGTCAACCAGCTCGTGACCCTCGTCCCGATCGACGACCGCGGGCAGGCGATCGGGCCGGCCACGCGCATCGAGGTCACGCCCCCGCAGGTCCAGGTCCGCGTGTCGGTCTTCACCGATCGACGCTCCAAGACCCTGCCGGTCAGCCCGAACGTCGTCGGGACGCCGGCGGCCGGGTTCGAGATCGAGGCCGTCGAGGTCAGCCCCGCCGTGGTGTCCGTCGAGGGCGACGCGAACGACCTCGCCGGCCTGTCGAGCGCCGACACGGAGCCCGTCTCGATCGGCGGCGCCTCGTCCGAGGTGGTCCAGACCGTGTCGCTCTCGCTCCCGGACGGGGTCGAGGCCCTGCGCGACGCCACCGTCCGCGTGACCATCCGGCTCCGCCCCGTCACGGCGACGCGCACGTTCGAGGCGGGGCTCGCGCTGGTCGGCGCGCGCACGGACAAACGCTACGCGCTGTCGACCGACCGGGTGCTCGTGACGATCGGCGGCTCCGTCGCGGACCTCGACCGGCTGTCGGGCGCGACGCTCGTCCTGAACCTCGACGTGACGGGGCTCGAGGACGGCACGCACCCCGTCCCGGTGTCCGCGAACCTCCAGACCGGCCTGACGCTGGTCGCCGCGAGCCCCGGGCAGGTCGACGTGACCGTCACGAGCGTGCCGCCCGCCGCGTCACCCAGTCCCGGACCGTCGCCGACCACCTGAGACGGCGGCGGCCGGGTCCACCACCCGGGAAAACGAAGGAGCGTCGTGCCACGCCTGTTCGGTACCGATGGGATTCGCGGCGTTGCGAACGTCGACCTCAAGCCCACGATCGCCTACGCGCTGGGCCGGGCGACGGCGCACCGGCTGGTGGGGCCGGGCGGGTCGATCGTCGTGGGGCAGGACACGCGCCGGTCGGGCGACATGTTCGTGTCCGCGATCGCCGCGGGCGCGACGAGCCTTGGGGTCGACGTCCACGTCGTCGGGGTCGTGCCGACGCCGGCGCTGGCCTACCTCGCCGCCACGGGCGACGTCGCGGCCGGGATCATGGTCTCGGCCTCCCACAACCCGGCCGAAGACAACGGCCTCAAGGTCCTCGACGCGGACGGCCTGAAGCTCGACGAGGCCCTCGAGGACGAGCTGGAGCAGCTGATCTGGCGCACCGACGAGCTGGCCGGGGTCGCCCCGGACCGCCTCGGGGTCGTCCGCGACGCGCGCGGCTGGCTGGAGCGCTACGTCACCCACCGCGAGGGCCTCGCGCGGGCGGTCGACGCGCGGGGCCTGAAGATCGTCGTGGACTGCGCGAACGGCTCGGGGTGCCCGGTCGCGGCGCGGATCGTCGGGGCGACGGGTGCCTCGGTCGAGGTGATCCACGACGCCCCGGACGGGCGCAACATCAACCTCCGATCCGGCGCCACCGACCCCGCCGCGCTCGCGGAGCGCGTGGTCGCCACCGGCGCCGACCTCGGCTTCGCGCTCGACGGCGACGCGGACCGGCTGGTCGCGATCGACGGCTCGGGAACGGTGGTCGACGGCGACCGCGTGCTCGGCGTGCTGGCCCTGGAGCGGCTCTCGCGGCCGGGCGTGGACGTCTCGGACCCGGCGATCGGGACGCTGGTCGTGTCCGTGCTCTCGAACGGCGGGCTGCAGCGCGCGGTCGAGGCCGCCGGCGGGACGGTCGTCCGAACGCCGGTGGGCGACAAGTACATCCTCGAGGGCATGCAGGTGTCCGGCGCCGGCCTCGGCGGCGAGAAGAGCGGCCACGTCATCGTCCGCGAGCACACGACGTCCGGCGACGGGCTCGTGACCGCCCTCGAGCTGCTGCGCGTCGTCACCACCGGTTCGACCAGCCTCGCGGAGCTGGCCGAGCGCATCGAGCTGCTGCCGCAGGAGCAGCGCGCGGTCCGCGTCCGGCACAAGGAGCAGTGGGAGGGCGATCCAGTCCTCCGGCGGGCGATCGCCGACGCGGAGGCCCGCCTCGGCGCGGCCGGCCGCGTGCTGGTCCGCCCGTCCGGGACGGAGCCGGCGCTGCGGGTCATGGTCGAGGGCCCGGACGCGGCCGTCGTCACCGAGCTGGCGACGAGCCTGGCCGAGCTGGCCGAGCAGCGTCTGCGCTGAAGCGCGAAACCGCGAAACAGGGGAGACTTCACCGATCGTGTGTGGGATCGTCGGGTACACGGGGCTGCGGGAGGCCGGGCCCATCCTCATGGAAGGGCTGCGGCGCCTTGAGTACCGCGGCTATGACTCGGCGGGCATCGCCCTCGTCGACGAGCGCGGCGACCTGTTCGTCGAGAAGCGCGCCGGCAAGCTGAGCAACCTCGCCACGGCGATCGCGGAGCGGACGCCGCACGCCGCCGTCGGGCTGGCGCACACCCGCTGGGCCACCCACGGCCGCCCGAGCGACGTCAACGCCCACCCCCAGGTCGACTGCAGCGGGCGGATCACCGTGATCCACAACGGGATCATCGAGAACTTCCAGGAGCTCCGCGACGAGCTCCAGGCGCGGGGGCACACGCTCGTCTCGGAGACGGACACGGAGGCGATCGCGCACCTCGTCGAGGAGGCCTACCACGGCGACCTCGCGGACGCGGCCCGGGCCGCGCTGCGCAGGCTCGAGGGCGCCTACGCGCTGGTGATCATGCACCGCGACGAGCCCGATCGACTCGTCGGCGCGCGCAAGGACGTGCCGCTGATCGTCGGGATCGGCGAGGGCGAGTCGTTCCTCGCGTCGGACGTCGCCGCGATCCTCGCCCATACGCGGCGCGTCGTCTTCCTCGAGGAGGGCGACGTGGCGGACCTGCGACCCGGCGAGGTGGCCATCACCGACGTCGAAGGCCGGCCGATGGAGCGGGTGCCCGAGACGATCGAGTGGACGGTCGAGGCCGCCGAGAAGGGCGGCTACGAGACCTTCATGCTCAAGGAGATCCACGAGCAGCCGCAGGCCTTGCGCCAGTCGATCACCGGCCGGATCACCAGGGCCGGGCGCATCGACGTGCCGGAGCTGGAGCCGGTCTGGAATGCTGTCCGGACGGCGACCCGCGTGGAGCTCGTGGCCTGCGGCACGGCGTCCTACGCCGCGATGATCGGCGCGAGCGCGATCCAGGACCTGGCCGGGATCCCGGCCCGCGCGACCGTCGGGTCGGAGTTCCGGTACGACCCGCCGCCGCTCGACGAGCACACCCTCGTGATCGCGGTGACGCAGTCCGGCGAGACGGCCGACACGATCGCGCCGACGCGGCTCGCCCGGGAGCGGGGCTGCCCGATCATCGCCGTGACGAATACCGTCGGGTCGGCTATCACCCGCGAGGCGAACGCGGTCCTGTTCCTGCAGGCCGGGCCGGAGATGGCCGTCGCGGCATCGAAGACGTTCGTGACGCAGGTCACGACGCTCGTCGTGCTCGCGGCGGGCATCGCGAAGCTCCGCGGCCGCCTGGCCGAGGAGGTCGAATCCGAGATCGTGACGGCGCTGCGGGCGCTGCCCGAGGCGGCCGAGCGGGCGCTCGAGGTCAACGAGCCCGCGGCGGCCGAGCTCGCTCGGCGCTACCACCACTCGCGCGGCTTCATGTTCGTCGGCCGCGGCCCGACGTACCCGGCGGCGCTGGAGGGCGCCCTCAAGCTCAAGGAGATCAGCTACGTCCACGCCGAGGGCTACCCGGCGGGCGAACTGAAGCACGGCCCGATCTCACTGCTGGACGCGGAGTACCCGCTCGTGGCCGTCGCCACGCGCGCGGACACGTACGACAAGCTGATCAGCAACGTCATGGAGGGCCGGGCACGCGACGCCCGGGTCATCGCGGTCGGGACGGAGGGCGACAGGAGCCTCGGCCGCATCGCCGACGACGTCTGCTGGGTGCCCGACACGCACGAGCTGCTGAGCCCGGTGCTCGCGATCATCCCGCTGCAGCTGTTCGCGTACCACGTGGCACGGGCGCGGGGCACGGACGTCGACCAACCGCGCAACCTCGCCAAGTCGGTCACGGTCGAGTAGGGTCGCCGGGCCATCGACTCGGCCCGACCGTTCGGCTCGACCGTTCGGCCCGACCCGGGCGCGGCGGCGCGCTGGGCTAGCATCACCGCTGACATGGACGTCCCCGCCGTCCCCGCCGGCACGACCGAGCTCGGGATCGACATCATCAAGGTCGATCGGATCCGCGACACCTTGACGAGGTTCGGCCGGCGCTTCTCGAAGCGGGTCCTGACCCCGGCCGAGGACCGCTACGTCCGCGATCGACCGGAGACGTTCGCCGGGCGCTGGGCCGCGAAGGAGGCAGTGAGCAAGGTCCTCGGCCTCGGCGTGCGCGGGATCGGCTGGACCGAGATCGAGATCGCGCGGCTGCCGACCGGCCAGCCGTCGGTCCGGCTCCACGGTCGGGCCGCGCGGCGTGCGGAGCAGCTCGGGATGACGCGGGTGGCGGTCTCGATCTCGCACGAGTCGGAGTACGCGGTCGCGATCGCGTTCGGGATCCGCAGCGCCGGAGGCGCGTTCCTGTTCCCGCCGGACATCGAGGAGCGCCTCGACGACCGTGAGCGGAAGATCCTCGCCCGGATGGAGCGGCTCCGGGCGATGCACGAGAAGTCGGACGGGCTGGAGCGGTCACTTGCGCCGGAGCCGGCGGACGCGTTCGAGCCGGCGCGTGGCGACGAGCGGGTGGTCGCCGTCGACGGCGACGAGCCCGCGCTCGGGGACGGACGCGATGGCTGAGCGTCGACCGCTCGGCTTCCGGCAGCACGAGCCGCCCGCGAGCGCCGGCGCGACCCAGGAGCCCGCCGCCGCGGCGGCGACGACGATGGACGACCGGGCGGCCGCGGCGCTCCTGCCGGAACGGCCCGCACGCGGGCACAAGGGCCACTTCGGGAAGGTCCTGGTGATCGCCGGGTCGCTTGACTACGCGGGCGCCGCGCTGCTCGTCTGCCGCGCGGCGGGCCGTGGCGGCGCAGGGCTCGTGACGCTGGCCGTGCCGGAGTCGCTGCAGCCGCTGTTCGCCGCGAAGGTGATCGAGGCGACGACGATGGCCCTGCCGGAGGACGACGTCGAGGAAGTCGACCCCGAGCCGGCGATCGCGCGGATCCTCGACCACGAGCACGACGCGATCGTGGTCGGGCCGGGCCTGCGACCGGGGCTCGCAACGGCTGAGCTGGTCCGGCTGCTGCTCGCCGCGCCCGACGACGAGCCCGAGCCCGCCCCGCTGGTCCTCGACGCCGAGGCGCTGCGCTCGATGGCGACCCTCGGCGAGTGGTGGTCCGGGACGCCGCGCCCGTGCGTGCTCACGCCGCACGTGGGCGAGTTCGAGCGCCTGCGGGCGGGGTCGGGCGTCGAGCCGGCCGTCGACGGCGACCTGGGCGGCGACGACGAGGCGCGGCGCACCGCCGCGAGGGCCGCGGCCGAGGCGTGGGGCCAGGTGGTCGTGCTGAAGGGCGCGAAGACCGTGATCGCCGAGCCGGACGGGACCGTCACCGTGGCGCCGTTCGAGAACCCCGGGCTGGCGAGCGGCGGCACGGGCGACGTGCTGGCCGGCCTGATCGGGTCGCTGCTGGCCCAGGGGCTCGCGCCGGGCCCAGCCGCGCGCCTCGGCGTCTATCTCCACGGCGCGGCCGGCGAGAACCTCCGCGAGCGGCTCGGGGACGCCGGGATTCTCGCGTCCGACCTGCCGGAGGTCGTGCCGATCGTGCGGAAGCGGCTGGTCGGCGTCGCGGAGCGCAACAAGCTCGCGAAGCGAGTCGGCTTCGCGGTCCGCGCGGGCGGGGAGGGCTCGGCCTGACCGAATCGCCCGTGCACCGCGCCATGGACCGCGCCATCGAGGCCGGGTCGAAGGGGGGCGGCTCCGGCGAGGCCGGCTCCGGCGAGGCCGGCTCCGGCGAGGCCGGCTCCATCGAGGCCCGGCTCGCCGCGGTCGGCCTGCCGCCGCTGCCGCGCACGGCCTGGGCGGAGATCGACCTCGATGCGCTCGCCGGCAACCTCGCCGTCATCCGCCGCCTCGCGGGCGCGGGCGTGCCGGTCCAGCCGGTCGTGAAGGCCGATGCGTACGGTCACGGCGCCCTGCCGATTGCGCTGGCGCTGGCCCGCGCCGGGGCCGACGGCTTCTGCGTCGCCACGTTCGACGAGGCGGTCGACCTGCGCGAGGGCGGCGTGGAGCTCCCGCTGCTCGTGCTCTACCCGATCCCCCCGGCGCTGGCGCGGGAGGCCGCATCGCTGCGGATAGCGGTCACGGCCGGCGACGAGCAGCTGCTCCGCGCGCTCCTGGCCGCGGTCGGGTCAAGCGGCGCCGCGACGGCGCCGCTCGAGCTGCAGCTGGAGGTCGAGACCGGGCTGGGCCGCGGCGGGTTCGCGGTCGACGAAATCGTCGGGGCGGCGCGCGCGATCGTCGCGACCGCGGGTGCCACGCTCGCCGGCCTGTGGACACATCTCCAGGCCGCCGAGCACCCGGCGAGGACGGCGGCGCAGCAGGCGCGCTTCGAATCGGCCGTGGCGGCGCTGCAGGCGGCGGGCATCCCGCTGCCGCCGCGGCACCTCGCGGCGAGCAGCGGCCTCCTCCAGGACGGCGTCGCCACCTACGACGGCGTCCGGTCCGGCCTCGCGACCTACGGCCTGGTTCCCGACGAGCTGCTCGACGGTGGCGGGCCCGTCGCCGGCGTCCCGCCCGACGCGGCCGGCCTGCGCCCCATCCTGTCCCTTCGCGCCCGGCCGGTACGGGTTGCCGACGTGCCGGCCGACTGGGGGATCAGCTACGGCCCGACCTTCACCACGACCCGCCCCAGCCGCATCGCCACGCTCCCGCTCGGGTACGGCGACGGCTGGCCGCGGTCGCTCTCGAACCGCGCCGCCGCGCTGGTCCGCGGCCGGCGCGTGCCGCTCGTCGGGAACGTCGCGATGGACGCCGTCATGGCCGACGTGACCGACGTTCCCGGGCCACCGGTGACCGTCGCGGACGAGTTCGTGCTGATCGGCGAGCAGGGCGACGAGCGGATCACCGCGGCTGACCTCGCGGCGGCCCGCGGGACCAACTCGTGGGAGGTCGTGACGGGCCTCGCCGCGCGCCTGCCCCGGGTGTACCATGCGGCCTCCGCGCCCCGGGAGCTGCGCACGCTCACGGGCCACGTCCGGGCTGGCGACGGCGCCGGTGGCGGCGCGGGTCCCCGCGACAGGAGGTCGACGCGACCGTGAGCGAGACCGGCGGCTTCGACGAGCAGCGCGACGAGCTCATCGAGCAGGTCGCCCGCGAGATCCAGCTCCGCGGCCTGACCGCGTCGGCGGTCCATTTCCTCCAGGCCTCGAGGCCCTATCGGCCGCTCGGGGCGAACGCGATGCTGTTCTTCGACCCGGTGCTCCACGGGCTGTTCGGAGGGGATCTCCCGGGCGCCTCGGCCATCCTCGCGGACGACGACGGCATCGAGCAGCTGATCGAGCGGCTCGAGGACCTGTCCGAGGAGACGGGCTGGGACGCCTGACCCCCGCTTGCGGGTTAGCATGACCCGGTGACGAACGTTCCCCGGGCGCTGCTCGCGATCGACGCGGGCGCGGCGACCACCTCCGTGGCCCTCCTCGGCCGGCCGGGCCGGCGCTGGCGGCTGATCGGCTCCATCGCCACCCCGGCGGGCGCGCCCGTCGACGTCATCGCCAGGGTCCTGGCCCGGCGCCTCCACGCGGCCGACCCGCAGCTCGCCCGCGACCTCGACGTGTCGGAAGCGTCCGTGGTCGACCTGCCGCGCCTGGAGACGGCGAGCTCGCCGCCGCGGACGCTGGCCGTCCTCGGGGCGTCCCGGCGCGCCGTCGGGCTGCTGGAGGCCGTGGCGACCCGCACTCCGTGGCGAGTCCGGGTCGCTTCCCCGGAGACGCACGACCCGCGCGAGATGACCGAGCTCGCCCTGCGGCCGGACGTGAGCGCGGTCCTCGTCGGCGCCAGCGACCCGCCCGGACCGGACGAGAAAGGCCGGCTGGACGACCTGGCGGGCCTGGTGGGCGCGGTCACCCGGCGGCGTCCGGACCTCGACGTCGTCTTGGCGGGCCCCGTGGCCCATCGCAACGCCTGGGCGGAGGGCGCCGGCCGACCGTTCGACGGCAGCCAGCGGCGAATCGTCGAGGGCCCGCCGCTCGGCGTCCGCAGCGGCCCGGACGAGCCGCTGCGCGAGATCCTCGAGGTCCTGCTGCTCGACGACGGCGGGCCGGTCGACGCGCGCCATGGCGCGGTCCGGGCGATCCTTTCCCTGGCCGACGCGCTCGATCGGCGGATCGAGCTCATCGACGTCGGCATCGACGGCGGCCTCCGCGCGATGGCCACCCCCGGGATCGCCGACCAGGGCCCGGCCGCGGTGGCGGTCCGCACGGCCAGCGCCGCGCTCGTGCCCGACGAGATCGACAACGCCGCGGTCGACGCCGTCCTCGCGTGGACGACCGGCAGCCTCGACCGCCACCGCATGGGCGATCGGCTGCAGGACCTCCGGGCCCAACCCTGGGCCGACGCCGCGGGTGAGGGGGCGCGGCTGCGTCTCGCTGCCGTGCGCGCCGCAATGACACGGCTCGCGGCCCGAACGGCCGACATCGGCGGGATGACCAGCCCGGACGTCACGATCGTCGCCGGCGGCGGCTTCGCCGTGGCGCCGGCGCGTGCCGTCGCACTCGCAGTGGCGGACACGATCCGCCGGCCCGGAGCCACGCAGCTGGCTCTCGATCACGCTCGCCTCCTCGGCCCGATCGGCACGATCGACGATCCCGACGAGCGCCGCGACCTCGTCACCGACCTCGCTGACGACCTGCTCGCGCCGCTGGGCAGCCTGCTCGTCGTCGGGAGCGTCCCGGGCGCGCGCCGCGGCGCCACACGCGCCGGGCGCCTGACCCTCGATGGCGATCGCCACGGCCGTCACGACCTCGCCGCGGGCGAGGTCGCCTTCGTGGACCTCGCGCCCGGAGACCGCGCCCTCGCCACCCTCGAGTTCCGGGACGCCGTGCGGGTCGGCCATCGGGCGCGGCGCGTGGCGGTGCCGGTCTCCGGCGGCGTG
>DATLYV010000175.1:0-2838 GCA_035574535.1 Binatia bacterium
GGCGCCCGAACGGCAGCGAGAGTCGGGCCGAGGAGGAGCGGGCCATCAGGCGCGCGCCTCGGCGAGTTTCCGGACCGCGGCCTTGAACGCCCGGCCGCGGGCCTCGTAGTCGACGAACATGTCGAAGCTCGCGGCGGCCGGGCTGAGCAGGACCGTGGCGGTCTTCCCCGCCGCCTCGGCGGCCTCGCGCGCGAGCTGGTGTGCCGCCGCGACCGCGGCCTCGAGCGTCGACGACCGCACGGTGGTCTCGAGGCCGGCCCGCCGGAAGAGCGTCTCCAGGGTCGGGGCGCTCTCGCCGATGAGGACGGCCGCGTCGGCCCGCTCGGCGACGACCCTCGCGAGATCGGACAAATCGACGCCCTTGTCGCGGCCGCCCGCGATCAGCACGATCGGGCGGTCGAACGCCCGGAGCGCGGCGATCACCGCGTCGGGCTGGGTGCCCTGGGAGTCGTTGACGAAGCGCACGCCGTCGACCTCGAGAACGCGCTCGAGGCGGTGCTCGACCCCCGAGAAGGCCGCGGCGGCCGCGCGGATCGCCTCCGGCTCGATGCCGAACAGGAGCGCGATCCCCACGGCGGCAAGGGCGTTCGAGACGTTGTGGGCACCGGGCACGCCCAGCTCGTCGACGCGCATGACGCGGCCGCCCGGGAAGGCCGGGCCCGAGGCGGCGCCGACCGGGGCGAGCCTGTCCCCGACGATCCAGCCGTGGGCCACCCCGAGCCCGCCGACCGGCGCCTCGCCCCGGCGGTAGCGGATCGTGCGGGCCGTCGTCGCCGCGGCGTAGCCGTCGACGACCGGGTCGTCGGCGTTCAGGACCAGCGCGCCGGCCGGGTCGACCAGCTCGGCCAGCCGGCGCTTCACCGCGCGGTACGCATCGAGCGTCCCGTGGCGGTCCAGGTGGTCGGCGGTGACGTTCGTGTAGGCGGCGACGGTCGTGCCGCGCGAGAGCGTCGGCAGCTGCAGCTCGGACAGCTCGAGGACGACGCGGTGGCCGGGCGTCAGCTCGGGCAGCCGCTCGACCAGCGGCGTCCCAATGTTCCCGCCCAGGACCGCCGGGTGGGACGGGTCGGTGGCGAGGAGGGCGTGGGTCAGCGCGGAGGTCGTGGTCTTGCCCTTCGTGCCGGTGATGCCGACCGTCGGGGCCGGGCAGAGCCGCAGGAACAGGTCGACCTCGGAGACGATCGCGGGCGCGGTCGCGTCGCCGGCGGCGCGGCGGTCGATGAGGTCGCGCAGGGCGGCCCGGAGGCGCGGCTCGGTCGTCGGGTAGGCGGCGTTGATCGACGGCGAGCTGGTGACAAGCGCCGCGCCGGCGAGGGCCTCTCCCGGGTCGACGTCCGGCCCGAGGGCGAGCCGCACGTCGCGGCCCTCCAGCTTCGCGATCGCCGCCTCGAGTTCCGCGGCCGGGCGGGCGTCGTAGACCGTCACGCGCGCCCCCGCGTCGTGCAGGAAGCGGGCCAGCGCAATGCCGGACCGCGCGAAGCCGAGCACCGCGACCGGGCGCTCGCTGAACACCCCGGCGGTGAGCGCCCCGGGCCGAAGGGCCGCCGGATCGATCGTCGGGCCGGCGGTCGTCGTCGGGTCGGGCGTAACGGCGCTCACGACAGCTGGTTGATCGAGGCGAGGAAGAGGGTCACGCCGATCAGCCCGGCGATGATCCCGATGATCCAGAACCGCAGCGTGATCTTCTCCTCGTCCCACCCGAGCAACTCGTAGTGGTAGTGGAGCGGACTCATCCGGAAGATCCGCTTGCCGCCGGTCAGTTTGAAGTAGGCGACCTGGATGATGACCGAAAGGGTCTCGATCACGAACACCAGGCCGACGAGCGGCAGGATCAGGATCTGGCCGGTGATGAGGGCCGTGACCGCCAGCGTCGCGCCGAGTGCGAGGGAGCCGGAGTCCCCCATGAACACCTGCGCCGGGTGGACGTTGAACCACAGGAACCCGAGCAGTGCGCCGATGATCAGCGCGCATAGGAGCGCGAGGTTCGGCTGCGTCGGGACGTTGAGGAGCGAGACGAACAGGAATGCCACGAAGGCGAAGACGAGCGTCCCGCCGGCGAGGCCGTCGAGTCCGTCGGTGAGGTTCACGCCGTTGGCCGCGGCGATGATCGCGAAGGCCGCGAAGCCGATGTACAGGACCGGGTGGATCATCACGATCCCGACGAACGGCACGGCGATGGAGTCGATGGCGTAGGTGTTCTGGATCTGGTACGCCGCCACGACCGCGACGACGACCAGCCACAGCATCTTCTGCCGCGCGCTGATTCCCTCGCCGGTCCGCGCGTTGAGGTAGTCGTCGAAGGCGCCGAGGACGCCGACGAGGAGGAGCGTCGCCAGCGGCGCGATAATGCCGCCCGGCGGCAGGCCGCCCGCGAGCAGGAAGAACAGCCCGAGGACGGTCGCGATGATCAGCAGGCCGCCCATCGTCGGGGTGCCGCGCTTCACCTGGTGGGTGTCGGGTCCCTCCTCGAGGATCTGCTTGCCCATGCCGAACCAGCGGAGCGCGCGGATGTATGCCGGCATCGTGATGACGATCACGGCGAAGGCCAGCAGGACGCCCTGGATGAGGGTCGTGACGTCCACGTCGCTTCCCTCCGCCTAGCCCCCGGCGCCCTGGCCGCCCGGACTCGTCGGCCGGCCGAGCTCGGAACGGAGGGCATCGACCAGCACGTCCAGCTCGACGCCGCGGGAGGCCTTGACGAGCACGACGTCGCCGTCGCGGAGGCGCGAGCGGAGCAGGTCGAGGGCGGCCTCGCGGTCGCGCGCCTCGAGGATGCGCGACGGGTCGAGGCCGGCGGCGCGCGCGCCCGCGGCGATCGGCACGGCGCCGGGCCCGACG
>DATLYV010000176.1:0-6397 GCA_035574535.1 Binatia bacterium
GCGCGGTCCCGCCTCGGCGGGCCAGCCGTACGAGCAGGGCTAGGGGCCCGATCCAGAGGAGCTCGACCATCGACGGGGTGACCGCGGCGCCGACGTACTTCCCCGCGCCCGCCGTGGCGCGGACGGCGCCGGTCGGCACGCCGGAGCGGCCGCTCCCGCTGATCATCGACAGCGACCCGGGGCTTGATGACGCCCTCGCGATCGGCCTCGCGGTCGCGCGGCCGGAGCTGGACCTCCTGGCCGTCACGACCGTCGGCGGCAACGCCGACGTGCGGCACTGCACGACCAACGCGCTGCGGCTGCTGCACCTCTACGGTGCGAGCCACGTCCCCGTCGCCGAGGGCAGCCCCGGCGCGCTCTTCGGACGGGTCGTGCGGGCCACCGAGATTCACGGCGCCGGCGGCATCGGGCGGACGGAGCTGCCCGAGTCGCCGGTGGGCGCGCGCCCGGAGGGCGCGGTCGACCTGATCGCCTCGATCCTGCGCAGCCACCCCGATCCCGTCGTCCTCGCGCCGATCGGGCCGCTCACGAACATCGCGCTGCTCCTGCGCCTCCACCCGGAGCTCGCGTCGCGGATCGGGCACGTCTGCCTCATGGGCGGCTCGATCGGCGACGGCAACACGACGGCCGCGGCCGAGTTCAACATCTACGCCGACCCCGAGGCCGCGGCGATCGTGTTCGAGTCCGGCCTCGCGATCACGATGATGGGCCTCGACGTGACCCACCAGGCGGTGCTTTACCAGCCCGCGTCGGAGCGGCTGCGCGCGCTGGGCACGCGCTCCGGGACCGTCGCGGCCGAGCTGGCGGACTACGCGCTCCAGCGCGAGGGCCAGTGGTACGGCACGCCGCGGATGTCCGTCCACGACGCCGTCGCGATCGCCCACCTCGCGATCCCGGACCTCGTGGCCGTCGCCGACTACGACGTCCAGGTCGACACCGGGGACGGCCCGGCACGCGGCCGGACCGTCTGCGACGGCCTGCCGGTCCGGATCGAGCGCAAGGGACGGCGCGCAAACGCCCAGGTCGGCATCCGGATCGACCGCGATCGCTTCGAGGACGTCCTCGTGGACGCCTTCGGCCGGCTCCCGTAGGGCGCGCCCACGTCTCGCTCCCGTGCCGTCGGTGCCGTTCGTGTCGCCGCAATCCTCCTCGTCCTCGCCGGCTGCCAGGCACCGACGGTCACGCCCGGCGCAGGTTCGCGGCAGCCCCCGACGCCGAGCGCGCCGCCCGGGACGGACGGCCCGGGCATGAGCGCCGGAGCTGCCCTGCGCTACGTGGCGTTGGGCGACTCGTACACGATCGGGACGTCGGTGGCGGAGGCGGAGCGCTGGCCGAACCAGCTCGTCCGGGTCGTGCCGGAGCTCGGGCTCATCGCGAACCTCGCCGTCAACGGCTTCACGTCGCGCGACGTGATCGAGGCCGAGCTGCCGCGGCTCCAGGCGCTCCAGCCCGAGTTCGTGACCCTGCTGATCGGCGTGAACGACGTGGTCCAGGGGGTGGCGCCGGAGACGTACCGCGCGAACCTCCGCCTCATCCTGGACGACCTAGTGCGCCGGGTCGGCGCCGAGCGGATCGTGCTCGTCACGACGCCGGACTACACGGTCACGCCGCAGGGCGCCGAGTACGGCGACCCGGCGGAGCGCTCGGCGGCGATCCGCGCGTTCAACGACATCCTGGGCGAGGTCGCGCTCGTGTTCGGGATCCGGGTCGTGGACGTCTACGACGTCTCGCTCGGCGCCGCGACGGACCAGTCCCTCGTTGCCGTCGACGGCCTCCACCCGAGCGGCGCCCAGTACGCGCTCTGGGTCGAGCGGATTGCGCCGGTCGTGCTCGAGCTCCTGGTCGAGGAGGCCCACTGACGGACGCCCGCCCGCGGCACGGGCGGCCGCACGAGCCGGTTGACGCGCCGTCGCTCGAGCCTGCGGGCGCGCCGCCGATCGAGCTGATTGACGCGCCTCCGAGCCGGCCGATCGGCGTCCGGCGCCTCGGCGGCGTCGCGGAGCTGCGGTTGCTCGCGGAGGTGCGGGCGGCGGCGAAGGACTGGCAGCGCTTCTCTTCGCGCGTCCAGGGCGACCCGGATGTGCGCGACTACCCGCAGCTCCCGCTCGAGGTCGACCCGCCGGAGCACGGCGCCTACCGGGCGCTGGTGGAACCGATCCTCGGTCGTCGCGCCGTCGTGGCGTTCGAGGACGACATCCGGTCGATCGCCCGCCGCGACGTCGAGCGGTTCCGCTCGCGCGGCTCAGTCGAAGCCGTCCGCGGCCTGGCGATCCCGATGGTCGCCTCGACGATCGCGCTCGTGCTCGGCCGCCCCGGCGACGCCGACGAGCTCGCCTCATGGGGCATCACGAGCTGGGAGGTCCGGCCCGACGGCACGCGCAGCGGCGCGCGCCTGGACGCGTACGTCGCGCGCGCCCTCGACGAGGGAGCCGTTGAGGGCGGCGACGGCGCGTTCGCCCGCCTGGCCCGCGCCACCGTGGACGGCCGGCCGCTGACGCGGCGCGAGCAGGTCGGGCTCGCGAACCTGCTGCTCGCCGGCGGGCGCGACACGGTCATCCTCACGATCTGTGGGGCGCTCTGGCATCTGGCCGGGGAGCCGGCCGCGCGGCGCGACCTCCGCGCGCACCCGGACCGCCTCCCGCTGGCGATCGAGGAGTACCTCCGCTATTTCAGCCCCAACCCGGGGATGGAGCGCCGCCTGACCGCCGACGCCGCGGGCGAGTGGGGGAGCGCCCGCGCCGGCGAGATCGTCGTCCTGGGCTGGGGCCCCGCGAACCACGACCCGGCCGCGTTCGAGACCCCGGGCGAGATCCGACTCGATCGCCGGCCGAACCCGCACCTCGCGTTCGGCAGCGGCGTCCACACGTGCGTCGGCATCCACCTCGCCCGCCTCGAGGTCCGCGTCTTCCTCGACGAGCTTCTCGCCGCCGTGCCCGACTGGCACCTCGCCGGCGACCCCGAGATGGAGTGGCTCCGCCTCGGCCACGACCTCGTGCCGGCCCGCTTCGACTCCCTGCCCCTGCAGGCCAGCTGAGGCGGCGCCCACCCGGGCCCCGGGAGCCGCACCCGGAACGGCCCGGCGGTAGACTGGGCCACGCCCCCGACGAGCCCCGGGTCGAGCGAGCCGGCCCGGCCTCGCGACGATCGATCGCTGCATCCTGGTGTCCGACTTGCCGCTCGCCTCGAACGACTTCGTCCACCTCCACACCCACTCGGAGTTCAGCCTCCTCGACGGCCTCGGGCGGATCTCCGAGCTGGTCGACGAGGCGGCCGAGAAGGGGTTCGACAGCCTCGCCCTGACCGACCATGGCGCCCTGTACGGGGCGATCGCGTTCTACAAGGCGGCAACGGACAAGGGCATCAAGCCGATCATCGGCGTCGAGACGTACGTCGCCCGCCGTTCGATGGCCGACAAGGAGGGCAAGGCCGACGCCCAGCCCTACCACCTGATCCTCCTGGCCGAGAACCTGACGGGCTACCGGAACCTCTGCCGGCTCGTCACGGACGCCCACATCGACGGCTACTACTACAGGCCGCGGATCGACCGGGAGCACCTCGCGAAGCACAGCGAGGGCCTCATCGGCCTCTCCGCGTGCCTGAACGGCGAGGTCGCCCGGGCTCTCGAGGTCGACGACTGGGACCTCGCCCGCAACGTCGCGGGCAGCTACGCGGAGATCTTCGGCAGGGGCCGCTTCTTCCTGGAGCTGCAGGACCACGGCCTCGCGGAGCAGCGGCGGCTCAACGAGCAGCTGCTCCGTCTCGCGCCGGAGCTGGACCTGCCCCTCGTCGTCACCAACGACCTGCACTACGTCCGACGCGAGCAGCACGAGGCCCACGACGTCCTGCTGTGCGTCGGCACGGCCTCCAACCTCGACACACCGGGCCGCCTGAAGTTCGAGACCGACGACTTCTACCTCAAGTCCGCGGCTGAGATGGCCGCGAAGTTCCCCGACCACCTCGACGCGATCCGGAACACGAAGCGGATCGCCGAGATGTGCAACGTCGAGCTGCCGCTCGGCCAGACCCGCATCCCGCACTTCCCGGTCCCGGAGGGCGAGACGGTCGAGTCGTGGCTGCGCAAGGAGTGCCAGCGCGGCCTCGAGTGGCGGTACGGGACGGTCACCAGGGAGCTCCAGGATCGCCTCGACTACGAGCTCGGCGTCATCACCTCGATGGGCTACGCCGGCTACTTCCTGATCGTCGCGGACTTCATCCGGTTCGCCCGCCAGCAGGGCATCCAGACGACCTGCCGGGGGAGCGCGCCCGGCTCGATCGTCACCTACACCCTCGGCATCACCCCGGTCGACCCGATCGCCTACGACCTGCCGTTCGAGCGGTTCCTCAACCCCGATCGCGTGACGATGCCGGACATCGACGTCGACTTCCAGGACGACCGCCGGGATGAGGTCATCGCCTACGTCGCCCGGAAGTACGGCCAGGACCACGTCGCCCAGATCATCACCTTCGGCACGATGCTCGCCCGGGCCGCGATCCGCGACGTCGGGCGCGTGCTCGGCCACGCCTACGGCGACGTCGACCGGATCGCCAAGGCTGTCCCCAACCAGCTCGGGATCAAGCTCGACGAGGCCCTCGAGACCTCGCCGCAGCTCAGGGAGCAGTACGAGTCGGACCCCGGGGTCAAGCGGATCATCGACTTCGCCCGCCAGCTGGAGGGCGTCTCCCGCAACGCCTCGACCCACGCCGCCGGCGTCGTCATCTCGCGCGAGCCGTTGACCGAGCTGATGCCGCTCCAGAAGGCGACGAACTCCGACGCGCTGATGACGCAGTACGAGATGCACGCCATCGAGGCGCTCGGCCTGCTGAAGTTCGACTTCCTGGGCCTCTCGAACCTGACGATCCTCAAGAACGCCGTCGACCTCATCAAGGCCCACCGCGGCATCGAGATCGACCTCGACGCCATCCCGCTCGACGACAGGAGGACGTTCGACCTGCTGAGCACCGGCGAGACGACCGGCATCTTCCAGCTGGAGTCGGCGGGCATGCGGCGCTACATCCGCGAGCTCCGCCCGACGTCCGTCTTCGACCTCGCGGCGATGGTCGCCCTCTACCGTCCCGGCCCGATGGACAACATCCCGGCCTACATCCGGCGGAAGCACGGGCAGGAGCCGGTGACGTACCTGCACCCGCTGCTCGAGCCGTTCCTGAAGCGGACGTACGGGATCTTCGTCTACCAGGAGGACATCATGGCCGCCGCGATCGCCCTCGGCGGATTCACGGGCCCCGAGGCCGACACGCTCGGCTACGCGATCCGGAAGAAGAAGTCGGCGGTCCTGCGGGCCCAGAAGGAGAAGTTCGTCACTCGCGCTGCCGAGCGGGGCGTCCCGGCGGACGTCATCGACGCGGTCTTCAAGGCCTTCGAGCCGTTCGAGCGCTACGGCTTCAACAAGGCGCACGCGACCTGCTACGGCCTCATCGCCTACCAGACCGCGTACCTGAAGGCGAACTTCACGGTCGACTACATGACCTCGGTGCTGACCGCCTTCCGCGACAACGAGGAGAAGGTCGCGGCGGCGATCGCCGAGTGCCGCCGCCTCGGCATCGAGGTCCGGCCGCCGGACGTGCTGCGGAGCCAGGTTGCGTTCACCGTCGAGGACGATGCGATCCGGTTCGGGCTTCTGGCGGTCAAGAACGTCGGGCAGGGCGCCATCGAGTCGATCATCGCGGCGCGCGAGGCGGACGGCCCCTTCAAGTCGCTCGCCGACCTGTGCCGCCGGATCGACCTCCGCCTGGCGAACCGGAAGGTCCTCGAGTCGCTGGCGAAGGTCGGGGCGCTGAACGCGTTCGGCCATCCGGCGCAGATCCTCGAAGGCCTCGACGACGCGATCGCGGCGGGCGCCGCGGCCCAGCGCGACCTGGCGACCGGGCAGACGTCGCTGTTCGACCTCGGCGCCGCCGAGTCGATGGTCATGGAGAAGCCGCTCCCGAACGTGCCCGAGGCGCCGGTCCGCGAGCGGCTGCGCTGGGAGAAGGAGCTGCTCGGGCTGTACCTCTCGGAGCACCCGCTGGGCGAGGTCGCGGAGCAGGTTGGCGAGTACGTGACCGCGTACTCCGGCGACCTGCGTTCGGACGAGACGCTCGACGGGCAGCGGCTCGTCGTCGGCGGGATCGTCGTGGGCGTGCGGACGGTCATCACGCGCACCCGTTCGACGATGGCCGTGGTGACCCTCGAGGACCTCCAGGGCTCGATCGAGGTCGTGGTCTTCCCGCGCCTCTACGAGCAGACGGGACCGATCTGGCAGGAGGGCGCGATCCTCCTCGTCACCGGGCGGGTCGATCACCGCGGCGAGGAGGTCTCGCTGCTGGCCGACATCGTCATGCCCTGGGACGAGGCGGTCGCGAAGGGGCCGGAGGCGTTCGGGCGCGAGGTGGCGGCGGG
>DATLYV010000177.1:0-22920 GCA_035574535.1 Binatia bacterium
CGAACACAACGCGTGCCACGCGGGCGCCCGTTCGCACCTGCGCGCCCGCCTCGCTCGCCCATGCGAGAAGACTGGTGTCGAGGGCTTCGCGGTCGAAGCCGACCGCCGAGTCGGCGAGGGTACCGGTGCCGCCGTACGTGAGCCGGACCCGCGCGCCGCCCGGCGTCTCGAGGCCCATTGCGGCGAGGGGCCGCGCGACGCGAGCCAGCTGTGCCTCCGACACCCCGAGACGCCGCAGCGCGGCCGCGGCCGCCGGCGCCGCGAAGACCCCGCAGGCGCGCCAGCGGTAGCGGGTGGCCGCCTCGAGCAGCACGACGTCGTGCCCGAGACCCGCCAGGATGGCAGCGGTCAGCGCCCCTCCCGGGCCGCCGCCGACGACCGCGACCTCCATGCGCTCCGGTCGACTCCGTCGCGCCCGGCTCACGTCCGACCCGCCCTCACGCGCGAACCGCCGCGATCGCCCAGCGGTGCCCCGCGACCCCGAGGACCGTGGCGACCGGCTGCAGCCCAGCCTCCGCCATCAGCGCCCGGACCTCGGGGATCGTCCACGCCCGCCGCACGGAGAGCGGCCCGTCGTGCAGCGTCCACCGGTTGCGCGTCATGAGTCGGAGCAGCACGACGGCCCCCAGCCAGCCGAGCCGGCTCCGCGAGAGGTCGTTCACGACGATGCCGACCCGCGAGACGCGCCCCAGCTCCGCGAGCAGGGCGACCGCGTCCCGGCTGGAGAGGTGGTGCAGCACGAGCGACGCATGGGCCACGTCGAACGCGCCGTCCGGCCATGGCAGGCGCCGCCCGTCGGCGGCGACCAGGGAGATCTCGGGAAGCGACGCGAGTTCCGGGGCGAGCCGCACCGCGGCCGCGAGCACCTCCGGCCGGCTGTCGACCGCCGTCACGCGAAGTCGCTCCCACGGGCCGCCGTCGCGCAACAGGGCGAGCGGGATGTCGCCCGCGCCGGTCCCCACGTCCAGCAGGTCCAGCGCCTCTGACCCCGCGGAGGACGAGGACCAGAGCCGCCGCAGCGCCGTCCGGGTCAGCCCCACGCCGCCGAAGCGCCGGTTGATCCGCCGCAGGTCGCGCAGGTTGCCCTCGAGGGTCGCCGCGTCGCCGAGGTCGCCATCGAGGAGCTCGTGGGCATCGACCAGGCGCTGCATCGGCGAATGATGCGCGCGCATCCGGAACCGGGTGCCCTCGGAGGGCGTCAGCTGTGCCGATGCTCCAGTCGAGCGCAATCTGCCAGTCGATCGATCGCAGGACCCGGCTCGCGTGGACGCTCGCCGTCCTCGTCCTGGCGGTGGCGGGCTGCACAGGCCTCGGCGGCTCGCCCGCGCCGACCCCGGGACCGACCACGACGCCGGGGCCGGTGCGAACCGCCGGCGAGCTGCGCCTCCTGCTGATCGAGCGGCTCGGCCCGCGCTGGTACTGCGACCCCGATTCGTTCCCCGTCTCCCGCGACGAGCAGCAGTCGGCGATCGACCGCTACGACGAGATGGTCGCGGACGCCGACACCTTCCGCGCGGTCGCGGCGCAGCTCGGCATCGACCCCGCGGGGCCGCACGACGACGCCGAGAAGCTCGCGCTGTACCGGCGCTGGAAGGTCGCCGCGTCGATCCCGCTGGACCCGATCGGCGACGGTCGCTACCGCTTCGACTACCTGGCCGAGCCGGCGCCGGGCGCCAGCGAGGGCACCCGGACGGCCGGGATCGTCGACGAACGCGGCACGATCACCGTCGAGCAGCAGGCGCCCGCGGGCGAGCCGATCTGCCCGATCTGCCTCGACCGCCGGTCGACCATCGACACCCCGGCCGGCCCGATCGCCGTCGAGCGGCTCGCGCTCGGTGACGTCGTCTGGACCCTCGATCGCGACGGGCGCCGCGTCCCGGGCACCGTGATCGCCCTCGGGAGAACGTCCGCGCCGCGCGGCCACGAGGTCATCCGCCTGACCCTGGCGGACGGCCGGTCCGTCACGGCCTCCCCAGGGCACCCGCTCGCCGACGGTCGACCGCTGGCGGTGCTGCGGGTCGGCGACGCGCTGGACGGCTCGAGCGTCACGGCCGTCGAACGGATTGCCTACGACCGGACCGAGACCTTCGACATCGCCGTCTCCGGGGAGACCGGCGTGTACTTCGCGGACGGCATCCCGCTCGGCTCGACCCTCGACTGAGTCGCGGTCCTCAGGCTTCCTCGGTCTCGCGCGCAGCCGCCGCGGTCGTCGCCAGCGCGCCGGCACCGTCGCCCGCGTCGTTCGACTCGTCGCCGCGGACGCCGGGGAGGCGCTTCACGCCCGGGACCGTCTTCGACAGGTAGTCGAGCGCCACGCCGAGCTGGCGGATCCGCTCGTCGATGTCGAACGAGGAGTGGCCCGTCGAGAACAGGTACAGCTCGTGCGGGTGGTTGCGGGCCTTCAGCCGTTCGACGTAGTTGAGGATCTGCGGCAGCGGGCAGCGGCTGTCGTGCTCGCCGGCCAGGAGAAGCAGCGGCGCCTGGACCCGGTCGACGTACTCGATCGGCGAGCGCTCCTTCATCAGCTCCGGCACCTCGTCCGCCGGTCCGCCGAGGAGCGCGCGGTCGTAAGCCTGGAGCAGCGGCGATTCGTCGCGGTAGGCGGCGACGTAGTCGGCGACCGGCACGCCGGCGACGCCGGCGATGAACCGCTCGGGATGCATGCCGTGCATCAGCAGCGTGATGTAGCCTCCCCACGACCAGCCGGCGATGACGGACCGGGCGGGGTCAGCGATCCCCCGGGCGATCAGGTCGTCGTGGCCTGCGACCGCGTCCTCGACCTCCGGCCAGCCGATGTTCCCGATCAGCTCGTCACGCCAGGCCGCCCCGAACCCGATCGAGCCGCGGTAGTTGAGCATCCCGACGCAGAAGCCCATGTCGACGTACGCCTGGACCTCCGGGGTCCAGCGGTCGAGGTCGACCGAGGTCGGGCCGCCGTGGATCAGGAGCAGTGTCGGCCAGGGCTTCGGCCCCTCCGGCTCGACGAGCCAGCCGTGGACCCGCTGGCCCTTCGGGTTCCTGTACTCCCACTGCCGGAAGGGTCGACCGGGGGGCGCCGGGGCGGGCGGGAAGAGCACGGGGTCCTGCACGCCGGACTCGAACACGAGGCCCGGGTGCTCGCCGTTCTGGAGCCGGTACCAGACCTTGCCGTCGGGCCGGACGCGCGCGCCGGTGAGGCTGCCGTCGCCCATCTCGAGGGGCGTGATCTCGCCGGACGCCAGGTCGTAGCGGTGCAGGTAGTTGCGCCCGTCGCGGAGCTCGAAGAGAAGGAGCGCGCTGGCGTCGGGCCACCAGTCGGCGACCTCGGTCAGGCGGTCCCACGGGATCTCGAGGTCGGTGACCTCCCCGGTGGCAATGTCCCAGATCGCCGGCGCGCGCTCGCCGCGACGCTCGTGCCCGATCGCCAGGCGATTGTCGCCCGGGATCGGCGACCAGGCGAAGGCGCACAGGGCGCGGCCCTCGTGGCGCAGGTCGGCGACCGTCGCCCCGGTCTTCGCGTCGAGGATCCGGAGGGACGGATGGATCAGGTCGCCGTGCTCGGAGTGCTCGATGCAGATCAGTGTCTCGTCCGCCGACAGCGCCGCCTGGTCCGGCCCGGCCATCAGCGCCTGCCCGCCGCCCAGGTCGATCGACTCCTCGCTGTGGACCAGCCGCCTGGCCGGGCCGCCCCCCTCGGAGACGAAGACGTCGAAGCCGTCGCGGTCGCTCGTGCCGGCGACCGTCCGCTTGCGCCCGATCGCGAGGCCTTGGTTCCAGGCCTCCGGCAGGCCCTCGATGAACGGTTCGGCCGTGCCGCCGGTGAAGGGAGCGGCGACCCACACGCCCGATTCGTCGCCGGTCGTGTCGCGGTGCCAGACGACCCACTCGCCGTCCGGCGTGATCTCGCCGGCGATCAGCCCGACGGCCTCGTTGGTGATCTGGCGGCGCTCGCCCGTCGCGCGATCCCAGGCGTGGAGCTGGTAGACGCCGCTCTCCGAGGAGGCGTAGATGATCCGGTCGGGATTGTCCGCCGCCCAGGTCGGGTAGCCGACGATGGGCGCCCGGAACCGCGACTGCCACAGGGGTTCGCTCGACACGCGCGGCAGTCTAGCGGGGGATGCAAGGCCGGGCCGTTCGCGGGCCTGGCTGGCGCCGAGGTGGCCCCGATCTGTCACAGTCGAGGGAACGCCCGACTCAACGAGTTGTCAGTGTGGCGGGTGGAGGCAATCGAACCGGGACTGGCTGAAGTCTCGCGCCGTTCGGACGTCGACCTCGACTCGGCGTTTGCTTCGGTGCGTCCTCGACTGCTCCGCATCGCCGCGTCGCTGGTCGGAGTGGATGGGGCCGAAGACGTGGTCCAGGACACGTATATCACCGCGCGGGCACGGATCGGCCAGCTGCGCGATCCCGGCGCGATCGAGGCCTGGCTGGCCCGGATCGCGGTCCACCGCTCGTTCCGCATCCGGCGCCGCGGCAGGCGCCTGCAGGAGCTGCTCGCCAACGTCCCGTTCGCGCGCTGGACGCCGCCGCCGGCCATGCGCCTCGAGCTGCACGAACTCGTCGAGGCGCTGCCGCCGCGCGAGCGCGCGGTCGTCGTCCTGCAGCACGGCTACGGCTACACCCTCGCAGAGGTCGCGGAGCTGGTCGGGATCAGCCACGCGAACGCGCGCAAGATCTCATCGCGGACGCGGGCCAGGCTGCTCCGCGCCTGGCTCGAGGCGGAGGCATCGTGACCCGGGATTCCCACGCTCCCCACTGCAACCGGACGGCCGACCTGGTCGACCGCATCGTCGACGACCGGCTGCGCCCGGACGATCGCGAGCACGCGGCCCGCTGCCCGCGCTGCGGACCGGTCCTCATGCACGCCCAGCGGTTCGAGGACGAGCTGCGGCGCGTCGCGGAGGGCTTCGTGGCCGAGGAGCTGCCGCGCGGCATCCTTGATCCGGGCCTCGCAGCCACGCCGACGGTCAACACGAGAAGCGCCGGCCCGGGCCTCGCGGGGATCGTCGCCGCGGTGGCCGTGCTGGTGGTCGCGATGACGGTCACGTTCCGGCCCGGCGGGCCCGGCGACCGGACGCCGGCGCCGACCACGGGCGCGGTCGCGACCCCGGGGGTGTCCGAGCCCGCGGCGACGCCGGGCGCGCCGACGGTCGGCGTGGTGGTGCCGCCGCTGCGGACCACTGGCGAGATCGGCGGCGCGCTGATCGGCCTGGACTGGACATGCTCCGCGGGCGGGCCGTCCGAGACGGCCGGCACCGGCGTGGACAACGCGGGCATCGTGTGCCTGTCGCCGAAGTCGGAGCTGCTCGCCAAGGCGACGGTGGTGACGGGCGAGTCGATCGACGGCGCCGTGCTCGACGTCGCGGTCATGGGCGAGCTCGTGGTCGGCACGTCGAATGCGATCGCGGAGCTGGCGCAGGCGATGTCGAAGGCCGCCTACCTGTCGATCGGGGACGACGCGCGCGCGTCGCTCGCGGGCGACTGGGTACTCACGAAGCTGCCGGACCTCGAGGTTCAGTCGAACGGCGACCAGCGGTTCGCGATCTTCGGCGACGTCCGGCTGACCCTCCAGCTGGCGGCCGACGGCACGTACTTCCTCCGGATCCAGGCCGAGCCGCACTGATCCGCGCCTGCTGATCAGCGACCGACGCCGGGCCACGCCCGAGACAGGCTGCCGAAGCCCGAGCGGCCGTGCGCTCGCGCCGCGGAGCCCGTACCGTTTGGGGCATGGCAGGTGTGGGTGGAATCGGCGGCCGCACCCTCGCGGCGCGCCTTGGTCCGGTCGGTGTCTGGAGCTTCGCGCTGCAGCGGCTGCACGCGTCGGAGGCAGGGGCCGCGATGCGCCGATACGAAGAGCTCGGGTACCCGGCGGTCTGGATGCCGGAGAGCCTCGGCTCGAAGGACGTGATGGCGCACGCGGCGATCCTGCTCGCGTTGAGCCAGCGCGCGATCGTCGCGCCCGGGATCGCCTCGATCTACGCCCGTGACGAGATGGCGATGGCCAACGGCGCGAAGGCGCTCGCCGATGCGTACCCGGGGCGATTCGTGCTCGGGATCGGCGTCAGCCACGCGCCCTCGGTGAAGACGCGCGGCGCCGACTACGGCAAGCCTATCGAGGCCATGACGAGGTACCTCGACAACATGGCCGCGGCCGCCTACGCCGGTCCGGAGCTCGACGAGCCCGTCCCGCTGGTCCTCGCGGCGTTGGGGCCGCGGATGCTGGAGCTCGCGGCGCAGCGGGCCGACGGCGCGCACCCGTACTTCGTCCCGGTCGAGCACACGTCGATGGCCCGGGGCGTCCTCGGCCCGGAGGCATGCCTGGCCGTCGAGCAGACCGCCGTGCTGGCGACCGAGCCGGCGGAGGCCCGCCGCATCGCCCGCGCCTTCGCCCGCCACTACCTTGCGCTGCCGAACTACGCCAACAACCTGCGGCGGCTCGGCTGGTCGGACGAGGACATCGCGAACGACGGCAGCGACCGGCTGATCGACGCGGTGATCGCCTGGGGCGACGTCGATGCGATCGTGGCGCGCGTCAAGGCCCACCTCGACGCCGGCGCGGACCACGTCTGCGTCCAGCTGCGGACCGAGTCGTCGTCCGACCCGGCGCTCGCGGGCTACGCGGAGCTCGCCTCGGCGCTCCTGTCCCTGTAGGGGCGAGGCCGCGCGCGGGCCTCGTGCTCGCCCGGCCGGATGGGCAGACCCAGGGCCAGCGACACGATCCCCTCGACCTCCCGGACCGCGGCCACGCCCGGCGCCTCGCCGAACTCGATCCCGCCGCCCGCTCGGGTGACGATGGCACGCCGCGTATGATGCCCCCGTGACGACCGAATCGAAGTCGCTTCGCCCCTGGTCGGGCGATCGCGCCCCGGCGGACTGGGGCCTCGGGGACGGGCAGGCGGTGCCGTGGGAGTACGCCCCGGCGCCCGAGTCGAAGGACGTCGTCACGATCAAGCCGCGCTACGGCCTGTTCATCGACGGCAAGGAGGTCCAGGCGACCGGCGGCGACGTCTTCCGGAGCGTCAACCCCGCGACCGAGGAGGTTCTCGCCGAGGTCGCCAAGGCCACGCCCGCCGACGTCGACAGGGCCATCCGCGCGGCCCGCCGCGCGCAGAAGACGCGCTGGGGCAACCTCTCCGGCCGCGAGCGCGCGAAGTATCTCTTCCGGATCGCCCGGATCCTCCAGGAGCGCTCGCGCGAGTTCGCCGTCCTCGAGTCGATGGACTCAGGCAAGCCGATCAAGGAGTCGCGCGACGTCGACGTCCCGCTCGTCGCGAACCACTTCTGGTACTACGCGGGCTGGGCAGACAAGCTCGAGTACGCGTTCCCCGGGCGCGTCGCCCGGCCGCTTGGCGTCGCGGCGCAGGTCATCCCGTGGAACTTTCCGCTGCTGATGCTGGCTTGGAAGATCGCGCCGGCGCTCGCCGCCGGGAACACGGTCGTGTTGAAGCCGGCCTCGACGACCCCGCTCAGCGCCCTCCTCTTCGCCGAGGTCTGCCAGCAGGCCGACCTGCCGCCGGGGGTCGTGAACATCGTCCCCGGCCCGTCCGACATCGGGATGCACCTCGTGTCGCACCCGGACGTCGACAAGGTCGCGTTCACCGGCTCGACCGGGGTGGGGAAGCTGATCAACCGCGCGACGGCAGGCACGGACAAGGCGCTGACGCTGGAGCTGGGCGGCAAGGCCGCGAACATCGTGTTCGAGGACGCGGCGCTCGACCAGGCGGTCGAGGGCATCGTCAACGGCATCTACTTCAACCAGGGCGAGGTCTGCTGCGCCGGGTCGCGGCTGCTCGTCCAGGAATCCGTGGTCAGCCCGCTGATCGAGAAGCTCAAGGACCGCCTCTCGACCATCCGCGTCGGCGATCCGCTCGACAAGAACACCGACGTCGGCGCCATCAACTCGAAGCAGCAGCTCGAGAAGATCACCGAGCTCGTGGAGAGCGGCGTGGCCGAGGGCGCGGACATGTACCAGCCGGCCTGCGACCTGCCCGATCGCGGCTACTTCTTCCGCCCGACGCTGTTCACGAACGTCGCGCAGTCGCATCGGATCGCGAAGGAGGAGATCTTCGGGCCCGTGCTGTCCGTGCTGACGTTCCGGACGCCGGACGAGGCGGTCGAGAAGGCCAACAACACGCCGTACGGGCTCTCGGCGGGCGTCTGGACCGAGAAGGGCTCGCGGATCCTGTGGATGGTCCGGAAGATGAAGGCCGGCGTCGTCTGGGCCAACACGTTCAACCGCTTCGACCCGACGTCGCCCTTCGGCGGCTACAAGGAGTCGGGCTTCGGTCGCGAGGGTGGCATGCACGGCCTCCACGCGTACGTGCGGCTGGAGAATCGCTGATCGTGGCGGCTCCGACCCGCGTCCTCGCCGCAGGTTGCCCGAGTCCGACGGGTCGCCCCAGCCCGACTGGTCGCCCCAGTCGGCCTGGTCGATCGACGGGATTCGAATGTCATTCGACAACTCGGGTCGGTTGCGGCGGTCTGCCGATGCCGCAGGCCGATCGATGTTCCCGGCCCATGCACGGGACGGGCGAACTGGCGGTCTCGGATGGCTGAGAAGACGCCGCGGGTGGCGCGAAACGGCCGTTCGGGTGCGAGATCGTCAAATGACATTCGAACGTCGCCCCTCGCCAAGCCGACCGCGAAGCCCTCCGCCCGAACGCGCGCGGTCGCGACGGCCGCTCCCGCCCGCGTCGAAGTGCGGAAGACCTACAAGCTGTACATCGGCGGGCAGTTCCCGCGCTCGGAGTCGGGGCGGTCGTACGTCGTGGCCGCGGCCGCCGGGACGCCGCTAGCCAACGCGGTGCGGGCCTCGCGCAAGGACCTCCGCGACGCCGTCCGTGCGGCGCGTGGCGCGGCGGCGGGCTGGGCGGACCGAACGGCGATGAACCGCGGCCAGGTGCTGTACCGGGTCGCGGAGCTGATGGAGGGGCGCCGCCACCAGTTCGTCGTCGAGGTGGCCGAAGCCGAGGGGCTCCGGCCGGAGCGGGCGGCCGAGGTGGTCGATCGGGCGATCGACCGCTGGGTCTGGTACGCCGGCTGGGCCGACAAGATCGCGCAGGTGCTCGGGTCGTCGAACCCGGTCGCATCGGACTTCTTCAACTTCACGATCCCCGAGGCCACGGGCGTGGTCGGCGTGGTCGCCCCGGAGACGTCGTCGCTGCTCGGGCTCGTGAGCCGGCTCGCCCCGCCGCTCGTCGCGGGCAACGCCGTGGTGGTCCTCGCGTCCGAGTCGCGACCGCTGCCTGCGATCACCCTGACCGAGGTCCTCGCGACCTCCGACGTCCCGCCCGGCGTCATCAACGTGCTCACTGGCCGGAAGCGGGAACTGGTGCCGTGGCTGGCGTCGCACGAGGACGTCGACGCGATCGACGTGTGGGGCGTCCCGGACGACCTGCGCACAGACGTCGAGCTCGCCGCCGCGGAGAGCGTCAAGCGCGTGGCGCGCCGCCCGGCCGGCACCACGGACGCCCGCTTCGACTGGCTCGACGACCGCGCCGCGGAGCGCCCGGAGTGGATCGCCGCATTCCTGGAGATGAAGACGGTCTGGCATCCCATCGGCCTCTAGCCAGCCGGCGGTGGGCGGCTCCAACTTTCATATGTGACTGAATCTTCAGAACTGGCGTAGATTCCCGGCGTGACACCGGGCGAGAGCCAGTTCGTCGAGGAGATGGGCCAGTTCCTGGCCGGCCTCGGGATGACCCCGATGGCGGGCCGGATGTGGGGCTGGCTGCTCATCTGCGACCCACCCGAGCAGACGGCGGCCGAGATCGCGCAGGCCCTCGGCTCCAGCCGCGGCGCGATCAGCGGCACGGCGCGGCTCCTCGCGACGAGCGGGCTCATCCGTCGGACGAAGAAGCGCGGCGACCGGCGCGAGTACTTCAGCGCGCCGCCGGAGGCACTCGACTCCCTGCTCGCCAACGCGTCGGGCCTCTACCGCCAGATGCGCTTGATCGCCGCGAGGGGGCTGGGCGCGATTGCCGACCGGCCGCCGGAATCCCGGGAGCGGCTCCAGGAGTTCCACGACGTCCTGGCCCTCATCGAACGGGAGGTGCCGCGGGTCATCGAGACGTTCCTCGCGGAGCGAGGCAGCAAGCGACAGGCGTCGCGATCGGAAGGAATGGCATGACCGCCGTCATTGAAACCCAGCAGCTGACGAAGTCGTACGGGAGCTACCGCGGCATCGTCGATGTCGACCTCGTGGTCAACGAGGGCGAGATCTTCGGCTTTCTCGGCCCGAACGGGGCCGGCAAGACCACCACCATCCGGTTGCTGCTCGACCTGATCAAGCCGACCTCCGGCTCGGCCAGGGTCTTCGGCATCGAGGCGTCCGCCGACCCGGTCGCGATCCACCGCCGCGTGGGCTACCTGCCGGGCGAGTGGAACCTCTATGACCGCCTGACCGGCGGCGAGACAATCCGCTACTTCGCGAATCTCCGCGGCGGCATCGACAAGGCCTACGTCGACCGGCTGATCGAGCGGCTCGACCTCGACCCGAGCCGCCGCTTCGGCGAGTACTCGCGGGGCAACAAGCAGAAGGTCGGGCTGGTGGTGGCGCTCCAGCATCGACCGGAGCTGCTGATCCTCGACGAGCCGACCTCCGGGCTCGACCCGCTCGTCCAGCAGGCCTTCAACGAGCTGCTGTTCGAGGCCAAGGCGGAGGGCCGGACCGTCTTCCTGAGCTCGCACATCATCAGCGAAGTCGAGCGGACCTGCGACCGCGTCGCGATCATCCGCGAGGGCCGGCTGATCCGGACGGATTCGGTCGAGGGCATCCGCCGCCTGTCCGCGCACGAGGTCGAGCTGCGGTTCAGCGGCGACGTCGACCCGGCGCAGTTCGAGGCGATCGAGGGCGTCCGGAACGTGGTCGTCGAGGGGCGCGTGATCCGGATGCTCGTCACCGGCCCGATCGCGCCCGTCGTGCGCCTCGCAGGCCAGCATGACCTCGTCGACCTGGTCAGCCGCGAGCCCTCGCTCGAGGAGGTCTTCCTGTCCGAGTACGCGAGCCGCAGCGATCGGTCCGCCTCGACATCGACGTCCGCGGGAGCCTCGCGATGAGCGCCGCCACGCCCGCGCGGGCGGCCGTGCCCGCGACCCCCATGCCCGTGCCGAATCTCGCGTCGCGACTGTTCGGCCTCGGCTCGATCTTCGGCAAGACCTTCCGCGACAGCAGGCGCACGGCGATCCTCCTTGGCGTCGTCGCCGCGTTCCTCGTGATCGTGAGCGCCGTCGCCCTCGCCACCGAGTTCGACACGGTCGAGAAGCGCCGCGCGATCGCCGCCCAGCTCGGTGGGCTGCCGCCGATCTTCCAGGGGATGCTCGGCGAAATGATCAACATCGAGGGCCTGGGCGGGTTCCTGTCGTGGCGCATCATCAACTTCCTGCCGGTCATCCTGGGCATCTGGACGATCGTCGCGATGTCCGGGCTGCTCGCCGGCGAGGTCGGCCGCGGGAGCATGGATCTCGTCGCGGCCACACCGCGGACGCGGGGGCGCATCGCGCTGGAAAAGCTGGGCGGGTACCTGCTCGCGCTCCTGGTCACGACGGCGCTGTTCGCGCTCGGGACGTGGGCGTCGATCGCGGCACTGGCCACGCTCCCGGGTGACATGGTCGGCGCCGACGCCGTGCTCGGCCACGCCGCATGGATCCTCGTCGCCACGGTCGCCCCTGGGGCCGTGGCGTTTGCCGCCGCGGCGTTCCTCGGCCGCGGCGGCGGGCTCGCGCTCGGCGCGATCGCGCTCTTCGGGAGCTTCCTGATCAACGGCTACGCCGCCTCGATCTCCGCGTTCGAGGCGCTCAAGCCGATCTCGTACTTCTCGCTGACCGCGCGGCA
This sequence comes from Binatia bacterium, assembly GCA_035574535.1. Lineage (GTDB taxonomy): Bacteria > Chloroflexota > Limnocylindria > Limnocylindrales > CSP1-4 > UBA5189. The sequence goes on from DATLYV010000177.1 coordinate 11,813, forward strand.
CCGACCCCTCGCCGGGGTCGAGGACTGGGCCGCGGTGGGGCTCCTCGCGGCGATCAGCTTGGGACTCTGCATCGCCGGTGTCCTCGCGTTCGCGCGCCGCGACCTGCTCGTGCCGACCGGCGGCCGCGTCCGCCTCCCGACGCTGCCGATCTTCCTTGCCGGCCCGTTCACGCGGAGCCTCGGGGAGCGGCTCCCCGCGGCGCTGGTCTGGGGCCTCGGGCTGGCAGCCTTCGGCGCGATCGTGTCGTTCTCGGTCGACGAGTTCGTCGCGGCGATCAGCGGCATCCCGCAGCTGATCGAGATGGTCCGGCAGTTCTTCCCGAACGCCGACATCACGACCGCCGCCGGCTTCCTGCAGCTGGCGTTCTTCTCGGAGGCGATCCTGTTCCTCGCTGTCGCCACGACGCTCCTGGTCGCCGGCTGGGCGTCCGACGAGAACGAGCGCCGGCTCGAGCTGATCCTGTCTGCGCCGCTGACGCGCACGGGCTGGGCCGTGCGCAGCACGCTGGCCGTGATGGTCGGGATCGCGGTCATGACGGCGATCCTGGTCGCGGGCACCGTGGCGGGGGCGGCGACGCAGGCGGCCGCCGGCGACCTCGGCCGCGTCGCGACGGGCGTGGCCGTGCTCGGGATCTACGGGATGGCGCTCGCGGGCATCGGCCTGGCGGTCGGCGGCCTCGTCCGACCGAGCCTCGCCGCGCCCGTGACGCTGATCGTCGCGCTCGGGAACTTCCTGTGGGAGCTGATCGGCTCGATCGCGGACTTCCCCGACGCGATGCTCGACCTCTCTCTCAGCCGGCACCTCGGCCAGCCGATGCTCGGCGAGTTCGACTGGCCCGGCATGGCGCTGTGTGTGGCGCTCGCCATCGGCGGCGTCGTGCTCTGCGCGGTCGGGATGCGGCGTCGCGACATCGGGCGGTAGCGGAGGGCCGTCGCCGGCACACTGAGCGCGTGCCGGCCCTCGCCATCGTTCTCGTCCTCGTCGCCGCGATCCTGCACGCGGGCTGGAACATCCTCCTCAAGACCTCCGGCGACACGCTCACCACGGCCGTCCGGCTGCAGGCGATCGGGACCGCGGTCCTGCTGCCGATCGGCATCGCTGCGTGGGTCTGGAACGGGATGCCCTCCGTGTCGGGCCTCGCGATCGGGCTGGCGCTCGGGTCGGCACTGCTCGAGGCCGCGTACTTCATCTTCCTGGCCTCGGCGTACCGGCGCGGGGCGCTGTCGCTCGTCTATCCGCTGGCCCGCGGCAGCGCGCCGCTGCTGGCGGTGATCGTCGGCATCGTGCTGCTGGGGGAGCGGCTCGTGCCCCTGGCGTCCGTCGGGGTGGGGTGCCTGCTGCTCGGGATCCTGCTGGTCTCGCGGCCGTGGCGGGCCTTCACGACCGCGGGCGCGGAGCACCGCGGCGCAATCGGGTTCGCGCTGCTGACGGGCGCTTCGATCGCGGGCTACTCGGCGGTCGACCGGCTGGGCGTGCGCGAGACCGAGCCGTGGCTCTACGGCTCGATCCTCGCCGTCGGCGCCTCGGTCTTCACCGCGACGGCGGTCGTCGTTGGGCGGCGGCTGGGGCTGCTCGCGCCGGCGCCGGGGGTGCCGCCGGCCCTCGGGGACGCGCCGGGACCGGACGACGTCGCCGATCTCGCCGACGCGCCGGGCCCGCGATTCGAGGGGCTGGCGCGGGACGCCGTCGCGGGCGTCCTTTCGCTTGGCGCGTACCTGCTCGTGCTCTTCGCCTACGCGATCGCGCCGCTGGCGACCGTCGCGCCGCTGCGGGAATCGGGGATCGTGCTGGCGGCGGCGTGGGGCGCGATGCGGCTCAAGGAGTCGAGCGGCGGGCGTGACGCGGCGACCCGCATCGGGGCGGCGGCGCTCGTGGTGGTCGGCGCGATCCTGCTGGCCGTCGCGCGCTGAGCGGGCCTGGCGCGGCCCGGCGGTCGACCGTTCAGGCGGTCGGCTTGCTCGACGGCGACACGCCGACCGGGCGCGCCGCGGCCTTCGCCCCCGCCGCATCCCCGGCGTCTTCGGCCGGCCGTCGGCCCCAGATCCGGCGCTCGCCGTAGCGGCTGTTGACCAGCGTCACGCCGCCGACGATGAGGCCGGTGCCGACGAGGATCCGGGCGTCGACTGACTCCCCGAACATGATCGCGCCGGTGATGATCCCGACGACCGGCAGCAGGTAGGCGAGCTGTGACGTCGCGGTCGCGCCGATGCGGGACAGCAGCCGGAACATGATCAGGTACGCGATGCCGGAGCCCAGCAGGCCGAGCCAGACGACCGCGATCACGGCGTCGGCGTTCCAGGCGACCGCGAACGGGTTCTCGGTGGCGAAGGCCAGGATCGAGACCATGATGAGGGCGAAGAACACCTGGAACAGGGCCGGGATCATCGGCCGCAGGCCCTTGATGTTCCGGCGCGCATACACGGCGCCGATCGCGTACGCGACGGTCGACCCGAGGAGGGCGATCTCGCCCGTGAACTCGCTCCCGCCCGCCGCCGCGACGAGGCCGGGGAGGACCAGCACGACGACGCCGACGTAGCCGGTGACGACGCCGAGCAGGCGGTTCAGCGTGATCGGCTCGTCGTGGAAAACGATGGCCGCGAGCACGATGACCATCAGCGGCACGGCCCCGTTCAGGATCGCCGCGACGGCCGAATCGACGGTCAGCTCGGCCCAGGTGATGAGCGTGAACGGGATCGCGATGTTGACCGCGCCCATCACGGCGAGGTGGAAGTACTGCCGCGGGTTGCGCGGCAGCGGCTCGCGGGCCACGGCAACCACCGTCGCCAGGAGCGCCAGCCCGATGGCCAGCCGGGTCGCGATCAGCGTGAAGGTCGGGAGGGTCTCGACACCGAGCCTGATGAATGCGTAGCTGGTGCCCCACATGACCCCGAGGGCGAGGAGGAGGATCCAGTCGGAACGGGTGGGCCGGGCAATCATCGGCGCAGTGTACTCCCGACTTGGCCTAGCCCATTGGGCCAATTGCGAGTCGAAAACGAGGACCAGATTCCGCGCACGAAGGGTTCAACACGGCGGTGCGCGATGTAGTTGCCGGCAAATCCGGACGTACCGCGACGGGCCGATCGGTCACTCGACCGATGACGGCGGACCAGGCAGGGTCCGAAGCTGGTCGATGGGCGCGGGCCCGCCGCGCAGGCACCACGGAGGTAGCAGATGGCGACGTTCATGGACGTTCATAACGGCTTCTTCGACGTCACGGCCGAGCAGCTCGCCGAGGCGCACCGGCGCGACCTCGCGATCCAGGACGAGGAGGGTGTCGTTTACGAGCGCGCCTGGCTCGATCCCGAGGCCGGCAAGGTCTTCTGCCTTGCGACCGGGCCGTCGAAGGAGGCGGTCATGCGAATCCACGAGCGTGCGGGCCACCCCACGCCCGAGGTCTACGAAGTGTCGGTCGAGGTGTCGTGATGCGTCCCGATCGATCCATCCGGCGGCGCCAGGCCGCCGTCGCCCTGGCCCTGGCCATGGGCGCCCTCGTCGCGTCGTCCGGGTTGGCCGCTGCGGGCGGCCAGCGCGAGATCGCCGCGGTTCGCCAGGTCACGGTCCAGTACCACGAGCTGCAGGCCGCGCTGGACGACGGCTACGAGCTGTTCTACGTCTGCACCGAGGAGCCGGGCGTCGGCACGATGGGCCAGCACTTCGTGAAAGGCTCGCTTGTCGTGGACCCCGCGGTCGACCCTCTGCAGCCGGAGGTGCTCGTCTATGCCCCGGAGCGCAACGGCGGCTACAGGCTCGTGGCCGTCGAGTACGTGACGCTGAGGCCGCTCTGGGAGGCGGCCTTCGGTGCCACGACGCCCAGGATCTTCGGTCGCGACATGGAACTCACGCCGGCCGGCAACCGCTATGGCCTGCCCGACTTCTATGAGCGGCACCTGTGGCTGTGGCAGGGCAACCCATCGGGTCTGTTCTTCGAGTGGAACCCGAACGTCTCCTGCGTCGGCACCGGCGACAACGGCGGCTGAGGTCGCCTGGCGCCATCGGGGCTGGGCCCGCGACGGGCCCGGCCCCTTCGCCTGCGCGCCGCGACCTTCAGTGCGTCCTCAACGTCCCGCCGGCGACGGGCGCCGCAGTCGCATCGGCGCGTCGACCATCGATCGCCGTCGCCCAGGCGGCGATCTCGGCGCGCCTCGAGACCCCGAGCTTCGCGAGGATGTGCTCAACGTGGGCGCTGACGGTCTTCGGCGACACGAAGAGCTGCTCGGCGATCTCGCCGTTGGTCAGGCCCTGCGCGACGAGGCGAGCGACCTCGAACTCGCGGCTGCTCAGCGGCGCCCACGGCTCCTGGCCGCGGGCCCGCGCTCCCACGGCCTTCTGGAGTTCCTCCGCGCGGCGGAGGATCGGCAGGCTGCCGAGGCGGCGGGCGGTCGAAATGCTGTCGGCCAGGAGCGGGACGGCCTCCCCGTGGCGGTTCGCGCGCACGAGGGCGGCCGCGAGGTCGAGCCGTGCCCAGGTCGTCTCCCAGATCCGTCCGCGGGCCGCCCAGCCGTCGATCGCCGTTTCGAACGCCGCCCGCGCGGCGAGCGTCGCGCCGGTCGACAGCCGGACGAGGCCCTCGGCGTGGCTGAGCGCCGGCGCCGCGAGCTCCTGCCACGCGGTGAACATCGGGCTGATCCGGTCCAGCCAGCGTCGGGCGGCCTCGAGCCGGCGATCGAGGAGCGCGGCGCGCGTCCCGGTCACGACGAACGGTACGAGCAGCGCCCGCTCGCCGGTCGGCGCCGCGAGCTCGAGGGCCTCGAGGCAGTGGTCGTACGCCCGTGCCGGGTTGGCTTCGACGAGGGCAGTCTCGGCCAGGCCCCACAGGGCCGGCAGGATGAGATCGACCTCGCCGCTCGGGCGGGTGATCGCGAGGGATATGTCGAGCAGCGAGCGGGCCCGCTCGACGTCGCCGCGACCGAGCGCCACGAACGCCAGGGTCGCGCGGGAGCCGATCGAGCCCCGGCGGCTGCCGCGCTGCACGAGCTCGAGCTCGGCGACCTCGACGGCTTCGTCCCACAGACCGGCGGCCCAGGCGATGATCGCGGACGTCGCCGACATCACGTGCCGACAGTACGACTGCTGCACCGCGTCGGCGTAGCGGATGCCCTCGGCCACGCCGACCTCGGCGATCGCGTACTCCATCACGCGCGCGGCGACGTCGGCGGTGACCCGGTAGTTCGTCACGCCCGTCGCCTCGTACGACCGGTCGCGGGCCTCGCGTGACCATTCGAGCATCCGGGCGAGGCCGGGCCTGGCGTCGCCCGCGAGGACGTCGGCCCAGGCGGCCATGTGCTCGATGTCGAGCCGGGTCATCTCGGCGGGCGACATCTCCATGCCCGACTCGTCCGCGAATGCCCGCACCTCGGCGATGCGCCGGCGGGCGCCCTCGATGTTCGCGACGTCGAGGTCGAGGACGGCCTGCATCGTCCGCAGGTCGACGTAGGACGACGCCCGCTGCGGCGAATCGGGGACCGCTGCCAGCTCGCTCTCCGCCTGGGCGAGGAGGGCGGCACGCTCGCTCCTGGGCCGCACGTCGCGCCGGCACAACCCGGCCAGCGCCACGAGGGCGTCCGCGGCCTTCAGCGCGTCGCCGACCTCGAGGTACAGGCGACGGGCGTTGGTCGCCGCCTCCTCGGCGGCCTGGACCTCGTCGACCGCGAACCCGGCATCGCAGTACGCCATCCAGACGTCGGCCCGCTCGGGCGCGCCCAGGTCGTCCGGGAAGTTGGCGATGGCGCGGCGGTACAGCTCGAACGCCTCGTAGCGACTGGCCACGGCGGCCGCGGCCTCGGCGCCGGCCAGCGCCGTCCGGAAGGCCTGGGCTCGGAGGCCCGCGCGCTCGTAGTGGACCGAGGTGTGGACCTCCGTCGTGCCGATCAGCTCGGTGCCGAACTCGGCCGCCCGCGCGTGGAGCCGTCGCCGCTCGCCCGGCGGCACGCTCTCGTAGATCGCGTCCCGGAGGAGCTGGTGGCGGAAGTCGTAGTAGCCGCGGTCAATGAACTGGAACGGATGGAGAATCCCGGCACGCACCAGCTCGGAGAGCGGGTCGTCGAGCTCGAACGGCGGGCGACCCATGATCCCGGCCAGGACGTCCGGTGCGAAGCATCGGCCGACGACGGCGCCCGCCCGGGCGACGGCCTGCGCGTCCGTGCTCAGGTGGGCGACCCGCGCCAGGATTGCATCCTCGAGGGTCGACGGGACCGCCGCGTCGCGGATCGTGCGCCCGTCCGTGACTGTGTCGCCGAGCGCCGCCAGAAGCTCCTCAATGTGGAGCGGGATGCCGTTCGTCCGGTCGTGCACGGCCTCGGCGACGTCCCGCGGCGCCGGCAGCCCGGTGCCGAGGATGAGCGACGTGACCTGGGCCGTCTCGGCGGGCTCCAGCCGGTCGAGCAGCACCTCCTCGGCCAGCCGCTGGGTGAGCAGCCTCGCCCGCCACTCCCGGTGGATCGACCCGACTGGCAGCTCCTCCGGGCGGTAGGCGGCGGCCACGATCAGCGGCGCGTCGGGCGCGAAGCGCGCGAGGTCGGCGATGACCTCCAGCGCCAGCTCATCGGCCCAGTGGACGTCCTCGAACGCGAGCAGCGTCGGCCGCTCGATCGCGGCCATGATTCGCTCCGTGATCTCGTGGACGAAGATGCGTCGCGCGGCCAGCGCGTCGCCGCCCTTGCCGGGCCGGATCGCGAGCAGGTCCAAACCGCTCGAGCCCCACTCGTCGACGGGCATCGCGCGGGCGAGGTCCTTGATCGAGGCCAGCGACACCAGCTGGTCTTGGGGCGCGACGTCGCCCTTCGCCCAGCGGAACCCGGCCGTCGCGGCCTGGCGGAGCAGCGCGCCCAGGACACGGGTCTTGCCGATGCCTGCCTCGCCGGCGATCAGCAGCGTCCTGCCGCGACCGGCCGATGCCTCGTGGATGACGTGTTCGAATAGCGCGAGCACGTGGTCGCGTCCGACGAGGACGGGGCTCTGCAGGGTCCGCTGCGCGGCCATGTGCCGGCAGTGTAGGCGTCGTACCGCGAAAGGCCATCGGTCGGATGACCGATGGCCCGGCATTCGGTCGCGATGCCCGGCCGGCCCCCCGGGGCCCGCGGGTCGCGGCACTCGTCAGGTCGCGAGCGAGCCCGTGGTCCGGCGATGGCCCCGATGGCCATGCGAACCTCGGCCGGGGTCCGCGAGTTGCAGACCGTCGACCTCCGCTTCGGTCGCCACGCCGGGGCGCCTCGCGGTTGCCCCGGCGCGTACCATCCCGCGAAACCAATGCTGAGCCTCGAGACGATCCGGCAGGCGCCCAAGGCGCTCCTCCACGACCACCTGGACGGGGGCCTACGGCCGGCCACGGTCGTCGACCTGGCGCGCGAGTACGGCTACCGCAACCTCCCGACCGAGGACGTCGACGAGCTCGCGATCTGGTTCCGCCGCGGCGCCGACCGGAAGTCCCTCGAGCTGTACCTCGAGACATTCCAGCACACGTTCGGTGTCATGCAGGACAAGGACGCGATCGCGCGCGTGGCCGCCGAGGCCGCCGAAGACCTCGCCGCGGACGGCGTCGTCTACGCCGAGATCCGCATGGCGCCGGAGCTGTGCACCGGGAAGGGGCTGACGCTCGACGAGGTCCAGGAAGCGATCCTGCGCGGCTACGAGATCGGCATGGCGAACGCGGCGGCGGCGGGCCACCCGATCGTCGTCCGCTCGATCGTCACCGCGATGCGCCAGGCCGCCCGCTCGGTCGAGGTCGCGGCGTGCGCGATCCGCTGGCGCGACGCCGGGGTCGTCGGCTTCGACATCGCCGGCCCGGAGGCCGGGTACCGCCCGACCCGCCACCTCGAGGCGTTCGACCGGATCCGCCACGAGAACTTCCACATCACGATCCACGCCGGCGAGGGCTTCGGCCTGCCGTCCATCTGGGAGGCGCTGCAGTTCTGCGGCGCCGAGCGGCTCGGGCATGGCGTCCGGATCGTCGACGACATCACGGTTCTCGACGACGGCTCGGTGACCCTCGGGCGGCTCGCCGCGTTCGTCCGCGACCGGCGCATCCCGCTCGAGATGTGCCCGACCTCCAACGTCCACTCCGGCGCGGCGCCGTCGTTCGAGGAGCACCCGATCGACCTGCTCCGTCGCCTCCGCTTCCGGGTCACGGTCAACACCGACAACCGGCTGATGTCGAACGTCTCGATGTCGAGCGAGATGCAGGCGCTCGATCGGGCCTTCGGCATCGGGCTCGGCGAGATGGAGTGGCTGACGATCAACGCCATGAAGTCGGCCTTCGCCCCGTTCGACGAGCGGCTCCGGATCATCAACGAGGTCGTGAAGCCCGGCTACGCGCACCTCCGCGACGCGGCCATGCGCGTCGCACGCGCCGCGCCGGCGGCCCGGTAGTCCCCGCGGCGAAGGTGCCCGCGGGCAGGGGCGGGCGCGCGGCCGGCTACTGGACGGTGAGCGTGCCCTTCATGCCGAGGACGTCGTGCCCGTTCAGCTTGCACATGAACTGGTACGTGCCTGGCTCGAGGGACAGGGTCAGCGTCTTCGTCAGGCCCGGGACGAGGCCCTCGATCTCGTCGATGACCGTCGTGCCGTCCGCCTGGAAGACCTCGAACTCGTGCTCCTCGGTGCCGGCGTTCTTCACCGAGAAGGTCACGCTGCCGGCCGGGATGGTGACTGTCGATGGCGTGAACTGGTACTCCTTCGTCTCGACCGCGACCACGCCGGACGGCACGGTGGTCGGGGCGGACGACGCGCCGGAGTCGCCGCCGCACGCCGCCACCACGGCGGCGAGGCCGAGGCAGCTGGTCAGGAACGCGGGCCGAACGAGACGAGACATCCTGGAACCTCCTCGGGACGCGACCGGACGGCGGCCGCTGGGACTGCCGAAACCAGCGCGGCGTCAGGCCGCGACGGCGGGCCGCCGGATGAGCGGCCGATCGACGATGAACAGGAACAGCACCGGCACGAGGTACACGAGGTATGCGATGAGCTCGAGCGGGGTCGGGGCGGACCGGTAGCCGAACAGGCCGCGCAGGACGCTGCCGAGCGGCCCGTTGTCCGGCAGGACGCGGTTCAGGTCGAATGCCGTTCCGGCGTTGACGAACAGCCCCGCCTCGCCGAACTCCGCGATCGCGAACGCCACCAGCCCGGCCGCAACGAAGATCAGCACGGTGCCGGTGACCGTGAAGAAGCGCCGCAGGTTGATCCGGAGGCCTGCCGCAAAGATGCCCCAGCCGACTGCGACCGCGATCACGAGGCCGGCGACCCCGCCGAAGACGACGTCGAAGCCGGTGCCGTTGAACGACAGGATCGGAATCATGAACAGGACCGTCTCGACGCCCTCGCGGATCACGGCCAGGAACGCGAGCCCGACGAGGGCGCGCGTGCTGCCCTTCGACAGGGCGATGTCGACGCCGTGCTCCAGCTCGCCCTTGATCGCCCGGCCCTGACGCCGCATCCAGAAGAGCATCCACGTCAGCACGCCGACGGCAAGGATGGCCGCCAGGCCCTCGAGCGTCTCCTGGATGACGAGGGGCACGCGCTGGATCGTGAACGTGATGAGGAGCCCGAGCGCGATCGAGAGTCCGATCGCGGCCGCGACGCCTGTCATGACCTTCGGCAACGCGTCACGTCGCCCGATCTTGACGAGGTAGGCCGAGATGATCCCGACGATGAGTGCGGCCTCGAGGCCTTCGCGGAGCATCAGGAAGAACGTGGCCAGCATCGGTTGGGCGGACTCCTCAGGCTGCGTGGACGGCGCGAGTCAAGGGCGATTTCGCCATCAGTTCAAGTGCCCTTGAGTCGCAACCATAGCACAGCTCGCCGCCCGGGCCGGGCAAGCGCCTACCCGACGGGGTCCGGGCGCCGGTACGGGCCGGTCACGACGACCTCGCCCTCGACCTCGAAGGACGCCGCGCCGGTGTTGCGGACGCGGTAGCGGTGGTGGATCTCGGTCGCGCCAGCGGAGAGCATCGCGTTGACCGGGCAGTACTTCGTCGCGGACAGCTCGATGCACCGGCGGATCGCCGGCTCGTCGACGCCCGGCCCCTCGACGACGTGGACGACGTCGACCCGGGTGAGGACCTGCGGGTACTCGTCGCGCTGGGTGGCCTCGACCCGGATCTCGTAGCGCTCGATCGACTGGCGCTTCTTCAGCGCGATCGAGGCGACGTCCATGCCGGAACACCCGGCGAGGCACGCGAGCAGGGTCTCGACCGGGCTGAGCTCGTTCGCCTCGGGCCGGTCGCCGTAGACGATCGTGCGGTTCGTGCCGGTGGTCGCAACGAAGCGGTTCCCGCCCTCGTGGACGAGGGTCGCGGAGCGCGACCGGCTCATCGGCCGGCCCGGACGGGGCTGCCGTCGGGTGCGACGGCTCCGGCGGCGCCGGCCGGCGCTGGGGTGCCGGCGGCAGCGGTCCCTGGCTGGCCGGCAGCCTCGAACTGCTCGTGGTACAGCCGGGCGTACAGGCCGCCGCGCTGCAGCAGCTCCGCGTGGGTGCCGCGCTCGACGATTCGGCCGCCGTCGTAGACGAGGATCTGGTCGGCGCGCAGGATGGTCGACAGGCGATGGGCGATCGCGATGGTCGTCCGGCCCTTCTCGAGGCGCTCGAGGGCCGCCTGGATCAGCCGTTCGCTGACGGTGTCGAGGGCGGAGGTCGCCTCGTCGAGGATCAGGATCCGCGGGTCTTTCAGCAGCACCCGCGCGATCGCGATCCGCTGCTTCTCGCCGCCCGAGAGCTTGTAGCCGCGCTCGCCGACGATCGTGTCGTAGCCCCGGGGCAGCTCCATGACGCGATCATGGATCGCGGCGGCCTTGGCCGCTGCCTCGATCTGCTCCTGCGTTGCGTCGGGCTTGGCGTACAGCAGGTTGTCCCGGACGCTGGCGTGGAACAGGTACGTCTCCTGGGTCACGAAGCCGATGACGCGGCCCAGCGAGACGAGGCTGATCTTCCGGACGTCGATGCCGTCGATCTCGACCGCCCCCGACTCGACGTCGTAGAGCCGCGGCACGAGGTAGGTCGTCGTCGTCTTTCCGGACCCCGACGGCCCGACCAGCGCGACGAGCTGGCCCGGCTCGGCCTCGAAGTCGATGTTCCGCAGCCCGAAGGGGCGCGGCTCGTCGCCGGTCGATCGGTCCG
>DATLYV010000178.1:0-3079 GCA_035574535.1 Binatia bacterium
GAATGGGCCAACGTCGTCGTCGGCGAGCTCGTCGCGGTCGAGAAGCACCCGCGGGCCGACCGCCTGTCCCTGACGCGCGTCAGGACCGGCGCGGGCGAGCCGCTCGAGATCGTCTGCGGCGCCACCAACATCGCCCCGGGCCAGCGCGTGCCCGTGGCGCTCCCGGGCGCCGTGCTGCCGGGCAATCGCCGCATCGAGCGGACCGAGAAGATGGGCGTCGTCTCGAACGGCATGCTCTGCTCGGGCGACGAGCTCGGGCTCACGGCCGACGCGGACGGCATCCTGATCCTCGACTCGTCAGCGACGCTGGGAGCACCGCTAGCGGACCTCTACGGCGACGTCGTGCTCGACGTCGACGTCAAGCCGAACCGGGGCGACTGCCTGTCGATCGTCGGGATCGCGCGCGAGGTCGCGGCGGTCACGGGGAGCGAGGTCCGGATGCCGCCGACGGACGTCGTCGAAGATGCGGCCCTGCGATCCGATGCGCGGCTGCGGGTCCGCGTGGTGGACGAGCGGCTCTGCCCGCGTTTCGTCGGTCGATGGATCGAGGGCGTCGAGGTCCGGGCGTCGCCGGATTGGGTCCAGATGCGCCTCATCGCCGCCGGCATCCGCCCGATCAGCAATGTCGTCGACGCCTCGAACTACGTGATGGTCGAGCTCGGCAAGCCGATCCACACGTTCGACGCGGCCGCGGTGGGGCGGGCCGCCGATGGGCTCGCCGAGATCCTCGTACGGCCGGCCCGCGACGGCGAGCGGCTCGAGACGCTCGACCACGTCGTCCGCGAGCTGACGCCCGAGACGCTGCTGATCGCCGACCCGGAGCGCCCGCTCGGCATCGCCGGGGTCATGGGCGGCGCCGATTCCGAGGTTGGCAACGAGACGACGACGGTGATCGTGGAGTCGGCGATCTTCGACCCGGTGAGCATCCGCCGCACGGCCTTCCGGTACGCCCTGCGATCCGACGCCAGTCTGCGGTTCGAGAAGGGCCAGGAGTTCCGGCTCGCGCGCCTGGGCGCCGACCGGACGACCCGGCTGATCACCGAATGGGCCGGCGGCCGGGCCGCGGCCGGCGCCGTGGACACCCACCCGCAGGAGCCGGCGCCACGGTACGTGGCCTTCCGGCCGGCCCGGGTCGATCGGCTGCTCGGGACGGCGCTCGGCGCCGAGGCGCAGCGGGAGGTGCTCGCGCGGGTCGGGATCGAGACGTCGCCGGCGGACGGCGCGATCGACGTGCTGATCGTCGCGGGGAGCGAGGGGACGCAGCCGGAGACGATCCGGGCCGAGGCGGGAGCGGCGATTCTCGCCACGGTGCCGACGTGGCGCCGGGACATCGAGATCGAGGCCGACATCGCCGAGGAGGTCGCCCGCGTCCACGGCTACGAGCGCGTCCCCGGCCGCCTACCCGCGACCCCGATGCCAGAGTGGCGCGAGCGGCCGCTGTCAGCGCGCGACGGGATCCGGGACGGCCTCGTCGGCGCCGGCTTCCACGAGGTCGTGAGCTACGCGCTGGTCAGCACGAAGCTCGAGGAGACGTTCGCCTGGCTGGAGCGGCGCCCCCCGGCCCGCGGCGAGGCGCCCGCGGAGGGCGGCTCGATCACCGTCACGAACCCGCTCTCGAGCGACCACTCGGTCCTGCGACGGGCGCTCGTCGGGAGCCTCGTCGAGGTCGTGCAGCGAAACCAGCGGCACGGCAACGCGGACGTGGCGGCGTTCGAGGTCGGCAAGGGCTACGGCCGTGTCGAGGACGGTGCGCGGGAGTGGTGGCGCCTGGGCCTCGCGGTGGTTGGGGCCGCGGAGCCGCCGGCCTGGAACCGGCCGCGGCGCGAGGCGGACCTGGAGGACGCCAAGGGCGCCATCGAGCTTGTCGCGGCGGTCATCGGGGCGGGTGCGCCACGGTACGCGGCCCTGTCGACAGAGCCCGTGCTGCATCCCGGCCGGAGCGCGACCGTCGAGGCCCGCTGCGGGGACGGCGGGCTGGCGATCAGCGGCGTCGTCGGGGAGCTGCACCCGCGCCTGGCCGAGGAGTGGGACATCCGCGGCCGCCTGTACGTCGCCGAGCTGTCGGTCGCGGGGCTCGCGGGCGGCACCCTGCCCGTCGAGGCGATCGAGCCGTTGCCGCGCGTCCTGCCGCTCGAGCGCGACCTCACGGTCGACGTCCCGGATCGCGTCCCCCAGGGCGACGTGGCCGCACGGATCCGGGAGTCCGCCGGTCCGCTGCTGCGCGACCTCACCCTCACCGACGTCTACCGCGGCAGGCCGCTCGGCCATGACGAGCGCGCCCTGACGTATCGCCTGCGGTTCGGCGGCGCGGACGGGTCCGCGGACGAGGCGGAGATCGATGCGGCCATCAGTACCATCACCGCATCCCTGGAGCACCACCTGGGAGCCAGATTCCGCTCCTGAGCCTGCTACGCTGCCGCCGTCCGGCACCCGGGGGAGGGGAGCAAGGTGGATCTGAGTCGTCTCCAGGCCTTCGACCTGGTCATCGTCCTCGCGCTGATCGGGATGTTCATCGTCGGCTACGCCCAGGGCGTCATCCGGCGATTGCTCGGCATCGCCGCGGTCCTGTTCTCGCTTGTGCTCGCGGCCCAGCTCCGGCAGCCGCTCGGGGAGTACCTGTCCCAGCAGTGGACCGGGATTGCGCCGCAGTACAGCTACATGGTCGCGTTCGGGGCGGTCTTCGCTGCCTCGGCCTTCGCCCTGAGCCTGCTGATCCAGCTCACGTACCGGCCGGCGCCGCTCTTTGACCGCTACCCGGTGCTGGACGAGATCCTCGGGGGCATCCTCGGCGTGCTCGAGGGCTTCATCTTCCTGATCGTGTTCCTGCTCGTCCTCGACCCGTACTACACGTTGCCCGAGGTCCGAGAGCGAGTCGGCACCGGCGAGTTCACGCTGCTGCGGACGGCCCACGACCTGCTCGACAGCACGCTGATCGCCGACATCCTCCGGAACAACGTGATCCCGGTCATCCTCGCGATCTTCGGCTTCCTGTTCCCGCAGGACGTCGTGAACGCCTTCCCGAGGCTGGCCGCGGCGCTCACGGCCCGGAGCTGATCGCGGGGCCGCTCCGGGAGCCGCC
>DATLYV010000179.1:0-7540 GCA_035574535.1 Binatia bacterium
GATCCCGGGGATCGGGCCGTGGACCGCCGCCGAGGTGGCGCTCCGGGCGCTCGGCGACCCCGACGCGGTGAGCGTCGGTGACGCACACCTGTCGCACGTCGTCGGCTACGCGCTCGCGCGTCGCCTCCGCAGCACCGACGACGAGATGCTCGCGCTCCTCGCGCCGTGGGCCGGCCACCGCGCCCGGGTCGTCCGGCTGATCGAGGGCGCCGGGATCATGCCGCCGCGGTTCGGGCCCCGGGTGGCGCCCCGGGACCTCGCCCGCGACCTCGCGCCGCCGCCGGAGCGGAGGCGCTGACTTCGATCGAGGCTCGACGACACCGCGACGCTCCCGCCGAAGCAGCCAGGTCCCCGAAACGCCCAGCGCCCGATCTGACCCGTCGCCTCCGCGGCGCGCCGCCCCAGGCCGCGACCCTCAGAGCGACTGGGCGTCGAACGTGTTGCAGGCGTCCGTGCTCCCCTGCCGGAAGCCGGCGTTGAACCAGCGAGCCCGCTGCTCGGCCGAGCCGTGCGTCCACGAGTCGCGGTCGATGCGGCCGGTCGCCTGCTCCTGGATGCGGTCGTCGCCGACCGCCTGGGCCGCGTTGATCGCCTCCTGGACGTCCTGGTCGGTGATCGACTCGACGTCCGACTGGTCGGGCGACGTGAAGACCGAGTGGGCCCACACGCCCGCCAGACAGTCGGCCTGGAGCTCCAGCCGGATCGACAGGTCGTTGGCGTTGCTCGAGTTCTGCTGGCGCTGCATCTCGGCCATGATCCCGAGCGCGTCCTGGACGTGGTGGCCGTACTCGTGGGCGATGACGTAGGCCTGGGCGAAGTCGCCCGGCGCCCCGAAGCGCCGGTTGAGCTCCTCGAAGAACCCGAGGTCGAGGTAGACCCGCTGGTCGGCCGGGCAGTAGAACGGGCCCGTCGCCGACGAGGCGACGCCGCAGCCGGTGCTGGTCTGGTCCTCGAAGACCACGGTCCGGGTCTCCGGGTACTGCTTGCCCGCCGCGGCGAAGCGGTCGGTCCAGAACTCCTGGAGGTCGACCGTGACGGCGTTCACGAACTGGATCGGGTCGTCCGGCGCGAGCGAGGTGAGCGGCTGGTCGTCGCCGGCCGGTGGCGCGCCCCCGAGCCCGCCCAGCGCCCCGCCGAGGCTGGAGCCGCTGAGGAGCTGGATGACGACGAAGATGATGATGACGAGCACGATGCCGCCGATCCCGCCGCCCATCGGGATCGGGATGCCGACGCCACCGCCCCCGACGCGGATGCCGCCGAGTCCACCGCCGAGGCCACCCTGGCCGCGCCGGTCCTCCACCTGGATCTGGCTCGATCGTCTCCAGCGCACTGACTGCCCCTCCTGGCGGCCCGCGTCCCGCCCCGTTGGCGGGTTCCGCAGCGAGGGCCGGCTCGCGTTTACTGGCGTGTCCTAGGTCGAAGGCTTCGTCATCGCCTCCGGTCGCAGCAGCTCGTCGAACTCGGCCTCGCCGAGGTAGCCAAGCGCCAGAGCGGCGGCGCGGAGCGTCGTCCCCTCCGTGTGTGCCTTCTTGGCGATCTCGGCAGCCTTGTCATAGCCGATCCGGGGTGTCAGGGCCGTCACGAGCATGAGCGAGTTCGAGACATGCTCGTCGATGCGCGCCCGGTTGGCCTTGAGGCCCTCGACGCAGTGCTCGCGGAAGCTGCGGCAGGCGTCGGCCAGGAGCTCGATCGCGTGGAGCAGGTCGTGGGCGATGACCGGCTTGAACACGTTGAGCTCGAAGTTGCCCTGCGAGCCGGCGAAGGTGATCGTAGCGTCGTAACCGAAGACCTGGACGCAGACCATCGTCAGGGCCTCGGCCTGGGTCGGGTTCACCTTGCCGGGCATGATCGACGAGCCGGGCTCGTTCTCCGGCAGGATCAGCTCGCCGAGCCCAGCCCGCGGCCCCGACCCGAGCCAGCGAATGTCGTTGGCGATCTTCATGAGACTCGTCGCGAGGGTCTTGAGCGCCCCCGAGGCGAAGACCGTCGCTTCCTGACCCGCGAGCGCCTGGAACTTGTTCGGCGCGGTGACGAACGGCAGGCCGGTCAGGTCGGCGATGCGGCGCGCGACGCGCTCGGCGAACTCCGGGTGGGCGTTGAGGCCCGTCCCGACCGCGGTGCCGCCGAGGGCGATCTCGTACAGCCCGGGAAGCGTCGCCTCGATGCGCGCGAGGTCGCCGTCCAGCTGGGCCACGTAGCCCGAGAATTCCTGCCCGAGCGTGAGCGGGACCGCGTCCTGGAGGTGCGTCCGCCCGATCTTCACGACGTCGCCGAACTCGGCCCGCTTCGCGTCGAGCGCGTCGCGCAGCGCGCGGACGGCCGGCAGGAGGTCCTCGTTGAGCGCCATCGCCACGGCCATGTGCAGCGCCGTCGGGAAGGTGTCGTTGCTCGACTGGCTGCGGTTGACGTGGTCGTTCGGGTGGATCGGCGACTTGCCGCCTCTCGCTCCCGTGGCCGCCTCGTTCGCGCGGCCCGCGATGACCTCGTTGACGTTCATGTTCGACTGGGTGCCCGAGCCGGTCTGCCAGACCCGCAGCGGGAACTCGTCCGCGAGGGCACCGTCGGCAACCTCGCGGGCGGCCGCGACGATCAGCCCGTGCTGCTCCTCGGTCAGGAGCCCCAGCTCGTGGTTCACGTCGGCCGCGGCGAGCTTCAGGAGCCCGAAGGCCTGGATGATCCGTCGCGGCATGACGTCGCGGCCGATCGCGAAGTGGTGGAGCGAGCGCTGGGTCTGGGCCGCCCAGTAGTGCTCCGCGGGGACCTCGATGGCGCCCATCGAGTCGGTCTCGCGGCGGGTCGCGCCTCCGGGGCCGTTCGTCGTCACCGATCCAGTATGCGGCGAATGTGCGGCGGAAGTTTCGAGCCGAGTGGCCCGGTCCAGGTGGCCCGGTTTGGGGCGGCCCCGGCGCGGTAGGCTGCGCGGTGATGCGTCGGCTGCTGCTCTGGATGGCGCGGAACGGCTGGCTCCGCAAGAACCTGCCGCGACTGTGGTTCGCGAAGCGGGCAGTCCGGCGGTTCATGCCGGGCGAGGAGCCCGAGGCGGCCCTCGACGCCGCGGAGCAGTTCAAGGCCGAGGGCATCGCCAGCGAGTTCACCCGGCTCGGCGAGAACATCACCGACCTGGCCGAGGGCGATGCGACGGCCGAGCACTACCTCTGGCTCATGGGCGAGATCGAGGCCCGCGGCCTCGACGGCGAGGTCAGCATCAAGCTCACCCAGCTCGGCTACGACCTCGACGTCGAGCGGACGTTCGAGCACGCGAAGCGCCTCGCCGAGAAGGCCGCCGAGGGCGGCCGGACCTTCTGGATCGACATGGAGGGCAGCGCCTACGCGGAGGGCACCATCGCCTTCTACGAGCGCCTGAAGGCGTCGCACCCGAACGTCGGGCTGTGCCTGCAGTCGTACCTGCGCCGGACCGCCGCGGACGTCCAGCGGCTGCTCCCGCTCGACCCGCGGATCCGCATGGTCAAGGGCGCCTACGCCGAGCCCGCCTCGATCGCCTACCAGTCGCGCCACGACGTCGACGCCAACTACGTGGCCCTCTCCGTCGCCCTGTTGGAGGGCCGGCGCCAGGGCCGGGACGTCAAGCTCGGCCTCGGGACGCACGACGTGCGGCTCATCGAGCAGATCGCCGACCATGCCGCGGCCATGGGCCTGCCGAAGACGAGCTTCGAGGTCCAGATGCTGTACGGCATCCGCATGGACCAGCAACGACGGCTGGTGCGCGAGGGCTACGCTGTCCGTGACCTGATGTCGTACGGCCACGCCTGGTATCCGTGGTACATGCGGCGGCTTGCGGAGCGACCGGCGAACGTCATCTTCGCGCTCCGCCAGATCATCGGCTGACGCCAGTTCGTCACCTGCGTTCGTCAGCCGAACCAGGGTTTTGTCATTCCGGCCGCGAACTTGTTACGCTTACCGTTCGTTCGTCACGATCAGCGCGAATGCCATATCACTGACGCACGCAGGAGGCCCCCGAGAATGGTCAAGGTTCGCGACGCGAAGCCGGAGGAGCTTGCACCCAAGCCGCGCAAGCCCCGTGCACTCAGCCCGCGTCAGCTTGCAATTCAGAAGCGTGAGCAGACGATCCAGAAGGTGCTCAACGAGCTTGGCGCCGGGCCGCAGTCGTTGATCAAGAAGGTCGAGCTCGAGGAGGGCGAGAAGCTCGTCACGATCCGCGCCGCCATCGCCCGCCAGATCAACGCGACGGGCAGCAGCGTGAACCTCGGCGTCCGCAACGGCGCGATCTACCTGTCGCGCGGCCCGATCCCGGGCGGTCGTGGCGGCCGCCGCCCGAAGAACGCGTAGCGGGCGCTCGCACCGGACGACGGCGGGGCACCGCCCCGCCTACCTGCGAGCGATCGCCGGGACGATCTTCCCCGTCGGTGCTGCCGGCGGGACAACCTGGTCGGGCGGATTGGCCTCGGTGGCCTGCTGCGTCGCCGCCCGGTGCCGGAAGAACGGCAGCGGCTCGGGCGGGAGGGTCGAACCGCCGCGGATGAGGTCCGCGGCGCGCTCGGCCACCATGATCACGGGGGCGTAAATGTTCGCGTTCGTGACATACGGGAAGACCGACGCGTCGACGACACGCAGGCCCTCGACGCCGTGGACCCGCATCGACGTCGGGTCCACCACGGCCCCGGCGTCGACATCCGTGCCCATCCGCGCCGTGCACGACGGGTGGAGCGCCGTCTCGGCGTCCCGTCCGACCCAGTCGAGGATCTCCTGCTCCGTCCGGACCGCGGGCCCGGGTGAGAGCTCGCCCGCGTCGTAGGGCTCGAAGGCCGGCTGGCCGAGGATGTGCCGTGCGACGGTGATCGCCTCGACCCACTCGCGGCGGTCCTGCTCGGTCGACAGGTAGTTGAACTGCAGCGCTGGGTGCTTCGTCGGGTCGCTCGCGCGGATCCGCACCCAGCCTCGGGCGTCCGAGTACATCGGGCCGACGTGGACCTGGTAGCCGTGGCCACCCGCCGGCGACGAGCCGTCGTAGCGGATGGCCAGCGGCAGGAAGTGGAACATCAGGTTCGGCCAGTCGACGTCCTCGTCGCCACGGACGAAGCCCCCGGCCTCGAAGTGGTTCGTCGCGCCTGGACCGCTGCGCAGGAAGAGCCACTGCGCCCCGATGAACGGCCGCCGCCACAGCTGCGTGGCGTGGGGCTGCATCGAGACGGGCTGGCGGCTGCCGTGCTGGACGTAGACCTCGAGGTGATCCTGGAGGTTCTCGCCCACTCCGGGCAGGTGCTGGACGACCTCGATGCCCAGGCCGCGCAGGTGCTCGCGGTCGCCGATCCCCGACAGCTGCAGCAGCTGCGGCGTGTTGATCGCGCCGCCCGAGAGGATGACCTCGCCGGCCTCGACGTGGTGGTTCGTACCGCCGGCGCGGTACTCCACGCCCGTGGCGCGCCGGCCCTCGAACGTGATCCCGGTCACGAACGCCGACGTCCGGACCTCGAGGTTGCGCCGCCGCGCGGCCGGCTTCAGGTACGCGGTCGCCGCCGAGTGCCGCCGGCCCCGGTGGATGTTTCGGTCGAACGGGGCGAAGCCCTCCTGGCGGTAGCCGTTGACGTCGTCGGTCAGCCGGTAGCCGGCCTGCCGGGCCGCCTCGAACCAGGCCTGGAAGAGCGGGCTGGTCGCGGGCCCGCGCTCGAGGATGAGCGGCCCGTCATGGCCGCGGTACGGATCATCGGGCGCGGCGGCGAGTGCGGTCTCCATTCGCTTGAAGTAGGGCAGGCAGTGGGCGAAGTCCCATTCCGCCATGCCCGGGACCGTTGCCCAGCGCTCGTAGTCGAGCGGGTTGCCGCGCTGGAAGATCATCCCGTTGATCGAGGACGACCCGCCGAGGACCTTGCCCCGCGCGTGGTAGATCCGCCGGCCGTGCATGAACGGCTCGGGCTCGGAGCGGTAGCCCCAGTCGTACAGCGGGCTGCCGATGGGGAAGGTCAGTGCCGCCGGCATGTGCAGGAAAACGTCGAAGCGCCAGTCCGGCCGCCCCGCCTCGAGCACCAGCGCGCGCGTCCCGGGATCCTCCGACAGCCGGTTCGCAAGCACGCAGCCCGCCGACCCCCCTCCAACGATGACGACGTCGAACCTGTCTTCCATCGAATCCCGATGCTAGCAACGGGTCACCGCCGCCCGAGCCGCCCGGCCGCCCTGCCCCGCTCGGACCCACGCCCACTGCGCGCGTCGGGCACAGCCCTCCAGTCCTCGTGTGCGACCGTCCTCGGGGACGGGTCGCCCGGACGTCCCGTTCGGCGGTTACTCCGCCTCGGGTAGCACCGTGATCGAGAGCCTGTGGCGGCCCGGCCCGTCGTCGTCGGCGACGATGCGATAGGCGACCTCGCGCGGCCGGCCGTCGGCGTAGTTGAAGCGGACGGTGGAGGCGAGGGTGCCGCCGTCGCGGAACTCGGCCCAGAGGCGGGCGATGTCGTCGCGGATCGTCGGATCGTCGGGGTTGCTGAAGTCCTCGATACGGTGGCCGATGATCCGCCGGGCCGGGAGCTCGACGATCCGGGCGAAGGCCGGGCTCACGACCAGGAACCGCCGCTCGTCATCGACGATCGCCCAGGCGTCGGTCTCGGCCGGGTCGGCGCCGATCGCGGGCACCCCGAGCGCGGCCGTGCGGAAGGCGTACCAGACGATCGGGCCATCGCCGCGGCGAGCCAGTTCGGCCTGCTCCGTGACGACCGCCGCCGGGTAGCGCACCCGGAGGGCGCGCTGGAGCGCCTCGGGCGTGCGTGGCTCGGCGAGCACGTTGAACGCGGCATGCGCGAACGCGAGGAACTCGCGGTCCCGAGACGGGAATGCATGGAGCTTCACGTCCACGGCGTGAGGATAGAACGGCTCCCCCGGGATTCAGTCGCGAAGAGTGGCAAATTGCGCCGCGTTCTCAGCCGTGCCGGAAGTGCAGCTGGAACTCCATGATCCCGTGGTCCTCGATCGACAGGACCAGGAACGATCGGGGCTGCTCGATATCGTAGTCGGCGAAGCGGATCTCGATCGAGCCCGTGACCGTGACGACGTCGCCCGAGAGCCGGGCCGTGATCGGCACCTCGACCGTCCGGGTCACGCCATGGAGCGTGAGCTCGCCCGTGGCGGTCGTCTCGATCGCCTGGCCGTCGACCGGCACGGCCCCGAGCTCGACCGGGCTCGTCAGGCGGAAGGTCGCGGTCGGGAATTGCTCGGTCTCGATCGCCTGGCGGCGCAGCTGGCCGTCGCGGCGATCGTCGTCGCTGCGGAGGGTCGTGAGGTCGGCGGTGACCTCGACCGTCGTCAGGGTCGAGCCGTTGAGCACGAGGCTGCCCTCGACGTCGGGCGTCCGACCGACTGCCGTGTTGGCGCGCTGGTCCGTGAACGTCTCGTCGACGCGGTAGCCGACGAACGACGACGTGAAGTCCTCGAACGAGCCAATCGTGGTGTCGATGGTCCACGTGCCGCTCGGGCCATCCGGGCCGAGCGTGCCGGTGCCCGTCGGCAGCGGCGCGGCGGAGCCGCTTGGGCCCGAGGCGCCGGGATCGCCGGTCGCCGCGCCGACCGGCGGGGG
>DATLYV010000180.1:0-4249 GCA_035574535.1 Binatia bacterium
TCCGGGACCTAGTCGGACGCGCGACGTGCGGCGCGGGGGAACACGGCCGAGCGCGGCCGCCCACCGGCCGCGGCGGCCGCGGCATCGCGGCTCTCCAGGCGACCGTCCGGCCCGAGCGGCGGCAGGAGCGGCGCGAGGTCCGAATCGTCGATCGGTGCGGCCTCGCCCCAGCGCGCCGCCGCCACGCGGCGATCGAGGACATCGGCCGTCACCGGGATCGCGACATCCTCGCGGTGCTCGAGCGCCGTGACGTCGACCCAGCCGAGGTCGTGCTTCTCGCCCGGGCGGCCCAGGAGGTAGCCCTGCCCGGCATTGATTCCGAGGCGGCGCGCCGTCCGAAGCTGTCCGGACGTCTCGACCCCCTCGGCGATCGTGGTCGCGCCCATGCGCTGGGCGACCTCGACGATCGAGCGCAGCACGGAGTGCGTCCGGTCGTCGCCGGCCCGCTGGACGAGCGACAGGTCGATCTTCACGACGTCGAACTTGAACTGGCTCAGCAGGCGCAGGCCCGCGTTCCCGGCACCGACGTCATCCGCCGCCACGCGGACGCCCGCGTTCTGGATCGCGAGGAGCATGTTCCGCAGCCGGTCGGGGTCACGGATCGCCTCGCGCTCCGTCAGCTCGAGGACGACGCGGGCCGGCGGCATCCCGTTGCGGCGCAGGATCGCGAGGAAGGCCGCCGGGCTGAACTCGGCCGACTCGAGCGTCCGCGGCGAGACGTTGACGCTGAGGCTCTGGCGCTCGTCCATGCTCCGCGCGCCCCGGAGCACCACGTCGAGCGCAGCACGGTCCAGGTCGTGGACGCGGCCGGCGACCTCCGCCGCGTCGAACAGCGCCCCGGTGTGGGCGAACGCCGACTCGCGGGGCACCCGGACGAGGCCCTCGTAGCCGATGACCCGCCCGGACTCGAGCTCGACGATCGGCTGGTAGACCGGCGTCAGCTTCCCGGCCTCGATGACGGCGCTGATCGCGGCCGACAGCTCGGCCCGCATGCCCTCGTCGACGTGGCCGTGGTCCTTCTCCCGGTCGTACAGGGTCACCACGGTCCGGCCGGCCCGCTTGCCGCGGTAGAGAGCCGCGTCGGCCTGGGCAGTCAGCTCGTGGCGCGTCGTGCCGAACTCCGGGCACGACGTGACGCCCGCGGAGAACGAGATCGGCCAGCGGTACAGGCCGGTGACGCGCTCCTGGAGGCCACGGGCGAGGAGCCGCCTGGCCAGGACGATCGCCCCGGCAGCGTCCGTGTGCGGCAGGAGGATCGCGAACTCGTCGCCGCCGACGCGGAATGCCGCGTCCGCGCCGCGGATCGTCGAGCTGATGATCGCGCCGACCTCGGCCAGCAGCTGGTCGCCGGTCGCGTGGCCCTTCGAGTCGTTGATCCGCTTGAACTCGTCGATGTCCATGAGCACGAGCGAGAAGACCGTCCCGTGGCGGCGCGCGCCCTCGACCATGCGCCCGACCGCCTCTTGGAACGCGCGGTGGTTCCCGAGGCCGGTGAGGCTGTCCCGGAGCGCGGCCTCGCGGGCGCTCTCGTACAGCTCGTGGAGGCGCGACCGCGAGGCCTCGAGCGCCCGGGCGGGCCGGATGATCTGGCGGGCCATCCAGACCGTGAAGGCGACGAGGAGCACGAGCATCATCCCGAGCGCGGCCAGCGCCTGGACCGGCATGGCCACCAGCGGGATCGGGGCCGAGACGACCAGCTGCCAGCCCTCGATGCCGGGCAGGTCGAGGGCGGCGCGGCCGTCGGAGTCGTGCGCGGCCATGGTCGCGAGGTCTAGGACCTCGCCCGGGAGCGCGCTCGGGTCGAATGCGGTCTCGACCTGGGCGATCACGTTGCCAGAGGCGTCGGCAAGGCGCAGGAGCCGCCCCGGCAGGGTCGCCTCGGGGGTCGACGCGGTCAGCAGCCCCTGGATGGAGACCGTGGCGACCAGCGTCCGCCCCGGACCTTCGCCCTTGTCCGTGGTGTCGACGACGAGCAGCCGTGCCGGCTCGCCGGGCAGGGTCGTGAGTCCGCTGACGAGGACGCCCGGCGGCAGCGCGGTGAGCGAGTCGGCCTCGCCGAACTCGGCCCGCACCCCCTTGCCGGTGAGCAGGGACGCCCCGAGGACGAAGCTCGCCGATCCGTTCACGAGGCTCGCCAGCCGGTCGACGGCCTCGCGCCGTTCGGCAGTGGTGGCGTCGTTCTTCGCGGCCGCGACGATCGCCGGGTCGGCCAGCAGCTTCACGCTCGACTCGCGCAACGTCGACAGCTCGCGCCGGAGCCCGAAGGCCGCGGCCTGGGCCTGGTCGACGAGCCGCTCGTGGTGGGCGACGCGGGCCTCCTCGGCGACCGCGCGGACCAGCGGCGAAACCGCGGCGATCGGCAGCACCGCCACGGCGATCAGCGTCAGGGCGAGCCGGAGCTTGACGAGCCGCAGGCTGTCGCGGCCGTCGAGGATCGGATCGCGCAAGGCGTCGTGGTGCTGGGACTCGAGCTGCATGCGACCTCTGGGCGAAGGCAGGGCACTGGCGCGGCCTGCGCGCTACAGCAAGCCCCTCGCCCGGGAGAACGGCACCTACCCAGTCGTCATTTCAGTGATGGGACGCTCGGGTCACGGTTCGGCGGTTGATGGCCGGCCCCTCGTGGGTTTCGTCGGGCCGCAACGGCCCGCCCGGTCAGCGCTGGATGCTGCCGCCGGGCTGCGGCGTGTGGACGCGGACGTCGCCGAGACCCCGAGCCGCGAGCTCGGCCTTGAGCTGGTCCGGCGTGCCCGCGAGCAGCGGGAACGTCCCGTGGTGGATCGGCATGACCTCGCCGACGCCCAGCAGTTCGATCGCCAGAGCGGCCTCGCGCGGGCCCATCGTGTAGTGGCCGCCGATCGGCAGCATCGCGAGGTCGGGCTTGTACAGCTCGCCGATCAGGCGCATGTCGCCGAAGACGTTCGTGTCGCCCGCGTGGTACAGCCGGCTGCCGTCCTCGAGCTCGATCACGAAGCCGGCCGGCTCGCCGAGGTAGCGCGGCGCGCCCGCGGCGTTGTCCCAGTCGCCGGCCGAGTGGTCCGCCGACGTCATCGTGACCTTGAGGCCGTGGACCTCCATCGTCCCGCCCTTGTTGAAGCCGATGCAGTCGTTCGGGGCGGAGTAGACGGAGCCGAGCCACAGCTGCAGCTCGTGGATCGCCGGCCAGCGCGGTCGGGTGCGGCTGGCGATCGGGAGGGCGTTGCCGAAGTGGTCGGAGTGGCCGTGCGTCACGAGCATCACGTCGCACGTGTCGACGTCATCGGGTGACTTCGGGCTAAGGGGGTTGGCGAACCACGGGTCGATGAGGATGACCTTGCCGCCTGGCGTCCGGACCTCGACACAGGCGTGCCCGTACCAGGTGATCGTCGTTCCACCGGAATCCATTCGTCACCTCCGCGGAGCATCCTAGCCTCGGCCGCGTCGGGCCTGCGCGGCGGCCCCAATCGATGGCGCCAGACGCGATGTCGAGGGCTCGATGTCATGCAGGCGCATGACAGACCGGGCACCGGCTGGCAGAATGCGCCGCGTCCTGACGAGTCTCCGGCACCGGTGGCGCTGCCGGCGGGTGGAGGCTCGACCCCCAGCAACCCCCGTCGCGTCGATTCGCGCGCCTGACGCCGCGCGCCCGTCGATCCGGCGGCAAGCCATCGTTGTCCCGCGCCACCGCGGGGCTCCAGGAGGAAAGGAGTACGGGTAGCGCCACGGCGTGCCCACCAACCGCATGCGCAATTCCATCCGCGCCACCGCGGCGGCCCTGGTCGTCGCGATGATCCTGCCACTGGCGGTCTCGGCTGCATGGCCGGTCGCCAATCGCTACTCCTACATCAGCCAAGGCTGGCACAAGGGCCATTACGCCAACGACATCGCCTCGTACTCGGGCACCCGCATCGTGCCCATGCGATCGGGCAAGGTCGTCTTCGCAGGCTGGAAGAGCAACTGCGGCGGCTACCAGGTGTGGGTCTGGCACGGCAACGGCCTCTTCTCGGCCTACTACCACATGCGATCCGTCGCGGTGAAGAAGGGCCAGTACGTCACCAAGGAGCAGACGACGCTGGGCCGCGTCGGCGAGACCGGGTGTGCGACCGGGCCGCACGTCCACTTCGAGGTCTGGAAGAACCGGCCCTGGTCGAGCGGCTCGTACCGCATGCGGCCATGGCGCTACATCGACGGGGGCACATTCTTCCCGTACCGCTACCGGTAGCGCGCCGCTCGCGTCGATCGATCGGCCGCGCCGGCCCGCCTGACGGGCCGG
>DATLYV010000181.1:0-6370 GCA_035574535.1 Binatia bacterium
ACGGAATAGGCAACGGCGACCACCGAGACGCCAACGAAGATCATCCCGAGGAGCACGGCCATGGCCGTCATCGTCCGGGCGGCGTTGCGGGCCTCCGGCGGCTTGAAAGCCGGAACCCCGTTGGCGATCGCCTCCACCCCCGTCAGCGCCACCGACCCGCTCGCGAACGCCCGGAGGAGCAGCAGCAGACCGAGGGTCTCCACGCCGAACTGCTCGGCGTTCGGCTGCCTGGGAACCGGCGTCACGTTGCCCGTGAGCATGTTGACGACCCCGAGGCCCACGATCCCCAGCGCGAGGGCGAGGAAGACGTAGGTCGGGACGGCGAAGATGTTCCCCGACTCGCGCAGGCCACGCAGGTTGGCGATCGTCATCAGGCTGATCACCCCGACGGCGATCGCGACCTTGAAGTCGCCGGCCGCAGGCACCAACGAGGCGAGCTGGTCGAGCGCCGATGACGTCGATACCGCGACGGTCATGACGTAGTCGATGAGGAGCGCAGCCGCCGCAACGAGCCCGAGCAGGGGGTTGAGCTCGGCGCGGGCAACGGCATAGGCGCCGCCGCCGTTCGGGAACGCGCGGCAGACCTGCCGGTAGCTCAGGGCCACGATCCCGAGCAGGAGCGCGATCGCGATCGAGACCTCGATCGAGGCGACGAGGGCGGCGGCACCCGCGAGGACGAGAACTCGGAGGATCTCCTCCGTGGCGTAGGCCGAGGACGAGATGGCGTCCGAGCTGAAGATCGCGAGGGCCTTGACCTTGGAGAGCCTCTCGTCGATCTCCTCGTGGGTGGAGAGCGGCCGGCCGAATAGGACCGCACGCAACCGCGCGACCACCCGGCCCGCGGGAGTCCTCGGGGCGGAAGCGGCCTCCCTCGCCACGAGCTGGCCCGCGTCGGCGTAGCGGAAGTACGGGGCATGCGGACGCTCGACCCGGATGCGGCGATCGCCGGGCAGGCGGCCCCGGAGGGCGTTGTTCCGCCGCGGCCGTGGCGACTCGACGGACTCGTTCTCGGTGTCCACGCTTCGAGCGTGCGCCGAGGCCCCAAGAGCCACGGCTGGATTTCCCGCCCGCGCGGCTTAAGTCCGTCTCAGGTTTCGCCCCCGGCGGCTGCACGAGACGCCGACACGGCCGCCCGGACGCGGTAGCCGACGCCCGGCTCCGTCACGATGAGGTCCCGGAGCTCGCCGGCCGGATCCGCCGCGGCGAGCTTGTGCCGGAGCTGGCTCACGTGGACGTACACGTAGCTGTCCTCGCCCTGGTACGCCTGGCCCCAGACGGCGCGCAGCAGCTTGCCCTTCGTGACGACCCGACCCTGCTCGCCGAGCAGCACGCGGAGCAGCTCGAACTCCCGGGGCGTGAGGGCCACGGGCGTCCCGCCCACCCGCACCTCGTGGCGAGCGGCGTCGAAGACGAGCGGACCCACCGTGATCCGGCCACCGGCGTCTGCAGCCGGACCGGCCGCGCGGCGCAGCGCGACGCGGAGGCGGGCGTGGAGCTCGTCCAGTCCGAATGGCTTGGTCACGTAGTCATCCGCACCCCGATCGAGGGCCTCGACCTTCTCCCGCTCGGCATATCGCCCGGACAGGATCACGATCGGCGTCATGGCGTCGCGCCGGATCCGGCGAATGATGTCGAGGCCGTCGATGTCGGGCAGCCCGAGGTCGAGCAGCACCACGTCCGGCCGGCCGGCCTCCCACCGCTCCAGCGCGGCCCGGCCATCGGCCGCCTCCTCGGTCAGGTAGCCCTGGGTTCGGAGCTCGCGGGAGAGGACCGCCCGCTGCTCGGCGTCGTCCTCGACGATGAGGATGGTGGCCGCGCTCATCCCGGTGCCACGCGCGGCATCAGCGGGTCGCCGTCGCGAGCTCCGCCGGGAGGCTCGCGTGCGGGACCTCGATCTCGACGGCGAGGCCGCCCAGGTCACTTCGCCGAGCGCGTGCGGTCCCGCCCATCGCCTCGACGAGACCCCGAACGACGGCGAGGCCGATCCCCGTGCCCGGTCGGCCTGCGCGACCCGTACTGGGACCCCGCTGGAACGGCTCGAAGATCCGTTCCAGGAAACCATCCGGCACGCCGGGGCCGGCATCTTCGACCACCAGGCGGACGACGTCGGCGCTCCGCGAGCCGGCTACCCGGATCGTCGAGGCGGCCGGGGCGAACTTCGCGGCGTTGTCAAGCAGGTTCGTCAGCGCCTCATCGAGGAAGACCGGGTCGACGAGCACCGGTAGCGGCTCGAGCGCGAGCTGGAGGTTGTGCCCCGCCAGCCGGGCAGCCATGCGGTCGACCGTCCGACCGGCCAGGTCGTCGAGCTCGAAGACGTCCGGCTCCGGCCGCAGGGCGCCCGCCTCGATGCGCCCGAGGTCGAGGAGGTTGGCGACGAGCCGGTCCAGCCTCGCCACCTCGCGCTCGATGGCGTCCGAGCTGGCCGCGCGGCTGGCCTCGTCCAGGCCGCTTCGCGGGTGGAGCGTCCCGGCGGCGGCGCGGATCGTGGCGAGGGGCGTGCGCAGGTCGTGGGAGACCGACTGCAGCAGGGCCGACTTGAGGGCATCGCTCTGCCGCGCGACCTCGGCGGCACCGGCCTCGGTCGCCAGCCGGTCCTGGGCCAGGGCCTGCCCCACCTGGTCCGCCGCGGCGGCCATGAGGCGAGTGGCCGAGCGATCGGGCAAGCCGGTCGCCGCGGCGCGGGTGGCCCAGATCGAGCCCAGGCGCCGATCGCCGACCTCGATCCGCACCCGGAACACCGCGTGGCTCCGATCGCCGGGGACGCCACCCCCGGCCGCGAGCCGTTCGCGGATGCCGCCCGCATGGATTCGGACCCACCGTGCCGGTTCCGTGCCGGGCATGCGTCGCAGCACCCAATGCAGTGGATTCCCGGGTGAGGGAGCCTCGCCGGCCATCGCGGCGACCCGCTCGCCGGCGTCGTCCGCGCCGAGGGCGATCCAGACGGACGCCATGCCCGAAGCGGCACGCAAGAGGGCGGCGATCTCGGGCAGGACGTCCGTCGTCGACACCCGGGTCGCCAGGGCCCGGCTCACCAGGAACAGCTCCCGCGCCTCGCGCTCGCGAGCCTCCGCCGTCCGCGTCCGCGCGCGCTCCATCGCGGTCAGCTGGCCGACGACCAGCGCCACGATCAGCAGCAGCACGAGGTTCAGCCACTCGCCCGGGTCGCTGATCTCGAGGGTCTGGATCGGGTGGACGAAGAGGTAGTCGTACAGCAGTACCCCGGCGATCGCCGCCGCAACGGCCCCTACAGTGCCGGCAAGGAGCGCCGTCACGACCACGGCCAGCAGGTAGACCGGCGACGCGTTCAGGACCCCGAAGCGGTCCTCGAGCAGCCAGACGAGCGCCGTTGCCGCCACGAGCGCCGGGATGCCGATCGCGGCCACGCGCGCCGCCTGCAGGGCGGTGCCGATCCGGGTCATCGACCGCACGCGCTCGCGCCAGCTCCATCCAGGAACGTGCACGCGCTGATCCACGCGCGGATCGTAGTCCGTTTCGGCGCGGGCTCGAACGTGCCGCGATAGCTGAATCGTCTCGGTCGCGCGCTCGGGCATCCGGCCGATGTCGGCGCCGGCGTCGCGGCGCGGCTCGGGCAGACGCGGGCCGGGCTCACGCCGCCCGGCTTCGAACTCGTCGCGGCGACCGGCTGCCTTGCGCCCGCCCGTCGATCGTTCATGCCTCGACGGTCGCCGATCCGCGGTCCCGGCCGCGCAACGCCGGCCCGCCGGGCGCTGTCGGGTCGGTCGCAATCGGATGCGCGCGTCGATGCGCGCGCGGTGCTGGCGGAAGCCGGCAGGGACTACGAGCGGGCGCCCCGGAGCCGGCCGTGCCGGCGCATGACCTCGACCAGTCGATCATGCGGCAGGCGATGCGCCGTGTGGCCGTCGCGCCCGGTCATCGTCTCCGCGGCGACGAGCGCGTTCACGATCGCCTCCTCGGTCGCCTCCACGGCCGCCTCGAACAGGTAGCCGAGCGCGCGATCCTGGAAGCCCCGGAGCGGGAGCGTGCCATCGCCGGCGGGCTCGGCCTCGGTCGGCGGCATGCCGCGATTGCCCGTCGCGAAGGCCAGGAACAGGTCGCCGGAGGTGGGCGAGCCCAGGCCCCCGACGCGCGCCAGCCCGAGAGGCGCCCGCCGCGCCAGCCGCTCGCACTGGTGCGGCAGGATCGGCGCGTCCGTGGCCAGGATCCCGATGATCGAGCCCGCGCCGGGGGGCCGGTTCAGGGCAGCGAGGCCGCGGCGCTCCTCCTCCCATGGGCTCGGCACGACGTCGTACGAGACCTCCTCGCCGACCGGCACGCCATCGATGCGCAGCAGCCCGCGGCGCCCGTAGTTCGCCTGCACGAGCACCCCGACCGTCCACCCGCCGACGCTCGCCGGCAGGCGCCGCGACGCGGTCCCGATGCCGCCCTTGAACTCGTGGCAGATCATTCCCGTCCCGCCACCGACGTTGCCCTCGTGGACGTGCCCGCCGCTCGCCGCGGCCAGCGCTGCCGCGACGTGCTCCGCCCGGACGTGTCCGCCGCCGATGTCGTTGAGGTGGCCGTCGTACGTCTCGCCCGCCACCGGCAGGCACCAGTACTTCGCGCCGGGGTCGTGCGAGGCGACCGCGGCGGAGGTCAGGGCGTCGCGGACCTTGCCGACGTCGTTCGTGTTGGTGATCCCGATCGGGCCGCTGAGGAGGCCGGATTCACGGATCCACTCGAGGCCCGTGAGCTCGCCGTTGCCGTTCAGCGTGGCTGTGCCGGCGAACAGCGGCTCGGCCCAGACGTCGCCGTCGTGCGGCACGATGACGGTCACGCCCGTTCGCACCGGCCCCTGTCCCACGACGAGCGGCCCCTCGCCCGAGACGAGCGTCGCGTGCCCCACCCGGACCCCTGCGACGTCCGTGATGGCGTTGTGCGGCCCGGGCGCGCCCGCACCGATGACGACGCCGAGGTCGCGGGCTCGCACGTGGCTCATGGCGGCGCGGACCTAGTCGGCCGAGCTCGTCGAGATGATGTCGACCCCGTCCAGCTCGTCGATCGCCGCGAGTGCCTGGGAGATGACCGACGGGGTCCGGCCGCGGATCGCGAGGTCGGCCCGGAAGTTCGATTTGCCCAACCGCTGCGTCGAGATCTGGCCGATCTCCAGCCGGTGTCCGACGAGGATCCCGGTGACGGCCCCGAGCGACTCGAGCCGCTCCATCGACAACCGCAGCTGAACCTCGGGGACGGCGGTCCCGTGGAGCCGCTCGGCGAGCGCGTTGATCGGCCAGAGGCTGACGAGGATCGTCGCCGTCGCGACGCCTGCGATGACGTACTCCCCCGCCCCGGCGGCCATGCCCACGGCGGCGGTCGCCCAGAGGCTCGCCGCGGTCGTCAGGCCGCGGATGACGATGCCGTCCTTGAGGATCGCGCCGGCGCCCAGGAAGCCGATGCCGGACACGATCTGCGCGGCGATGCGGGTGGGGTCGATGATCGACGCGTTGGCGTCGCTCGCAAAGCCGTACGCGGACATGACCGTGAACAGCGCCGACCCGGAGGCGACGAGCATGTGCGTCCGGAGGCCCGCGGGGTGGCCGTGGATCTCCCGCTCGAAGCCGACCGCGAGCCCGAGGGCCGCGGCGACGATGAGCCGGACGGACAGGTCGATCTGGAGCGCGAGGTCGATCACGCGCGACAGCGTAATCGGCGTGCTCAAGCGGGCGCATCCCGGATCGCGCTGTCGAGGGTGCGACGGGTCGCCGGACCGCGGGCGGCCGCGCTGTCAGCGGAGCGTCATCGAAGGTGTCGTAGGGTTCGGGGCGTGAGCACCGCCGCGGACGCGAGAATCGGAGCGCCCGTGAGCGGGCGGCCGGGCGCCCGGTGGCCGGCTGCCCTCGCCGGCGCGGTTGCGGTCTCGGCCGCCCTCGGGGTCGGCGAGCTTCTCGCCGGGCTCCAGCAGGGCGTGCCGTCGCCGCTGGCCTCGGTCGCGCGCTTCTTCGTCGACGTGCAGCCGCCGGGCGCGAAGGACCTCGTCGTCGCGCTGTTCGGCGAGAACGACAAGCTGGCGTTCGAGATCTTCATCGTGCTGGTCGCGCTGGGCATCGGCGCGCTCGTCGGGCGCCTCGCGGTGACCCGGTTTGCGCTCGCCGCGGCCGTCATCGCGGCCTTTGCGGCCGCGGGCTTCCTCGCCGGCCTCCGCGAGCCCAACGTCTCGCCGGTCCTCGCCGGTGCGGTGGCCGGCGTCCAGGTCGCCGTCGGGGTCTGGGTGCTTCGGCGCCTCCTCGCGCTCGCACCCGCGGCCCCGTCCAGCGAACCGGCCACGGCGCCCGACGCCGCCCGCCCCGGCATGCCGGACTGGGGGCGCCGCAGCCTCCTCCAGGCCGGCGGGGCGATCGCGGTCGGGTCGCTC
>DATLYV010000182.1:0-17695 GCA_035574535.1 Binatia bacterium
GCTGCTCGAGGAGCTGGAGTGGGGCCGCCATGCCGGCACGACGGGCCGCCTCGGGACCTCGGCGCCGTTGTTCCCCCGCCTCGAGGTGGAGACCGCCGAGGCGGCTGCCGATTCGGCCGCCGGCTGATCGGCGACGCGCCAAAGGCCGCTCGACGCCCCGCGTCGCCAGCCGATCCCGCCGCGGCGTGCCACGATGCCGTGGTGCGGCTGATCGATTCCCACTGCCACCTCAACGCCGAGCGGTTCGCCGACGACGAGGCGGCGGTCCTCGAGCGCGCCCGCGACGCCGGCCTGGAGCGGATCCTCGTCCCGGGCTGGAACGTGGCGTCGTGCCGGCGCGCGCTGGAGCTCGCCGGGCGCTTCGACTGGCTCGACGCCTCGGTCGGCGTCCATCCCCACGACGCGGCGAAGGTCGACGCCGCCGGCTGGCGCGAGATCGCCGCCGCGGCGTCCGACCCGCGCGTGCTCGCCATCGGTGAGACCGGCCTCGACTACGACCGCGTCTTCTCGCCCGTCCCCGACCAGCTCGCGAACCTCCGGCGCAACCTCGCCCTGGCGCTGGAGACGGGGAAGCCGGCGATCCTGCACGTGCGCTCGCGAGCGGGCCGGTCGGACGCGCAGGACGCGATCGTCGAGGAGCTCCGGGCGGCGGGGTTCGGCTCGCAGTCGTCCGTGGGCGTGTTCGGGGCCGATCGGCCGCCGGCGGTCATCCACTCATTCTCGGGCTCGGTCGAGTACGCCCGGCGCGTGCTCGATCTGGGGCTCGCGATCTCGATCTCCGGCCTCGCGTTCCGGACCGGCGAGGAGTCGACCGCCGACGTGGTTGCCATCGTCCCCCGGAAACGCCTCCTGGTCGAGACCGATTCGCCATTCCTCGCGCCGCCCGGTGCGCCGAAGGGCCGCAACGAGCCCGAGTGGGTGCGGATCACGACCGCGTGGGTCTCGGAGCGGCGGGGCGTCACACCCGAGGAGCTGGGCGCGTCGCTCGTTCCCGCGTACGACATGGTGTTCCGACGACCCGGCCGCTGAGCCGCCTCTCCCGCCGCACATTCCTCCGCGCCGCGGGCTTCGGCGCGGGTGCGCTCGCCCTCGGCGCCTGCGGCTCCGCTCCCCCTTGGACGCCCGCGCCAACCGCGCCGGCACCGACGACCGCGGGTCCCTCGCCGAGCCCCACCTCGTCCGTGCCCGCGTCGTCCGCCTTCCCGGGTGAGACGCCCTCCGCGACCCCGGGCCCGACACCGGCCCCGCACCTGTCGGTCCGCGAGAAGGCTGCACGGATGCTCGTCGTGGGCTTCCGCGGCCTCGACGTCGAGCGCGACAGCTGGATCGGTCGGGCCATCGCGGAGGAGGGGATCGGCGGCGTCATCCTGTTCGACCGGGACGCCCGCTCCGGCGGCGTGCGGAACGTCGAGTCGCCAGCCCAGGTCGCGCGGCTCACGGCCCGGCTCCGGGCACTTGCGCCGGACCGCCGGCTCATCGT
Organism: Binatia bacterium; assembly: GCA_035574535.1. Classification (GTDB taxonomy): domain Bacteria; phylum Chloroflexota; class Limnocylindria; order Limnocylindrales; family CSP1-4; genus UBA5189. Next base: position 1,481 of record DATLYV010000182.1, read on the forward strand.
CGCGATTGACCAGGAGGGCGGCCGGGTCACGCGCCTCTCGCCCCGTTACGGCTTCCCTGACGTGGCGTCGCAGGCATCCGTCGGCGAGCGCGGCGACGCCGCGGTCGGGGCCTGGGCCGACGGTCTCGCGGCCACGCTCGCCGGCGCCGGGATCGACCTGAACCTCGCGCCGGTCGTCGACGTGAACGTCAACCCGGACAACCCGGCGGTCGGCGCGCTGGACAGGGCCTTCTCCGCGGACCCGGCCGTGGTCGCCCGCGACGCGGCCATCGAGATCGAGGCCCATCGCCGCCACGGCGTCCGCACGGCCCTCAAGCACTTCCCCGGACTCGGCAGCGCGACCGCCAACACCGACTTCGGGGTCGCCGACGTGACGGCCACGTGGCGCGACCGCGAGCTGGACCCGTACCGCGCGCTGCTCGCGTCCGGACTCGTCGACGCGGTGATGGCCGCCCACGTCGTGAACGGCCAGATCGACCCGAACGCGCCCGCCTCGCTCTCGCGCCCCACCGTCACCGGCTTGCTGCGCGAGGGTTTGGGCTGGGACGGGCCGGTGATCACCGACGACCTGCAGGCCGGGGCGATCACCGCCGCGTTCGGCGGGGAGGACGCCGTCGCCCTCACGATCGAGGCCGGCTGCGACCTGCTGCTGTTCACGAACCAGCAGATCTTCGATCGGGGGATCGTGGCCCGGACGGTCGACCTGATCGAGCGCCTGGTGGCCGACGGCACGATCACCGAGGCCCGGCTCGACGCCTCGGTCGAACGCATCGAACGGCTGCCCTCGCGCGACGGTTGACATTCGCGAAGCGGCGCTCCTAGTATTGCTAGCACTCTCACACCGAGAGTGCTAAACGACCCATCCCGGCGGTCCGCTGGCCCGGCAGAGGAGCCGGAGGCGCGGGCCGGGAGGGCCGCACCGGCACCGATGCGGGCATGGCCCGCAGCAACGAAGAAGCGGGCGCAGTGCGCCCCTGACCGCAGGTTCGGACGGCCTCGGCCGTCCCAGGAGGGAAGACGTTGGCCACCGCCACGAAGACCAGGCTCCAGCCGCTCGGCGATCGCGTCGTCGTCAAGCCGACCCCGCGCGAGGAGATGACCAAGAGCGGCATCGTCCTGCCGGATACCGCCAAGGAGAAGCCCCAGGAGGGCGAGGTCCTCGCAGTCGGCCCGGGCGCCTTCGACAGCGAGGGCAAGCGTATGGCGATGGACGTCAAGGTCGGCCAGAGGGTCCTCTACGGCAAGTACTCGGGCACCGAGTTCAAGCTCGATGACGAGGACCTCCTGATCGTCAGCCAGAAGGACATCCTCGCGATCGTCGGCGAGTAAGCCGGCAGCTCGACCGCTGCCGACGCAGCAACCACCAGCAATCCCGGAGGGATCTACCTTGGCCAAGCAGCTCAGCTTCGATGAGACCGCCCGTCGGTCGCTGAAGCGCGGCATCGACCGCCTCGCCGACGCGGTGAAGGTCACCATCGGCCCCAAGGGCCGCAACGTCGTTCTCGACAAGAAGTTCGGCAGCCCCACGATCACCAACGACGGCGTCACGATCGCTCGCGACATCGAGCTCGACGACCCCTTCGAGAACATGGGCGCGCAGCTCCTCAAGGAGGTCGCGACCAAGACCGACGACGTCGCCGGCGACGGCACGACGACCGCGGTCGTCCTCGGCCAGGCGATGGTCGCCGAGGGCCTCCGCGTCGTCTCGTCCGGCGCCAACCCGATGGTCATCAAGCACGGCATCGAGCAGGCCGTCGATCGGGTCGTCGAGGAGATCAAGCGAACCGCCCGCCCGGTCGACAACCGCGAGCAGATCGCCGCGGTCGCGGCCATCTCGGCGGCGGACCCCGAGGTCGGCGAGATCATCGCCGAGGTGATGGACAAGGTCGGCAAGGACGGCGTCATCACCGTCGAGGAGGGGCAGAGCCTCGGCCTCGAGAAGGAATACACCGAGGGCATGCAGTTCGACCGGGGCTACATCTCGGCGTACTTCGTGACCAACCCCGATCGCATGGAGGCCGTCCTCGAGAACGCCTTCATCCTGATCACGGACAAGAAGATCTCGAGCATCCAGGACATGCTCCCGGCGCTCGAGAAGGCCGTCCAGCTCGGCAAGCCGGTCCTCATCATCGCCGAGGACGTCGACGGTGAGGCGCTCGCCACGCTCGTCGTCAACAAGCTCAAGGGCACCATCCAGGTCGTGGCCGTCAAGGCCCCGGGCTTCGGCGATCGCCGCAAGGAGATGCTCCGCGACATCGCGACGCTGACCGGCGGCACGGTCATCAGCGAGGAGATCGGCCGCAAGCTCGACTCGGTCACCGCCGAGGACTTTGGCCGCGCCCGCCGCGTCGTCGCGACGAAGGACGACACGACGATCGTCGACGGCGAGGGGTCGCCCGAGGCCATCAAGGCCCGGATGACGCAGATCAAGGCCCAGATCGAGGAGACGACCTCCGACTACGACCGCGAGAAGCTCCAGGAGCGCCTCGCGAAGCTCGCCGGTGGCGTCGCCGTGATCAAGGTCGGTGCCGCGACCGAGGTCGAGCTGAAGGAGAAGAAGCACCGCATCGAGGACGCGCTCTCGACCACCCGCGCGGCGGTCGAGGAGGGCATCGTCGCCGGCGGCGGCACCACGCTCCTTCAGGCGATCCCGGCCCTCGACGGCCTCAAGCTCGAGGGTGACGCCCAGGTCGGCGTCGAGATCGTGCGCAAGGCGCTCGAGGCCCCGGCGCGCCAGATCGCGGACAACGCCGGCCAGCCCGGCGAGGTCGTGGTCGAGAAGGTCAAGACGCTCAAGCCCGGCGAGGGCTTCGACGCCCTGGCCGGCGACTACGGCGACATGTTCGCCAAGGGCATCGTCGACGCGGCCAAGGTGACGCGCTCGGCCCTCCAGAACGCCGCCTCCATCGCCGCGATGGTCCTGACGACCGAGACGCTCGTCACCGACATCCCGGAGAAGAAGGAGTCGATGCCTGCCGGCGGCCACGGCCACGGCGGCGACATGGACTTCTGATCTCGCGGCTTCGTCTCATGCGGGCGTTGGCGCGGCGGGCGTCGGCTCGCGCACCTTGGAGTGCGCTCGCCTTCCGTCCTCGCGCCGCCTTCGCCTGAGACGTTCCGCTCGATCAGAACGTCGCTCGCGAACCCGATCGCTCCCAGCGACCAAGCCCGGGCCGGCAACGGCCCGGGCTCTTCGATTCCGCCTCCAGACCGCTGCGGTAAGCGTGAGTTGCGCCACGCCCGCGGAGCCCGGATGATCGGCGGCGAAGCAGCGACGGCTAGAATTCGGGGGTGACTCCCACCCCTCGCCGGCGCGGCCGCGACCGGCTCGACGACGCTGCCTTCGAGGGCGAGGGCACGCGCTTCGAGGAGCTCCCGCCGGCGATCCCCGGCGAGGCCGCCGCGGCCCTGCCCGAGGAGCCGGCGTGGCTCTCCGACGCGCCCGTCAACGATCGCGATCCGGAGGCACGCCCGGACGCCGCGGCCCTCGCGCGGCAGGACCGGTACCAGGCGGAGCTCGCCGACTCGCGCCGGCGCGAGATCCTCTCGCGCCTCAACCCCGAGCAGCAGCGCGCCGTCACCACGACCGAGGGCCCCGTCCTGATCCTCGCGGGCGCCGGCTCCGGCAAGACCCGCGTCCTCGCGCACCGCATCGCGTACCTGATCGGCGTCCAGCGCGTCCCGCCGTTCAGGATCCTGGCGGTCACGTTCACGAACCGGGCCGCCGGGGAGCTCCGCGAGCGGATCGTCCGGCTCGTCGGCGAGGCCGGGAAGGAGGTCCAGGCGGGCACCTTCCATTCCATCAACGCGCGCGTCCTGCGTCGGGACGGCGAGGCCATCGGCATCAACCGCAACTTCGTCATCTACGACACCGAGGACCAGCAGCAGCTGATGAAGCAGATCCTCCGCGAGGAGGGCCTCGACGCGAAGGGCGAAACCCGGCCGTCGGCGGTCCTTGGGGCGATCAGCCGGGCGAAGAACGAGATGGTCGACCCGAAGGACATCCCGCCGCTGAAGCTGGCGACCGGGGTGACCGTCCAGATCGCGCGGCTGGCCCGGCGCTACGAGAAGGGCCTCCGCGACGCCAACGCGCTCGACTTCGACGACCTCCTGCTCGAGGCGGTCCGCCTGTTCGAGGAGTCGCCGGAAGCGCTCGCCCGCTACCAGGAACGCTGGCGGTACCTCCACGTCGACGAGTACCAGGACACGAACCGGCCGCAGTACCTGTGGATCAAGGCCCTCGCCGCGAAGCACGGCAATCTCGCCGTCGTGGGCGACGACGACCAGTCGATCTACGGCTGGCGCGGCGCCGACATCCGCAACATCCTCGACTTCGAGCGCGACTGGCCGAACGCGACCGTCATCAAGCTCGAGCAGAACTACCGCTCGACCCAGCTGATCCTCGACGCGGCCCACGCGGTCGTGTCAAGGAACCTGGCACGGACCGACAAGAAGCTGTGGACGAAGAACGACCGCGGGCGCCTGATCGAGCGGTTCGAGGCCTACAACGAGGAGGAGGAGGCGGAATGGATCGTCCGTAGGGTCGAGGAACTGACGGGCACGCGCGGCTCCGCGCTGACGCGCCGGGCGGACGACGGCGCGACGGTCAAGCTGCGCGATATCGCGGTCCTGTACCGGACGAACGCCCAGTCGAGGGCGATCGAGGAGGCCTGCCTCCGGTACGGCATCCGCTACCAGGTCGTGGGCGGGACGCGGTTCTACTCGCGGCGCGAGGTCAAGGACGCGCTGGCGTACCTGCGGGTCTTGCGGAGCGATGCCGATTCGGTGAGCTTCGAGCGGATCATCAACGTGCCGGCGCGGGCGATCGGCGACAAGACGATGAGCGTGGTGCGGGCGTTCGTGGCGCGCGAGGGCGTCCCGTACTGGATCGGGCTGGAGCGGGCCGCGGACGGCGAGATCCCGGAGCTGGCGGGCAGGGCGCGGGCGGCGATCGCGGAGTTCGTGGGGCTGATCCGGCGCCTCCGGTCGCGGGTCGGTGTCCTGCCGCTGCCGGAGCTGGTCGATGACGTGCTCGAGCGCTCGGGCTACCGGGCGATGCTGCAAGACGGCACCGAGGAGAACGCCGAGCGGTGGGAGAACCTGCTCGAGCTGCGCGAGGTCACGACCCGCTACGCGGACCTGTCCGCGGAGGACGCGCTGGACCGGCTGCTCGAGGAGACGGCCCTCGTGGCCGACCAGGACAGCTACCAGTCGGACGGGGACATGTTGTCGCTGATCACCCTCCACGCGGCGAAGGGCCTCGAGTTCGACGTCGTGTTCATCGCCGGGATGGAGGAGTCGCTGTTCCCGACGGCGCGGGCGGTCGAGGCGGAGAGCGGCTTCAACCCCGACCCGCGGCCGATGGAGGAGGAGCGGCGCCTCGCGTACGTGGGCATGACGCGGGCGCGCCAGCGGCTGTACCTGTCGCACGCCTGGCAGCGCGCGACCCGCCGGGGCCCGGGCTCGAGCTGGATGGCCGAGCCGTCGCGGTTCCTCCTGGACATCCCGCCGGAGCTGATGAGCGGCCCGCGCCTCGGCGCACGGACCCAGGACGGGGACGCCGACGACACCTCGGACGACCTGAACCTGGTCTTCGGGCGGGGTGCGACCCGCTTCGGGCGCCCGATCCGGCCCGTCGGTGGCGCGTACCGCGAGGGCAGCGGCCGCCCCGGTGCGCCACGGGAGGGCGAGGTGTTCCGGCCGACGCGAGACCTCGCGGCGCGGCGAGAGGCCTTCGCCGGCGGGGCCCGGTCGGGCACCTTCGGGTCGACGTTTGCGCAGCGGCGCGCCGCACAGGCCTGGGACGACGAGCACGACGGCGCGCGACCCTCGCCCGACGACGAGGAGGCGGCCACGCGCTTCGGGGCCAGGCTCGGCGACGGCGCGGCGACGTCGGCCGTGCCCCAGCGTCCCGTGATCCCCGGCGAGCGCCGCTACCGCGACGGCGACCGCGTCCGGCACGCGCGCTGGGGGGACGGCATCGTCGTCAGCTCGAAGCTGACCCGCAGCGACGAGGAGGTCACGATCGCCTTCCGCGACCCCCAGGTCGGCCGCAAGACGTTGCTCGCCTCGCTCGCGGGCCTGGAGCTCACCGGGTAAGGCGACCATTGCGGCGCTACGGGCGCGGCGCCCGGACGCCTTTCCTCCACGCCGGCGACCGCGACGCGATCACCTTCAGCGGTCGCGACCTTTTCCTGGTCGAGGCGCAGCTCCGGCTCGGTGCCCGGGGACATGGCGCGCCCTTCGTCTGCGACCCCGCGCCTCGGCCGCGCGTCACGGCTGCACTTCCGGAGCCACGCCGGCTCGACGAGCTTCGCGAACCCGACGATCGAGCCCGCCGCATCGGGGAGGGGCGCTCGCGGTGACCCTGTTGATCCCCAGCGAGGGCGCCCGCGGCCGCGAGGCTGGGTGAGCTTCATCCCCGACCGACCGCTGCCGAGCCCCCTGATCGAGGTTGCTACGCTCCCGGTCGTGACGGACGTCCAGGCCCCCGACCTCGCCCGGGTCGTCAACCTCGCGGACTTCGAGCCGTTCGCCCGGCAGCGGATGGCAGGGCCCGCCTTCGACTACGTCGCGGGCGGCGCGTGGGACGAGATCACGCTCCGCGAGAGCGTCGAGGCGTGGCGGCGGGTCCGCTTCGTGCCGCGCGTGCTCCGCGACCTCGGCCGCATCGACGCGACCGGCGCGTTCCTGGGCCGGCGGAGCGAGCTGCCGATCGCGATCGCGCCGATGGCCGTCCAGGGCCTCGCGCATCCCGGCGCCGAGGCCGAGATGCTCACCGGCGCGGCCGCTGCCGGCATCCCGTACTGTCTCTCGACCACCTCCTCGCTGCCGCTCGAGGAGGTCGCCGCGGCGGCCCCGGACGCGGAGCGCTGGTTCCAGCTCTACCTCGTCGGCGGGCTGCGTTACAGCCGCGGCCTCGTCGAGCGGGCGGAGCGAGCCGGCTACCGGGCGCTCGTCGTCACGGTCGACCTCCCGGTCCTCGGTTGGCGCGAGCGTGATCAGCGCTCTGGCTTCGTGCTGCCGGCGCTCCCGCACATCGACCCCGCGGGCGACGAGCGCGAGAGCCGCTACGGCGGGATCGAGGACCAGTGGGAGAACGGACTGACCTGGGCGACGCTCGAGGAGATCCGCGGCTGGACGTCGATGCCCCTCGTGGTGAAGGGCATCCTCGCGCCGGACGACGCGCGCCGGGCGGTCGACCTTGGGGCCGCGGCGGTCATCGTCTCGACCCACGGCGGCCGCCAGCTCGATCGGTCGATCGCGACGGCCGACGCGCTCCCCCGCATCGTCGCGGCGGTCGACGGTCGGGCGGAGGTCTGGGTCGACGGCGGGATCCGGCGCGGCCTTGACGTCGTCGCGGCGATCGCCCGCGGCGCGACGGGCGTGCTGGTCGGCCGGCCGTTCTACTGGGCGCTTGCGACCGCGGGCCGGGACGGGGTCGCGCACGCGGCGAGGCTGCTCCGGCGCGAGCTGGACCTCTCGCTTCGGCTGCTGGGCTGCCGCTCGATCGGCGAGGTGGACGGCTCGCTGCTGGCCTAGCCTGGTCCGCCTCGCCCGCTGGGGATCGCATCCTCAGCCGCTTCGCGCACGCTCCCATTCGGCGCGGCGGAGCCTGTACAGGACGTGGCGCGCAAACGATGGCCCTCGGGCTGCTTGGGGTGGTCGACGTCGTCCGCCACGTCGTGGGTCATCCCGAGCCGCTCCATCTCCCGGCGCAAACGGACGTTGGAACGCCGCCCGAGCCGGCCTTCCGTATCCTTCGGCGCGTGACGGAAACGACCGCGCGACCCGCGCCCGAGGCCCCGACCGAGACACCGGCGACCGCGGCGGCCGCCGACCACCCGGAGGCGCTCGCGCCGGACGGCCTTCCGGTCGACCCGGCCCTGATCGCCGAGGTCGCGGCGCTCGAGGAGGACGAGGCGGCCCGTCGTCACGCCGAGCTGGCCGGCCGGATCGAGGAGGCGAACCAGGCGTACTACAACGACGCCCCGATCATGGAGGACGCCGAGTGGGATCAGCTCTTCCGCCGGCTCGTCGCGCTGGAGGCCGCCTGGCCGGCCCTCGTGACCCCCGACTCGCCGACGCAGCGCGTCGGCGCCAGGGTCGGCGACACCTTCGCCGAGGTCCGCCACCGCCGGCCGATGCTGAGCCTCTCGAACGCCTTCAGTCACGACGAGCTGCGGGCGTTCGACGCCCGGGTGCGCCGCGGGCTCGGCCTGCCGCCCGCTCCGGAGCCCGCGCCGGGGCTGCGCTACGTCGCGGAGCTGAAGATCGACGGCCTCGCCGTCACGCTGCGCTACGAGCGCGGCCGCTTCGTCCAGGGCGCGACGCGCGGGGACGGAACCACCGGCGAGGACGTCACCGCGAACCTCCGCACGATCAAGACCATCCCGCAGCGGCTCACGGAGCCCGTGAGCCTCGACGCCCGGGGCGAGGTCTACATGCCCAAGGCGGAGTTCGCCCGGATCAACGCCGAGCGTGCCGAGCTGGGCCTCCCCGAGTACGCCAACCCGCGCAACTCCGGCGCCGGGTCGCTGCGCCAGAAGGACCCCGCGATCACGGCCTCGCGCCAGCTCGCGATGTGGACGTACCAGCTGCTCGAGGACGACGGCGCCGCCACGGTCAGCAGCCAGTCCGAATCGCTCGACCGCCTCCAACAGCTCGGCTTCGCGGTCAACCCCAACCGGAAGGCCGGCCTCGACATCGACGGCGTCATCGCGTTCACCGAGGAGTGGCGCGAGGCCCGCCACGAGCTGCCGTACGAGACCGACGGGGTCGTCGTGAAGGTCGACGACTTCGCCCAGCAGGAGCGCCTCGGGATGGTCAGCCGGGCGCCGCGCTGGGCCATCGCCTACAAGTTCCCGCCGGAGCAGGTCGAGTCGGTCGTCGAGGACATCGTCCCGTACGTCGGTCGAACCGGGACGCTGACGCCGGTCGCGCACCTGACGCCCACCAAGGTCGCCGGGTCGACCGTCGCCCGCGCGACGCTCCACAACCTCGACGAGGTCCGCCGCAAGGACATCCGGGTCGGCGATCACGTCATCCTCCAGAAGGCCGGGGACGTCATCCCGGAGGTCGTCCGGCCGATCGTCGAGAAGCGCACCGGCGCGGAGCTGGAGTGGGACATGCCCGCCGCGTGCCCGGTCTGCGGGACGGCGATCGCGCGCGACGAGGGGGCGGTGCGGCACTACTGCCCGAACCCCGACTGCCCGGCCCGCGTGGGGCAGGAGTTCGCCAACTTCGTCGCGGGGATGGACATCGAGGGGGCGGGCTGGAAGACGCTCGAGCAGCTGCTCCAGACCGGCCTCGTGCAGCGACGTGGCGACTTCTTCCGGCTCAGCGTCGAGGACCTCGAGCGACTGGAGCGGTTCGGGCGCAGGAGCGCGGAGAAGCTCCACGAGAACATCCGCAGGGCGCGGCGGCGGCCGCTCGAGCGGATCATCGCCTCGCTCGGGATCCCGCAGGTCGGCTGGACGACGGCGATCGAGCTGGCGCCATGGCTCGTCGCCGAGGTCCAGCACGAGCCGGGCCCGGGCTGGCTGACGGCCGCGGGGGAGCGGCTCGAGCAGGTCGCGACGAGCGAGCCCGAGCGGTTCGCGGAGGTCCCCGGCGTCGGCCCGACCGTGTCCGCGGCTCTCGCCGCGTGGTTCGCGCCGACCGGCCCAGGCGCGGGCGTGCTGCGCGACCTCGACGAGGCGGGCGTGGAGCCGGAGCTGCCGGCCCCGCGCGCCGCGGGTGAGCCTTCGGCCGCCACGGGGCCGCTCGCCGGCAGGACGGTCGTCGTGACCGGCACGATCGAGGGCTTCTCCCGCGAGGAGGCGGAGGCGGCGATCCGGGCCGCCGGCGGCAAGCCGGCGGGCTCCGTGTCGAAGAAGACCGACTATGTCGTCGCCGGCCCGGGCGCCGGCTCGAAGCTCGCGAAGGCGGAGGAGCTGGGGGTTCCGGTGCTGGACGCGGACGGCTTCCGGCGCCTGCTGGAGCGAGGGGAGCCGACATGACACTCGCACCGGACGCGCTCGAGGCCGTGCGCGCCCGCGGCCGCGGCGCCTGAGCCACGCGACAGTCGTTGGTGTTGCGCATCGGGGGCAAGCCGCGTTCGCTCGCCCGGCCGAGCCGCGTCGCCCGGCCGAGCCGCGTCGCCGGGCCTGGTCGGGTCGCCCGACTGGCCGCCGGGCTGTTGCCGGTCCTCGCGCTGCTCGTCGCCGCCCCCGCCGCGGCGGAATCGCCGCTCCCGACCGGCGTCCCACTCCCGACGGGCGTCCCGTTCCCGACCCCACCCGAGACGGGCCGGATCCTGCGGGTCCCGTCGCAGGCCCCGACCCTCGAGGCCGCGATCGAGGACGCCGAGCCCGGCGACGTGATCCTCCTCGCCCCCGGCACGTACGAGGGCGGCATCGAGGTGCCCGAGGACCGGCCCGGGATCACGATCCGCGGCGAGGACCGCAACGCCGTCGTGTTCGACGGCGGGACGGTCCGCGAGAACGCCATCGAGGTCCACGCGGACGGCGTGACCCTCGAGAACATGTCGGCCCACGACTTCGCCGGGAACGGCTTCTACTGGGAGCGGGTCGAGGGCTACGCGGGCCGGTACCTGACCGTCTGGAACGTCGGGCTCTACGGGATCTACGCGATCGAGAGCCGCGGCGGAATTTTCGAGGAGAGTTTCGTCTCCGGGGCGGCTGACGCGGCGTTCTACATCGGCGAGTGCTCCCCGTGCGACTCGACGGTCCGGCGGGTCACGGCGACGCTCTCGGCCGTCGGCTACTCGGGCACGAACGCCGGCGGGAACCTCGTCGTCGAGGATTCGCGCTTCCTGAACAACTTCGTCGGCATCCTGCCCAACTCCTTCGAGGTCGGCCTCGAACCGCCGCCGCAGCGCGACGCGGTCTTCCGGCGCAACGAGGTCGTGGGCACCGGGACCGTCGTGACGCCGCGGACGACCCCGCTCGGCGGCTACCACGGGATCGGCATCGCGATCGCCGGCGGCTTGCGCGACGTCGTCCAGGACAACGTCGTCCGCGACAGCACCCGCTACGGCATCGCGATCTTCGCCGCGGTCGACCGGGAGAAGACGTGGGTGCCGTCGAACAACAACGTGACCGGCAACATCGTCGCCGACAGCAGTCTGGCCGACATCGCCCTCGCCGACGGCGACGGCGGCGATACGTGCTTCGAGGACAACGAGGCGGCGACCTGGCTGCCGTTCGACCTGGACGGCACCTGCACCAACCTCGGCGACGGCGACGTCGGCGTGGGGGCCGAGCTGGTCCAGTCGCCGTTCGTGCTCGACGACGGGCTGCCGGACCCGCCCGACTACAGCGAGATGGCGGTTCCGCCGGCGCAGCCGACGATGCCCGTCGTGGTCCCTGGCGAGACCGCGGGCCCGGGGCCGAGCGGCACCTCTCCGGCGGCGAGCGCGACCCCCACCGGCGCCTCCGGGTCGGACGACCCCGGCGCCAGCCCCGATCCGGTGGCGGTGGACGGCGAGACCATGCTGCTCGCGGCGAGCGTGATCGTCGTGGCGCTGTTCGCTGTCGTGATCGTCGTCGTCGCCTTTCGCTCGCGGGGAAACCCGGCGGCCTGAGGCTCGGCCACCGAGCAAGCCCGAGGCCCGCCCCCGAGCCTCAGCCCAGCGCGAGGTTGAACTGGCCCCAGATGCGCTCCGGCCGCCAGTCGATGGGCGCGCCGCGGGTCATCCGGGGCGCCGACCAGGCGTCGGTGAATCCCTCGGCAGCGAGGCGGGCGAGGCCCTCCCCATTCGCATCGAGGACGCCGACCCGGACCTTGCCCTCGGGGCCTGCTGTTCGTCGTCGGGCGGTGATCATCGCCAGGGCGTCGTCGGGCGTCTCCGCGATCGTGGCGCCGCCGCCCCACGGCGGCCGGACCATGAAGCCACGAAGGCGGGCGCCGGCGTCCGTGACGACGCGCGCCGTGTCGGGGGCGGCGAGCCGTTCGATCGCGTGCCGGCGGTCCTCGCCGGTCGCCGCGGCGTCCATCCCGGCCATGGCGTCGACGTCGATCGGGCGGAACGCCCGCACTGCGAGCCCGGTCCCAGCCGCAGTCCCGGCGTCGCCGCTCACGTCCGCCTCGGGGAGACCGGGCGCCTCGAGGATCCGGTACATCGCCTGGACCTCGAAGCCCATCCGCTCGTAGAGGCGGCGGCCCTCCGTCGTCGCGACCAGCACGACCGTTCCGCAGCCGGCCGACTCCAGCCAGCCCAGCACGGCCTGCGTGATCGCCCGCCCGAGGCCCTGCCCGCGCCGCGCCGGCGCCACGAACACCGAGCCCAGCCAGCCGACGGCGCCGTTCGCCGTCCCGACCCCCGTGGCCACGATCTCGCCGTCGGCCACGGCCACGAGCGGATGGCAGCGGTCGTCCCGGGTCGCGAAGCGCAGCCACTCGCGCCGGACGCCCCAGCCGTGCCGCAGGATCATCTCCGTCGCGGGGTCGACGTCGGCCGCCAGCATCGGGCGAATGTTCATTCCGCCAGTATCATCCGCCGGTGGCCGGACTCAGCCGCTCGGACGTCGAGCACGTCGCCTTCCTCGCGCGCCTTCGCCTGACGGAGGAGGAGCTGGATCGCCTGGAGGGCCAGCTCAACCACATCCTCGACCAGTACGCGAAGCTGTCGGAGATCGACACGTCGGCGATCCCGCCGACGGCCCAGACGATCGAGCTCGAGAACATCCTCCGCGAGGACGTGGCCGCGCCGTCACTGCCGGTCGAGGCGGTCCTCGGCAACGCGCCCGCGACCGAGGGCGACTTCGTGATCGTGCCGCCGATCCTCGGCGGGGAGGGCAGCTGATGCGCGCGCCGCGAAGAGGCGCCCGCTGATGGCAGCGGCCGCCTCCGACGACCTGACGCGGCTCTTCGGCCACGAGCTGGCGTCGCGCCTCCGCGCCGGCGAGGTCTCGTCGCGGGAGCTGACGCTCGCGCACCTCGAGAACGCCGAGCGTCAGAACCGTGCCCTCAACGCCTGGCTCACGATCGACCGCGAGGGCGCGCTGCGCCAGGCAGGCGCCGCGGACGCCCGGCTCGCCGCGGCCCGCGCCGAGGGCCCGGACGCGGTCACGGCGCTCCATCCGCTGCTCGGGCTGCCCGTCGCGCTCAAGGACCTCGTGAGCGTCGAGGGCGGCCAGTGCACCGCCGGCTCGCGGATCCTTCAGGGCTACGTCGCGCCCTACGACGCGCACGTCACCGAGCGCCTCCGCGACGCCGGGGCGGTCATCCTCGGCAAGACGAACATGGACGAGTTCGCGATGGGCTCGTCGAACGAGTGGTCGGCCTACGGGCCGGTCAGTAACCCGTGGGACCTCGACCGCGTGCCCGGCGGCAGCAGCGGCGGCTCGGCCGTCGCCGTGGCCGCGTACCACGCGCCCTTCGGGATCGGCACGGACACCGGCGGCTCCATCCGCCAGCCGGCCGCCCTTACCGGCACCGTCGGTCTCAAGCCGACGTACGGCCGGGTGAGCCGCTACGGGATCGTGGCGTTCGCATCGTCGCTGGATCAGATCGGGCCGTTCGCCCGCGATTCCCGGGACGCCGCGGCCCTGCTCCACGCCGTCGCCGGGCGCGACGAGCGCGACGCCACCACGTCGCCCGTCCCGGTCCCGGACGAGCTGCTCAGGCTCCCGGAGAGCGACGACGAGGCGGCCGCGTGGCTCAGGGGCAAGCGCCTCGGCCTCCCGACCGAGTACTTCGTCAAGGGCATGGAGCCGGGCGTCGAGGAGCGGATCCGGCAGGCCGTGGACGCCCTCGAGGCCGCTGGCGCCGAGGTCAGCGAGGTCTCGCTGCCGCACACGGACTACGGCCTCGCGACGTACTACATCGTCGTGCCGGCGGAGGCGTCCGCGAACCTCGCCCGCTACGACGGCGTCCGGTACGGCCACTCGGTCCGGCTCCCGGGCGCGGACTTCATCGCCGATTACCTGGCGACACGCGGCGAGGGCTTCGGGCCGGAGGTCAAGCGCCGGATCATGCTCGGCACGTACGCGCTCTCGGCCGGCTACTACGACGCCTTCTACCTGAAGGCGCAGAAGGTCCGGACGCTCATCAAGCGCGACTTCGACGAGGTCTTCGCCTCGGGCATCGACGCGCTCGTGGCGCCGACCTCGCCGTCCGTGGCCTTCCGCTTCGGCGCCCGCACGGCCGACCCCGTCGCGATGTACCTCTCGGACGCCTGCACCCTGCCCGCGAACATGGCCGGCGTCGCCGGGCTGTCCGTGCCCGCGGGGCTCTCCGACGGCCTGCCGGTCGGGCTGCAGTTCATCGGGCCGCCGTGGTCCGAGCTCGAGCTGTTCCGCTTCGGGCGGGCGTTCGAGGCGATCACCGCGGACGCGGAGTGGCGCAACCTGGAGCCCGCGCAGCTCGCCCGCGCGGACGATCCGGCCGCGCCGACGCCGGCGGAGCGCGCGGCCGCCCTCACCGCCACCTCGATGGCCTAGGCTTGCGACGGATGGCCGCCACGACGCCCCGACCCTCGATCGCGGAGCGCGCCCTCGCGCAGCGTGTCCGGCAGGTCCCGCCGTCGGGCATCCGGAAGTTCTTCGACATCCTCGCGACGATGACGGACGTCATCAGCCTCGGGGTGGGAGAGCCGGATTTCGACACGCCGCGCCCGATCGTCGAGGCCGGGGTCGAATCGCTCCGCGAGGGCCGGACCCATTACACCTCCAACTACGGGACGATCGAGCTGCGGCGCGCGCTCGCCGATCACCTCGAGCGGCTGTACGGCGTCCGCTACGACCCTGCGACGGAGCTGCTGATCACTGTCGGGGCATCGGAGGCGCTCGACCTGGCGCTGCGCGCGACCTGCGACCCGGGCGACGAGGTGATCCTCCACGAGCCGTCGTACGTCGCCTACATCCCGGCGATCGTCTTCGCCGGCGGATCCGTCGTCCACGTGGCGACGCGGTACGAGGACGACTTCGCCCTCGATCCCGCGTCGGTCGAGGCGGCGATCACGCCGCGGACGAAGGCGCTGTTCCTGGGCTACCCGTGCAACCCGACGGGCGCGGTCCTGCCGGAGGCCGTCGAGGAGGAGCTCGCCCGGATCGCCGAGGAGCACGACCTCCTCGTCTACGCCGACGAGATCTACGACCGTCTGGCCTACGGCACCTACCGCCACCGCGCCTTCTCGTCGCTGCCCGGGATGAAGGACCGCACGATCCTCATGGGCGGCTTCTCGAAGGCCTACGCGATGACGGGCTGGCGGATCGGCTGGCTCGCCGCGCCTGCCGCCCTCGTCGAGGGGATCCTGAAGATCCACCAGTACACGATCATGACCGCCCCGACCGTCGCCCAGGACGCCGCGCTCGTGGCCATCACGGAGGGCGAGCCGGAGGTCGCGCGGATGCTCGCCGAGTACGATCGCCGCCGCCGGCTGGTGGTCGATCGCTTCAACGCGATGGGCCTCGACTGCTTCGAGCCGCGCGGCGCGTTCTACGCGTTCCCGCGGATCTCGTCGACCGGCCTCGACGACGAGACCTTCTCGCGCCGGCTGCTCGAGGAGGAGCACGTCGCGGTGGTGCCGGGGAGCGCGTTCGGGCCGTCAGGCGCGGAGCACGTCCGGGCCTGCTACGCGACCTCGTACGAGCGGCTCGAGGAGGCGATGGACCGGATCGAGCGGTTCGTCCAGCGGGTGCGATCGGCCTGATCCGCGGCGCCTGAGCCGGCGCGACGGTCCCGCCCCCGGCCGAAGCGAGAAGTCGCTCCCGCCCATCCGATCGGGGCAGCGTCCAACAGGACGGTTGTCCGATTGCCCGCGCGGGTGGCCGCGGCGAGGATCGGCGCCATGCTGCGCCTTCGTGTGCGCCCCGTGGGGGTGCTCGGATGACGTACCAGGGCCGATCGATCGACGACATGCCGCTCGCCGCGTACGGCGGCCCGGGCATGGACCTGTCCGAGGAAGACGCGGCGAAGCTCGCCTCGCCCCGGCCTCCGACGCCTGATTCCGCCGCTCCCGCGGGCGCGACGGCGTCCGGCCCGAGGATGTTCGCGGCGGCCACCGAGCTGCCCGATGACAACTTCGGCACCGGGCGGCCCGCCCAGCCGCGAACGCTGCCGCCCGTCGTTGTCAAGATCGTCCACGTGCTGAGCACGTCGCGGCTCGCAGCGGGCGCGGCAGCCGTGGCGCTCATCGCCGTCGGGCTGCTGCTGGGCGCGGGCAACCAGCCGGGCGCGTCGGGCGCCACCGCGACGCCCACGCCGCCG
>DATLYV010000183.1:0-2505 GCA_035574535.1 Binatia bacterium
GCCATGGCGTCGCGAGCGGCCGCGATGGCCGTTGTCGAAGCTGCCACCGCCGGGTCGACGCTGCTTGTTGTCGGCAGTGTCGGCTGCATGGACTCCGTCAGCGCAACATGGTGCGACAAGCCACCGCGCGCCGTCGCCGCGGCCAACTTCGCGGGCTCCTGCGCGCTCGAGCGAGCGTTGCCACGCCCGCTCGCGCCTGCAGGCATCGCGCGCACCGATGCGGACGCGACAGCCGCCGGTGCGACGCTCATGCGGCCGACCTCCGGCGGTTCGGCGGGCGGGACGAGGAGCGCGGCCGCTCGGCGGCTTCGGTCGAGGGGGCATCCGTGGCGCGCGCGACCGGGAGGTCGACCGCCCTCGCCAGGTGCGTCGGCGGGGCCTTCTTGTGCGGGATCGCCATCGCCTCGACGAAGTGCTCCTGGAATCGCGGCTCGACCGCGGTTTCGACCTTCTCGACGGTCCGGACCACCCGCTCGATCTCGCGGCGCGCCTCGCGCGACAACAGCGCGATGAGCGCGCCCGTCCCCGCGGCGTTCCCGGCCGCCGCGACGCGATCCAGCGGGGCGTCAGGCACCAGCCCGAGGACCATCGCGTGCAGCGGGTCGATCTGGCTGCCGAAGGCGCCGGCAAGCTTCACCCGGTCGACTCTCTCGACCCCCAGGTGGTCCATCAGGAGCCTCGCGCCGGCGTAGAGGGCCGCCTTGGCGAGCTGAATCGCACGGACGTCGTTCTGCGTGATGACGATCCGCGGCGACGCCGGCCCGACCTCGCCGCCGCCCAGATCCGCGCCCGGCCGCGCCTCGCTGAGCAGGTACGAGAACGTCCGACCGTCGGGGATGATCCGCGGCGACCGGGCCGCCAGCGAGCCGTCGATCGAGCCGTCCGGGGTGATCACGCCCGCGAGGTACAGCTCGGCGATGACCTCGACGATCCCCGAGCCGCAGATGCCGGTGACGCCGGTGCGGCGCGTGGAGGCCTCGAACCCGACCTCGTCCGACCACCTCGACGATCCGATGACCCGGAACCGCGGCTCCAGCGTGTCCCGGTCGATCCGAACCCGCTCGATGGCCCCGGGCGCGGCCCGCTGGCCGCCCGAGATCTGGGCACCCTCGAAGGCCGGGCCGGTGGGGGAGCTGGCAGCGAGCAGCCGGTCCCGCGAGCCGAGCACGATCTCGGCGTTCGTGCCCACGTCGACGATCAGCGTCACCTCGTCCGCGTCGTAGGGCGTCTCGGCCAGGATCACCCCCGCCGCGTCCGCGCCCACGTGGCCCGCGATGCATGGCAGCAGGTAGGCACGGGCGCCGGGATGCCCCGGCAGCTCGACCTCCGAGGCCCGCACGCGCACCGAGCCGTCTGTCGCGAGCGCGAACGGGGCGGAGCCGAGCGGCGTCGGGTCGATGCCGAGGAAGAGGTGGTGCATGATCGGGTTGCCGACGATCGTGATCTCGAGGATGTCCTCGACTGGCACGGAGGCGCGATTCGCCAATCCCGCGATGAGGGACGCCACGGCCTCGCGGACCACGCGGGTCATCTCCCCCGCCCCGCCCTCGTGGAGCATCGCGTACGAGACGCGGCTCATGAGGTCCTCGCCGAACCGGATCTGGGGGTTCATCACCCCGTCCGAGG
The DNA here is from genome assembly GCA_035574535.1 of Binatia bacterium. Classification (GTDB taxonomy): domain Bacteria; phylum Chloroflexota; class Limnocylindria; order Limnocylindrales; family CSP1-4; genus UBA5189. The sequence continues at coordinate 1,627 of DATLYV010000183.1, forward strand.
CGAGGACCTCGCCGTCCCCGAGGTTCGCGAGGTGGCCGGCGATGGTGGTCGACCCGATGTCGAGGGCCACGCCGAGCGCCCGATCGTGCAGCCCCGGCCAGACGCCGGTGATGGCCGCGCCATCGTGGATCGCGACGGTCACGCGGTTCGCGCCCTCGTCGAGCGCCCGCTGGACCTGCGTCGTGACGGCAAGGTCGGCCGAGAGCTGGTCGACCTGCTCCCGGAGCTCCGGCCACTCCCGCGCGAGCGCCTCCACCAGACGGCGCAACGCGCCGGTCGGTCGATCGAGTGCGGCGGGCTCGACCTCGACGTGGTAGAGCCGCACGACCGGGTCAATGACGAAGTCCCGCACCGGCACGCCCTTCCGGACGACCTGCCGATGGACCTGGCTCTCCGGCGGCACGTCGACGAGCACGTCGCCGTGGACGTGCGCCCGACACCCGAGCCGGCGGCCCGGCGCGAGCCCGCGCAGACGGTCGTACTCGTCCTCGTCGGCGCCCCGGGGCGAGAGGTGCGCGTCGCTCGACTCGATGCCGTGCTTCGGGAACGAGCCCTCCGCCGGCACGACCTGGCACCGGCCGCACAGCCCGCGGCCGCCGCAGACCGAGTCGAGGTCGACGCCCAGCGAGCGCGCCGCGTCGAGGATCGTGGTGCCCTCGGGGAACCGGCCGCGCCGACCGGAGGGCGTGAAGATGACCTGGGCGTCGGCGCCCATGCTCAGGCCGCCGTGTCGGTTCGACCGCCTTCGGCTCGACCGCCGTCGCTCCCGGCGTCGTGGCTTCGAGCGCCGTTCGTCCCACCGGCCGCGGCGTCGCGCATCGCGGCCGCGGCGGCGAGCGCCCGACGGTTGATGCGCGGCCGGCTGCCGCGCGCCGCGGC
>DATLYV010000184.1:0-2778 GCA_035574535.1 Binatia bacterium
CCCGCGAGCCGGTCCCGCGCCCCGGTGCCGTCGCCGTCGAGCGCCTCCCGGATTGCCGCCGCCGCGCGCGCGATCGCCGCGGCGTGCCGCGCCCGGTCGAGCCGCTCGCGCAGCTCCGCGGCCTCACCGAACCGCAGGCCCGCGCCTGCGATCTCCTCGACCTCGTGCCGCAGCAGCTCCAGCCGCCGCTCGACCTCGCGCGGCTCCAGCGCCGCCTCGGCCAGGGCGGACCGGTTCTCGCGCCACCGCTCGACAGCCCGGGCCATCGCCGCACGCAGTTCGCCGTGACCGCCGAACGAGTCGAGCAGCTCACGCTGCCAGCGCTCGTCGAGCAGCCGTGACTGCTCGTGCTGGCCGTGGATCTCGACCAGCGGCCCGACCGTCTCGGCGAGCCGCGCCGCGGTCACCGTCACGTCGTCCAACCGGGCCGTCGAGCGCCCGTTCGCCCCGACCTCACGCGACGCGATCAGCGGCTCCGGCGTCCGGTCGAAGAGCGCCTCGACGCGCGCGGCCTCGGCCCCGTGGCGCACCAGCGACGTGTCCGCGCGCGCCCCGAGCGCGAGGCCCAGCGCATCGATCAGCAGGCTCTTCCCCGCTCCGGTCTCGCCGGTCAGCACGTTCAGCCCCGGCTCCAGCTCCAGCCGGAGCCGCTCGATGAGCGCCAGGTCGCGGACTGCGAGCTCCAGCAGCCGTCCCGGCCGGCCCTCGTCCGCCCGTCCGTCGACCGCCTCGACCAGGTCCCCTTCCCGGACCCGGTCCCGGTCCGGCTCCCGCTCCATCGTCTCCCGCTCCACCTCCGCGCTCACGACGGCAGCAGCTCCACCTTGCGCCGGACGAGGTCCCAGAACGGCATCGACCCGTCCGGCTCCACCAGCCGAACCGGGCGGTCGATCGCCCGCACCTCGACGACGTCGCCGACCCGCAGGGGGATGTCCTCGCGCCCGTCGACCGAGACGAGCGCTTCGTGCGCGTCCACGACCCGCGTCCGCACGACCGCCTCCGGTCCGACGACGACCGAGCGGATCGTCGTCAGGTAGCCGGCGATCGGGGTGACGACGAGGTTGCGCGCCGTCGGGCCGAGGATCGGGCCGCCCGCGGAGAACGAGTAGCCCGTCGACCCGGTGGGGCTCGCCACCACGAGGCCGTCCGCGACGAACGACGCCAGGTGGCTCTCGTCGATGCTCGTGTCGAGGCGGACGACCCGCGCCAGCGACCCGCGGGCGACGACGATGTCGTTCAGCGCCACCATCCGGTCCCCCTCGACCGGCCAGCCGTCGCGCAGGATCCGACCCTCGAGGGCCATCCGAGGCTCGAGCGAGTATCGGCCGGCGAGCAGCAGCGCCAGGACCTTCTCGAGGTCCGCCGCCTCGACCTTCGAGAGGAACCCGACCTTCCCGACGTTGATGCCGAGCAGCGGCACATCGTCGCGGATCACGGCGCTCGCGGCGCGGAGAAACGTCCCGTCGCCTCCCAGGACGACGAGCACGTCCGTGCCCGGCAGCTCGCGGTGGAGCGTCTCGCGGTCCGCCGCCTGCGCCGACCAGTGCGCGCAGCCGTGGACCTGCGCCCAGCCGACCGCCCGGTCGCGCAGGGCCATCGCCGGCTCGCTCGTCGGGTTGAACGCGAACCCGACCCGGCGCATCGGCCGCCCCGCCGGGATCGCGTCGTCGCCGGTCATGCCGCCGCCCCCAGGGCCACGTCGTCCAGCCGCCGGGCCATCTCCGCGGGCAAAGACGCGGGCTCGCCGGCGCGCGCCTGCCGTTCGGGCGCGGGCAGGACCCGAAGGTGCAGCAGGAACTCACGGTTGCCTTCGGGCCCGAGGATGGGCGAAGCGATCGCCCCGATCGGCTGGAGGCCGTGCGACAGCGCCGCCTCGGCCACGTCGTGGAGGACGCGGGCATGGATCCACGGGTCGCGCACGACGCCGTCGCGCACGTCCCCGCGGCCGGCCTCGAACTGCGGCTTCACGAGCGGCACGAGGTCGCCACCGTCGAACTCGAACGTCGAGGCGATCGGGGCGAGCACGAGCCGGAGCGAGATGAACGAGACGTCGACGCTCGCGAGCGAGACCGGCTCCGGGAGGGACGTCTCGGTCAGCTCGCGGGCATTGGTGCGCTCCATCGAGACCACCCGCGGGTCGCGCCGCAGCGACTCGGCGAGCTGCCCCCGCCCGACGTCGATCGCGTAGACCGTCTTCGCCCCGCGCTGCAGGAGGACGTCCGTGAACCCGCCGGTCGACGCGCCCGCGTCGAGGCAGACGCGGCCGTCCGGATCGATGCCGAACGCGTCCAGCGCCGCCGCGAGCTTGTGGCCGCCCCGGCTGACGTACGGCTCCGGCGCCTCGACCTCGAGCGGGGTCGACGGATCGACGAGGTCGCCCGGCTTGCGGTCCCGCCGCGCCGCGTCGCCCTCGCCCACGCGGACCTTCCCGCCGAGCAGCAGCGCCTGGGCACGGGCGCGAGATTCGGCCAAGCCCCGCTCGACGATGAGCTGATCGAGCCGAACCCGGGAGGAACGCGCGCCGGTCACCGGCCCATGGTCGCACAGGCCGCTTCGCCGGGAATCACCCGGCTACGAGCCGCTTCGCCCGTCGGGGGTGGGCCCAGAGCCCTCCGACGAGAACGGCGATTCGCGCCGGAGCCTACCTTCCACCCTCCGGCAGCGGATCCGGCCGCGCCAGGCCCGGGAGGAGCCGCTCCACGGCCTCGGTGAGGCCCCAGCCGAGCGCCCCGACCGCGAGCGCCACCCCGAGCAGGAGCGTGAGCGACCAGAACAGGG
>DATLYV010000185.1:0-6713 GCA_035574535.1 Binatia bacterium
TCCCGGCGAGGCCCGCCGGCGACCCCGGGCGGCTCCGCAATCCGGCGCGGCCCGGCACCGCCCCGCACGGCCGCGGACGGCGCCGGACACCGCGTAACCCGTGCGCTCCGGTGCACCGGTCGGACCAGCGGACCGGCCCGAAGGTCAGTTTGCAGGCCTTCGAAGGGCCGTGATAAGGTCCCTGCAACGTCCCAGCCCGCGGAGGAGCGGGCTCGGCCGCGAAGCAGAGAACCCCAGCTCAAGATCGCGACCCGTCGACGGTCCCATCCCATCGCAACCCGCGCGTCCCGTCGCGCACGGACCGTCCTGCCAGGAGTACGTATTGCTGAACGCCGTGAGCGGCGTCGTGCGCGTGTTCGCGCGAGACCGCTCGAGCAGGCTCGACCGCTCCGCGTCCGAGCCGACCGACAGCGCGAACGCGCCCGGCCAGCCGGCAATGGGCCACCAGACCGTCCAGCCGCCGGCAGCGACCGCGACGACCGCGGCGTGGGCAGCGGCCCCGGTTGCCGACGCCACCTCCCTGCGCCGTCGACCCACGACGGCGCGGCGCGTCCACCGCACCGCGATCGGTGCGGCCCGGGTCTGCGCGGACATCCTCACGGCCACCCCCAGAGCCCGTGAGCGTGCCTCCAGGGCGACCCGGGGCGCCACCGCCATCGCGGCTCGCGTCGCGAGCAACCCCTCGCGCGGCGCCACCCGGCGGCGGATCTATCGGCGCAACCTGGTCCTGCGGGCCACGGCGGACCGCGCGCTGCCCATTGCGATCGCGCTGATCGTCGTCATCGCGGCCGGGGTGAGCCTTGCGCCCGCGTCGCCGGTCGGGGCGAACCAGGGCCATTCCGCGGCGGAGCTGGCCTACGCGGACGTGCGCCTCACGGTCGGCGGCGGCCGGGGCCCGGCCCTGGCCGACTTCAGTGAGGGCGGTGCCGTCGAGGTCCCGACGTTCGACGCGGCGGCCCTGGACGACGGCACGTTCTACAAGCCCGTCGCCGTCGACACCTCGGTCCAGTCGTCCGAGGGAATGCTCCGCCACTACAAGGTCCGCGAGGGCGACACGCTCACCGGCATCGCGAGCCGCTTCGGCGTCTCGATGATGACCATCTGGTGGGCCAACAAGCTGACCTCGAAGGACTCCCTCAAGGTCGGGCAGAACCTCATCATCCCGCCGGTCAACGGCCTCGTCGTGACGGTCAAGGCCGGCGACACGCTCGAGTCGCTCGCCGCGGCCAACAAGATCGACGCTGCCGACATCGTCGAGATCAACCAGCTCACCGACACGAACCTGATCGTGGGCCAGGTGCTCGTCCTGCCCGGCGCGAAGGGCGCGCCGCTGCCCACGCCCAAGCCGACCCCGAAGCCGACCCCGCGGCCCGTGTCCGGCGGCGGTGGTGGTGGCAACGGCTACGTGCCACCCTCCGGCGGCTCATGGGCCTGGCCGGTGCCCGGCGGCTACATCAGCCAGTACTTCCACTACGGCCACTACGGCATCGACATCGCCGACGACTACGGCAGCCCGATCGTCGCGCCGAAGGCCGGGGTCGTCGTCTTCGCCGGCTGGAAGAACAACGGCGGCGGCTACCAGGTCTGGATCTCGCACGGCAACAACATCTATTCGATGTCCGCCCACATGTCGTCCGTGAGCGTGAGCACCGGACAGACGGTCTCGAAGGGCCAGCGCGTCGGCCGGGTCGGGTCGTCCGGCTGGGCCACGGGGCCGCACGATCATTTCTCGGTGTCGATCGGCTTCCCCTGGGAGGCGGGCTCGTACTTCGTCAACCCGCTCCGGTACTACTAGACCGTCAGGGCGTCGGTGCGGCGCCCGCTCCCTCGACGCGACTCTTGCGACCCTCGGCGCGCTCCGCCCGCACGGCTGAGCTGATTCCTACACTCGCCCCGTGACCGGGGTCAGCACCGCCGCCGACGAGCCGAGGTCCGCTCGCGAGCCGGCTTCCGGGTTCCTGCCCGAGCTCGAGGGCCTCCGCGGCGTCGCGATCCTCCTCGTCGTCCTGTTCCACGCCCACTTGCTCGGCGCGCCGAGCGGCTTCATCGGCGTCGACGTCTTCTTCGTGCTGTCCGGCTTCCTGATCACCGGGCTGCTCGTCCGCGAGCTCGAGGAGCGCGGCAGCGTCGACCTGGCCCGGTTCTACGTGCGACGCGCGCGCAGGATCCTGCCGGCGTCGCTGGTGATCATCGCGCTCACGATGGTCGGCGCGGTGCTGCTCATCTCGCCGCTGGACGTCCCCAGCGTCGCCGCGGACGCCGCGGCCTCCGCCCTCTCGGCCGGAAACATCCGCTTCGCCCTCCGGGCGGTCGACTACTTCGCCCAGGACCAGGCCGCCTCGCCCCTGTTGCACTACTGGTCGCTCGGGGTCGAGGAGCAGTTTTACCTCGTGTGGCCGGCGCTGTTCGCGGTGATGGCCCCGCTGGCGCGACGGAGCGAGCGCGTGCGAATCCGCCAGCGGCTGCTCCTGGGCGTCATCCTGGCCGCCGGGACCTTCGTGTCGCTGGTCGCCGGGATCGTGCTCACGTCGATCTCCCAGCCGTACGCGTTCTACCTCCTCCCAACCCGGGCCTGGGAGCTCGGCCTCGGCGGCCTGCTCGCGGTCGCCGCGCTCCCCATCGCCCGGGTGCGCCGCCCGATTCGCCAGGCCGCGGGCTGGGTCGGGCTCGTGGCGGTCGTCGCGAGCGCGTTCCTGATCGACCTGGAGACGCCGTATCCCGGCATCGTGGCGCTCCTGCCGACGCTTGCCTCGGCGCTCGTGATCGTGTCGGCCATCCGGCCCGCGGACGAGCCGACCGCCGCGCCGTGGCCGCTGGAGACGCGGCCGCTGCGCTTCCTCGGGCTGATCAGCTTCTCGTTGTACCTCGTCCACTGGCCGATCTTCATCCTGGCCGAGGTGGCCTGGCGCGGCTCGGCGGTGCCGCCGCCGGAGGCCGGGGAGACGCTGGAGCCGCTGCCGATCGCGCTGCTCGTCGGGCTGGTGGTGCTGTCCGTCGTCGTGGCTGCGGTGAGCTACCGCCTCGTCGAGCGGCCGTTCCACAAGGGCTTCAGCGTCGGTGGCTGGTCGCTGGCGAGGGTCCGGCCGCGCTGGGTCCTCTCGGGCGCGGTGCTGGCGATGGCCGTCGTCGTGGCCGGCTCGCTCGGGACGCGGATGGTCGTCGAGCGCGACCTCGACGGCGGCGACCCGGTCGGCGCCGTGCCGAGCCCGGCACCGACGCCCGTGCTCGGCGGCCCGCAGGCGACCCCAGTGACCGTGCCGCCCAGCGTCGGGCCGGGCGAGAGCCCGCCGCTGGCCTCGAGCCCGCCGGTCGAGCCGACGCCGCAGGCCTCGTGGCCGCCGATCACCGCGCTCACCGGGCCGCTGCCCGACGGCGTCCGGCCGCGCCTCCGCCTGGCCCGCGACGACTGGGACCTCCTGTACCGCAACGGCTGCGCGCTCAACAACATCGAGACGAGGATCGTCGATTGCGTCCACGGCGACCCGAACGGCACGCGGACGATGGCCCTCGTCGGCGATTCGCATGCCGAGATGTGGTTCCCGGCGCTCGACGCGATCGCCAAGGCGAATCACTGGCGCCTCGTCCCGCTGACGAAGTTCTCGTGCCGCTTCTTCGACCTGCCGATGTTCTCGGAGATCCTGAAGCGGCCGTTCCGCGAGTGCGAGATCTGGAAGGAGGCGGTCCTGCAGCGGCTCAACGAGCTGCGGCCGGACCTCACGATCGTCGTCGTCGCCCACGAGATGACGCCGCTGCAGCCGGAGGACGCCGACCCGGTGCGCCAGGGCCGCGCGCTCGCCCGCTACCTCGAGCGCTTCCCGGGCGAGAAGGCCGTGATCGTCGACGGCCCGGAGTCGAATTTCGACGTCCCGGCGTGCCTCGCCAGCCATCGCGACCGGGTCGAGGCGTGCCAGACGCCGCGGCGCGACGCGGCGGACGCCGACCACGCGCTCCTCGAGCAGACCGCGACGGAGGCCTCGGGCGCGCTCTTGGTCGACATGACGGACCGGCTCTGCACGCCGGAGGTCTGCCCTGCGGTCATCGACCGGATGATCGTGTACCGGGACAACCAGCACCTGACCGCGACGTACGCCGAGGCGCTCGCGCCGGTGCTGGAGGCACGGCTCTGGCACCTGCTCGAGCCCGAGTGACGCTCGCGCGGCCCGCCGCGCCGTGGTGGCCCGTGACGCCCGCGCGGCCCGCCGCGCCGTGGCGGCCCGTTCCCGACGCCGTGCGAAGATAGGCCCGCATGTTCCTCGACCGGGTGAAGATCTGGGTCCGGGCCGGCGATGGCGGCGCCGGGGCCTCGACCTTCCGGCGCGAGGCCCACGTGCCCCGCGGCGGCCCGGATGGCGGCGACGGCGGGCGCGGCGGCTCCGTATACCTCCGCGTCGACCCGGGCCAGACGACCCTCCGCGACTTCCAGTACCGGCACCACTTCCGCGCCGAGGCGGGCGGCCGAGGCGAGCGCGCGCGCCGCCACGGCAAGGCGGGCGCGGACCTGTACCTGGACGTCCCGCCCGGGACCGCCGTCCTCGACGATGCGACCGGCGAGCTGCTCGCGGACCTCGTCGCGTCGGGCCAGGAGGCGATGGTCGCGCGCGGCGGCCGGGGCGGCCTGGGGAACACGCACTTCGCCACGGCGACGCACCAGGCCCCGAAGCACGCCCAGAAAGGCGTGCCCGGCGAGGAGCGCTGGATCCGCCTCGAGCTGCGGCTGATCGCGGACATCGGCCTCGTGGGGCTGCCGAACGCCGGCAAGTCGACGCTGCTCGCCGCGCTCACCGCCGCGCGACCCAAGATCGCCGACTACCCGTTCACCACCCTCGAGCCGAATCTCGGCGTCATGGACCTCGACCCAGACGGCACGGGCGCCGACGACCGCCGCCCGACGATCGCCGACGTCCCCGGCCTCATCGAGGGGGCGAGCACGGGCGCGGGGCTCGGGCACGCCTTCCTGCGCCACGTCGAGCGGACCCGCGTGCTGGTCCAGGTCGTCGACGGGTCGTCGCGGGACCCCGAGTGGGACTTCGAGGTCATCCGCGACGAGCTCCGGGCCCACGACCCGGCCCTGCTCGAGAAGCCGATGCTCGTCGCCTTCAACAAGCTCGACCTGCCGTCCGCGGCCGATGCCTGGCCGCCCTTCCGGGTCGCCCGGGCCCGCGAGGGCCTCGAGGTGGTCGGGATCGCAGCGGCGACGGGGCAGGGGATCGACGAGCTGCGGGCCGCGCTCGCGCGGCTGCTCCCGCCCGCGGACGAGCTGGAGGCGGCGCCGGCGCCCGCCGGGGTCGTGGTGCACCGGCTCGACGCCGCGCCGGACCGCGTGGTCGTGCGCCGCGACCCCGACGGGGCCTTCCGCGTCGCCGGCAGGCGCATCGAGCGGCTCGCGGCGCAGACGGACTTCGGCATCGAGGAATCGGTGGAGCGCTTCCAGCGCGACCTCGAGCGCCTCGGCGCCGACGCGGAGCTCCGCAAGGCCGGCATCCGGCCCGGCGACACCGTGCGGGTCGGCAAGGTCGAGCTGGAGTGGGAGGCGGAGCCCTGGGCGGCGCCCCGGTGACCCGATCCACCGTGACCGATCGACCGGCGCCCGACCGTTCGACGTCCCCTCCGCGCATCGGTGTCCTGGGCGGCACCTTCGACCCGATCCACATCGCCCACCTCGCCGTCGCCGAGGAGGCGCGCGACGCGCTCGGCCTCGAGCGCGTGCTGTTCGTCCCGGCGGGCCGGCCGCCCTTCAAGCTCGACGATCCCGTCACCGCGGTCGAGCACCGGGTCGCGATGGTCGCCGCCGCCATCGCCGACAACCCGGCGTTCGAGCTGTCGACGATCGAGGTCGACCGGGCGGGCCCGTCCTACACGTCCGATACGCTCGAGGCGCTCGCCCGGGCGTTCCCGGGCGCCGTCCTCTTTCTGATCGTGTCCGTCGAGACCCTCGCCGAGCTGCCGTCCTGGCACGAGCCCGAGCGGCTCGTCGCAGCGGCGCGCGTGGCGGTCGCTCCCCGCGAGGGCTACGCTGCGCCCGACCCCGCATGGCTGGCCGGGGCAATCCCGGGCCGCGAGCTCCGCGTCGACTACCTCGAGGGGCCGCGACTCGAGCTCTCGTCCACGGCGCTCCGCACACGGGTCGCGGCCGGCCGATCCATCCGCTACCTCGTCCCGCCGCCGGTCGAGGCGTACATCCAGGAGCACGAGCTGTATCGCAGGAGGCTTCCCGCCACGTGACCGATCTCGCCCGCAACCCGTCAGGCCTGCCGAACCGTGCCAGGGTGACCCGCGGCGCCGCCGAGCCGGCGGCCGCCGCGCCCGAGATGCCGCCGCTCGATCTCGCGCGGCGCATCGTTGAGCTCGCCGAGGACAAGAAGGCCGCCGACATCGTGCTGCTCGACCTGACGGGCCTCACGACGGTCGCGGACTACTTCGTGATCGCCTCGGGCGGCTCGGAGCGGCAGATCGACGCCATCGCCGACGGGATCATCTCCGGGATGCGCGACGGGAAGGTCCACGCGTTCGGGCGCGAGGGGACGGCCGCGTCGCACTGGATCCTGATCGACTTCGGGTCGGTGATCGTGCACGTCTTCACCCCGCCGGAGCGGGACTACTACGGCCTCGAGAAGCACTGGCACCAGGCGAGGACGATCCTGCGCGTGCAATAGGGCAGCCGCCGGCAGCGCCGGCTCGGTGTCGGCCGCAGGCTCGGGTCGCGGCCGCCAGCC
>DATLYV010000186.1:0-17722 GCA_035574535.1 Binatia bacterium
CCGCTGACGCCGGACGGCCTGCCGGTGATCGGTCGGCACCGGCGCGCCCCGAACGTCGTCGTGGCGAGCGGCCACGCGATGCTTGGGCTCACCCTCGCGGCGCGGACGAGCGCCCTGGTCGCGCGGATGCTCGTCGACGGCGAGGAGCCCGCCGAGTTCGAGCCGTTCAGCCCGCGCCGCTTCGGCGCCTGACAGGCGAGCGGGCAGGCCAGACCGGCGGCAGGGATTCGAGCCGGGCGGACCGCCCGGTCACATCGCCGTCGAGGCCTCCACCTCCGGCCGTCGCCGCCCGTCCCACCAGCGCACCGCGCTCTGCACCAGCCCGGCGACCCCGCCCGGCCGGAAGATCATCACGAGGATCAGCAGGATGCCGTAGAGCACGAGGTGCACGCCCGGCAGGGTCGAGAACTGGACCTTCACGAGCTCGACGGCGATCGTCAGCGGGAAGGCGACGACCGCCGCCCCCCACAGGCTGCCGCGCCCGCCGATGTACGCGACCGCGAGGACCTCGACCGTGTGCGAGGTCAGCATCACGTCAGGGCTCAAGATCCCGTAGTAGTGAGCGTAGAAGCCGCCGAGCCAGCCCGCGAACGCGCAGGACAGCACGAAGTTGACGACCAGGTAGCGCGTCGGGTTGATGCCGGAGGCGCGTGCGGCCGCCAGGTTCTGCCCGATCGCCCGGAACGCCAGGCCAAACCTCGACCGGATCACCAGGGCGAGGACCACGAACGTGACCACGAGCATCCCCAGGATCACGTAGTAGTAGGGCAGGTTGCCCGCGCTCTCGAGCAGCGACGGCACGTTGAGCCCGAGCGAGCCCCGCGTCACCTCCGGCACGTTCCGGACGATGCCCATGAGCGCGAGGCCGACGAACCAGGCCATGACCGCGGCGTAGATCCCGCGCAGGCGAAGCGTCAGCGCGCCGGTGAGGAGTCCGACGAGGCCGGCCGCGAAGGCGCCGACGACCATCCCGATCACCGGCGGGACGCCAAGCTGCACCGCGAGGAGCCCGGAGGTGTAGCCCCCGAGCCCCACGAACGCGGCGAACCCGAAGTTGACGACGTTGATGTAGCCGGCCGTGAAGTCGAAGGCGACGGCCTGGGCGGCCATGAACGCCGCGCCGACGAGCCAGCGCCGGTAATCCTCGCCGGTGAACGGCGGGATGTACGGCAGCACCAGCGCGATGGCGAGGACGGCCAGAAGCCCGATCCGGCGGCGGTTCAGGCCGAGCATCGCGGCGCGGGTCGTGACGATCGAGGTCGCTCCGTTCACTGTTCCCACACGCCTTTCACCGCGCTGCCGAACAGGCCCGACGGCTTGAACAGCAGGATCAGGATGATCAGCGCCGTCGGCAGCACGTCGACCCAGCCGACCCCGACGTAGAAGATCGTCAAGTTCTGCAGGAGCGCGACGATGAATGCGCCGACGACCGCCCCGGCGACGTTGCCGAGGCCCGCCAGGATCACCACGAACCAGGCGGTGTAGAGCGGCTGCAGCCCGACGTCGGGGTGGGCCGGGAACAGCGACAGCAGCGAGGCGCCCGCCAGCGCGGCCATCGCGCAGCTGAGCGCCATCGTCAGCAGGAAGATCCGGTTCAGGTCGATGCCGGCCATCTGCGCGCCCGTCTCGTCCTGCGCGACCGCCCGGATCGCCCGCCCGAGGGTCGTCCGCTGCAGGAACAGCGCGAATAGGCCGATGGTCACGATCGCGATGCCCAGGACGACCGCCCGGTCGACGGAGACGGGAACGCCGAACAGGTCGATCGGCGGCACGTCCCAATACGCGGGGATGCCGTGGAAGTCGTTGCCGACCGTCAGGCGGTAGCCATTCACGGCGGCGACCGACACGCCCGCCGTGAGCAGGAAGGTGTTCATGACCCACTGCTCGCGGCTCCGCCGGCGCAGCGGCCGGAACAGTAGTGCCTCGAGGAGCAGGCCCGCGGCGGCCCCCACGAACACCGCGATGACCATCCCGGGGACCGGCCCGAAGGCCTTCAGCCACGCCAGCGACGGATCGTCGTTGAGCGCGGACCGGATCGGCGAGAAGACCGTGAAGGCCGTGAACGAGCCCAGCAGGAACAGCTCGCCGTGGGCGAAGTTCGGGATGTTCATGACACCGAAGACCATCGCCAGGCCCGCTGCCATGAGCGCCCACATCCCGCCGGTGACGAGGGTGTTGACGACGATCGACGGCTGGGCGAACGCCTCGAAGACCATGATCGCGGCGGAGATGGCCAGCGTCAGCCCGGTGAAGGTCATGTAGCGCCGGAGGAACGGCGTCCGGCTCAGGTTAGTCGCGGCTGCGGTCATCTCGGCCCTCAGATTCCCAGGTACGCGGCCTGGACGTGGGGGTTGTGCAGGAGCTCCTCGCCGGTGCCCTGGAGGACGATCCGGCCCTGCTCGAGGACGTACGCCCGGTCGACGATGCGGAGCGTCGTGTTGACGTTCTGCTCGACGAGGAGGATCGTCACGCCCCGTTCGCGCAGGGACTTGAGCGCCTCGAACGTCGCAAGGGTGGCCATCGGCGCGAGCCCCAGCGAGGGCTCGTCGACCAGCAGCATCGACGGCGAGCCCATCAGCCCGCGACCGATCGCGAGCATCTTCCGCTCGCCGCCGCTCAGCGTGCCCGCCAGCTGGTCGCGGCGCTCCCGGAGCCGCGGGAACAGTTCGAAGACGAGGTCGAACGTCTCGGCGACCCTGGCCTTGTCGCGGACGGTCGTCGCGCCGACGAGCAGGTTCTCCTGGACGGTCATCGCCGGGAACAGGTTCAGCGACTCCGAGACGTAGCCGAGGCCGAGCCGGCTAACCAGGTGGGCAGGCGCGCCGGTGATGACCCTGCCCCGGAACGAGACCTGGCCCTCGGCCGGCGTCAGGTACCCGGCGATCGTCCGCAGGGTCGTCGTCTTCCCGGCGCCGTTGGGGCCGAGAAGCGCCACGAACTCGCCCTCGTCGACGTGGAGCGAGACGTCCCACAGCACCTGCAGCAGGTCGTAGCCCGCCTGGATGCCGTCGACGTCGAGGACCCGGCCGTTGTTCACGTTCGCCCGCTCGCAGTCACGTTCGTGTCCTCACAGCATGTAGTTGTGGCCGAGGTAGGCCTCGCGGACCCGCTCGTCCGCCGCGACCGTCGCGGCGTCGCCGTGGGCGATCAGCTCCCCGTACTGCAGGACCGAGAGCCGGTCGCACAGCTCGAGGATCAGCCGCATCACGTGTTCGACCATCACGATCGTCACGCCGTCCGCGCGGATCCGGCGGAGCAGGTCCGCCATGCTCCCGAGCTCGCCGGGCGTGAGGCCCGCGGCCAGCTCGTCGAGGAGCAGGAGCTTCGGGTGGCTCGCCAGCGCGCGGGCCAGGTCGAGCCGCTTCAGCTGCGCGGCGTTGAGGTGCGAGGCGACGGTCGACGGGGACCGCGGGAAGCCGACGTACTCGAGCATCTCGGTCGCGCGCTGCGCCACCGCCGCCCCGTGGAGGTTCGGGTCGCCGAAGGTCGCCGCGACGAGCACGTTCTCAAAGACGGTCAGGTGCGGGAACGGCCGCGGGATCTGGAACGTCCGGCCCAGCCCCAGGCGGCACATCTGGTCCGCCGGCAGGCCGGTCGTGTCGCGGCCGTCGAAGCGCACGTTCCCGGCGTTCGGCCGGAGGTCGCCCGCGAGGCAGCTCAGGAGCGTCGTCTTGCCGGCGCCGTTCGGCCCGATGAGCCCGAAGATCTCACCGGCCTCGACGTTGAAGCTGACGTTCCTGACCGCGGTCAGGCCGCCGAACCGCTTCGTGACGCCGTGCAGCTCGAGGAGTGGCATGGGACCTCGATTCGGATGGTCGGGGTGGCTCGGGGTGGCTGGGTGGATCCGGCTGGATCCGGGTGGTGGGAGGCCGGCGGTGCCGGCCTCCCACTTCGAAGTCGGATGGGTGTCCGGGTTGTTGTCCGCTGACGTCAGGGCTTCGTCATGAGCTGCCCGGACGCCTGGTCGGCCGGCCAGATCACCGTCTGCTGGCCGCCCATGTACTGGGTGACGGGGAAGATGTAGTGGCCCTTGCCGACGACCGGATCCGGGATCGACTCCATGCTGAAGTCGTAGCTCGACATGATGATCCCGTCCGTGTACGTCAGCTGGCCCGTCCAGAGCTTCTCCTGGGCCTCCTGGTAGATCGTCTCGCTGGTCAGTGAGCCCTTGTCCGCGAGCGTCTGCTGCAGGAACTTGATGAAGAAGTTGGTCCAGTCGTAGGTCAGGCCGGCCGCGGCCGCGCTCGGGTCGTTGCCGAACTTGGCCTTGTAGTCGGCCGCGAACTGCTTGGCCTTGTCGGTCGCGAAGCCGGGGACGGAGTCGAGGACATAGTCCGACGCGGTCCCGGTCATGTCGTACCAGTCACCGAACCAGCCGAGGCCGTCGGCGATGATCAGCGCCTTGATCCCGGCGTCCTGCGACGCCTTGATGAAGGCCGAGATCGAGGCCGCCGCGGTGCTCGTGCCCGCGATGACCGGCACGTTCTCGCTCTTGTAGCGCGACATGAGGGCCGAGAAGTCGGTCTGGGTGAGCGGGAAGTAGTCCTCGCTCTTGATCGTCCAGCCGCTGGCCGTGAAGTCGTTCTTGAGGCCGGCGCCGAAGGAGCGGCCCCAGTCGGTGTCCTCGCCGTAGATCGCGACGACCTTCTCGGACGGCGTGTAGGTGCCCGCGGCGATCGCGTCGTTGATCGCGCCAACGTAGGCGGTCGTGAGCTTGACCGGGTCCGGCCAGCCCTTCGTCGTGTAGTAGCCGTACTTCTCGCGGTCGCCGTTGAACTTCTCGTTGACGACGCCGGCCGCGCCCATGCCGAAGAACCACGGGACCTTGTATTTGGCGGTGAGCTCCATCTCCGCCGCCGCGACCGAGCTGTTCCAGTTCAGGAGGCCGGCGACGAGGTTCTGGCTCACGAGGGCCTGCTCGAGCGCCGCGGTGCCCTTGGCCGGATCGGCCTGGTCGTCGATGTAGACCGGGTTGATCTTGTAGGTCCCGACCTGCCAGTTGACGGCGTCGAAGGCCATCTGCGCGGCGTTCTTCATCTCGGTGCCGGTGAGCGCCGAGGTGCCGGTGAACGGCCCGCCGATGCCGATGTTGATGGTCTCCGTGGCCGTGCCGCCGGTGCCGCCCGGCGAGGTCGGCGCGGCCGAGCCGCCGGGGCCCGTCCCGCCGCACGCCGCGACGAGCAGGGCGCCAGCGGTCGCCAGCGCTGCCAGCTTCATCCGTTCTCTCTGCACGTCTTCACTCCTCCTTGCATGGTGAACCGACAACGACCCCATCAGCTCCGCATACGCGCACCCTCCGGGTCGTACAGCGGGGCTTCGGCGACCGTCGCGGGGCGGCGCTGGCCGAGGACCTCCACCTCGAGCGCAGCGCTCGCGACGGCGCGATCAGGGGGCAGATAGGCGAGGCCGATCGTTCGGCCCACGGTGTGGCCGGGGTGGGCCGCGCGGAGGTACCCCACGAGGTCGGCGCCGTCGAAGACGGGCTCGCCGCCGCGCGGGAACAGGTCGTCGTCCGGCCGCAGGTCGATCGTCAGGCACGCGAGGCGGCGCCGGACGCCGGCCCCCTGCTGCCGGAGCAGCGCGTCCCGGCCCAGGAAGTCGCCCTTGTCGAAGACCACGAAGCGCTCCAGGCCCGCCTCGAGCGGGGTGTCGAGCGGCCCGATGTCCGCGCCCCACAGCCGGTAGCCCTTCTCGAGCCGCAGCGACTCGAGGGCGCGATAGCCGATGTCCGCGAGGCCGGCCTCCTCGCCGGCGGCGGTCAGCAGGTCGTACAGCGTTCGCGAGTACTCCATCGGGTGGTGGAGCTCCCAGCCGAGCTCGCCCGTGTACGTCGCGCGCAGCGCTCGAACCGGCACCGGCCCGACGAGGATCTCCCGCGCGGCCATGAACGGGAACGCGGCGCTCGAGAGGTCCGCGTCCGTCAGCGGCGCGAGGATGTCGCGGGCCCGCGGCCCGGCGAGCATGAGCACGCCCCAGGCGCAGGTGACGTTGTCGATCCGCACGCTGCCGTCCTCGGGCGCGTTGCGGACGAAGCGGTCGAGGTCGTGGGTCTCCGTCGCCGCGGCAGTCACGACGTAGAACCGGTCCTCGGCGAGGCGCGTGAGCGTCAGGTCGCAGTCGATGCCGCCCGCCCGGTTCAGCACCTGCGTCAGGGCGATCCGCCCGACGGCGGGCAGACGGTTGGCGCACAGTCGGTCGAGGAAAGCGGCCGCGCCGGGGCCGGAGACCTCGAACTTGGCGAAGCTCGTCATGTCGAGCAGGCCGGCGCGCTCGCGGACAGCGAGGGACTCCTCGCGCTGGTAGGGCAGCCAGCCCGGCGTCCGGTAGGAGGGGGCATCGGCGGCGGTCGCGGCGTCGTCGGCCCTGTCGCGGCTCGGCGCACCCGGCGCGCCCGGCGCGAAGTACAGCGGCCGCTCCCAGCCGTTCCGGGCCCCGAAGACCGCGCCGCGAGCGGCGAGGCGGTCGTACAGCGGGTCCGTCTTGAGCGGCCGGCCGGCCGGGAGCTCCAGGAACGGGAACGGGATCGCGTACTCGCGCTCGTACGTCTCGCGGGCCCGCGGGACGAGGTGCTCCAGCGCGGCCGCGTGCGGGCCGAAGCGCTGGACGTCCAGCTCCCAGAGGTTGTCGTCGGGTCCACCCTCGACGATCCAGGCCGCGGCGTTGTAGCCGGCGCCGCCGCTCTGGACGATCCCGTAGCTGAAGCCGCTGAGGACGAACAGGTTCCGGCGGCCGGGGACCCAGCCCATCAGGGCGTTGCCGTCCGGCGTGTAGCTCGTGGGGCCGTTGAGGAGTTGCTTCATGCCCGCCGTCTCGAGCGCCGGGATGCGCCGCCGCGCGAGGTCGAGGATCTCGGAGACCTGGTCGAAGTCGGACGGCAGCAGCTGCCGCCCCCACGTCCCGGGGATGCCCCGCTCCGACCACGGCTTGGGCTCGCGCTCGTACGGCCCGACCAGAAGGCCGCCACCCTCCTCGCGGACGTAGAACGACGCCTCGACGTCCCGGACGACGGGCATCTCGGCGTGCTCCTGCCCGAGTTCCGGGATGGCGTCGGTGACGAGGTACTGGTGCTCGATCGGCACGATCGGCAGGTCGACGCCGGCGAGCCGCCCGACGTCCCGGCCCCAGATGCCGGCGGCGTTGACGACGATCTCGGCGCGGATCGTGCCGGCGGGCGTCACCACGTCCCACTCGCCGCCCGGCACCTGGCGCAGCTCCAGCACCGGGGTCTGCCTCGCGATCTCGCCGCCGAGGCGGCGCGCGCCCTCGGCCATCGCGAGGGTCACGGCGGTCGGGTCGACGTACCCGTCGGTCGGCGTCCAGGCCGCGGCGAGGATCCCGTCGGTGTCCACGAGCGGGGCGCGGCGCTTGACCTCGTCAGCCCCGACGATCTCGAACGGCAGGCCGGCGACCCGCGCGAGGCCCTGGGCGTCGAGGTACTGGTCGAGTCGGTCCTTCGTGGTCGCGAGCCGGAGACTGCCGACCTCCCGGAAATCGACCGCCATGCCGGTCTCGGTTTCGAGCCGCTTGAACAGCGCCACGCTGCGCATGAGCAGGGACGTGACGTTGAGGCTGGCGTTGAACTGCGTGCACAGCCCCGCGGCGTGCCAAGTCGAGCCGTTGGTGAGCTCGTCCTTCTCGAGCAGCACCGTGTCTGTCCAGCCGCGCAGCGCGAGGTGGTACAGGAGGCTGGCCCCGACGGCCCCACCACCGATGACCGCGACTCGTGCCTGGGTCCTCACGCGACCCTCCGGGTCCGAGGCCGGGGACGACGCTCGGAGGGAACGCTTCCGCCCCGTGGCGGATCCAGGCGTCGCGTGCGTTGCCTACCCGCGGCGCTGGTGATGCGGCATCGTTTGGGCGTCATGTCGCCGGGGTCACGGGCCACAGGTCCCGGGGAGCCGGGCTGCTTGGCACCATCCGGCCGCGGGCACAGATGGCGACGAAGGAGCATGTTACGAGGACGACCTGGGAGGACCCGATGCCCACATCGACGAGCCAGCCGGAAGCCCCGAATGCGGCCGGGAACGACCTCCCGGCGCAGGCGCGCGTCGTCGTCATCGGCGGCGGCATCGTCGGCACGAGCGTCCTCTTCCACCTGACCGAGCGCGGCTGGAAGGACGTCGTGCTGCTCGAGCGCCGCCGGCTGACCTCCGGGACCACGTGGCACGCCGCGGGCCTCGTCGGGCAGTTGCGGGCGACCTACAACATGAGCCTGCTCGCGAGCTACGCCAAGGAGCTGTTCGCCGAGCTGGAGCGACGGACCGGCTCCGGCACCGGGTTCATCCAGCCCGGGTCGCTGCTCGTCGCGACGACGCCCGGCCGCTGGGAGGAGATTCGGCGCGGCGCGTCCATGGCCCACCTCATCGGCGTCGACCTCGAGCTCCTCGACCGCGACCAGGTCGCCGCGCGCTGGCCGCTGCTCGACGCGAGCGAGGTCATCGGCGCGGCCTACCTGCCCGGTGACGGCGTCGCCAGCCCGACCGAGGTCACCCACGCCCTGGCCCAGGCGGCCCGGATGGCCGGCGCCGCGGTCCACGAGCAGACGCCGGTCCTCGAGGTCCTGCGCGAGGGCGGCCGTGTCACCGGTGTCCGCACCGAGCGGGGCACGATCGCCTGCGAGTACGTCGTCAACTGCACCGGCATGTGGGCCCGCGAGTTCGGCGCGACGGCCGGCGTCGGGATCCCGCTCCACGCCGCCGAGCACTTCTACCTCGTGACCGAGCCGATCGAGGGGCTGGGGCCGGAGCTGCCCGTCCTGCGCATGCCGGACGACGCGCTCTACGCCCGCAACGAGCTCGGCAAGCTGATGGTCGGGTTCTTCGAGCCGAACGCCAAGCCCTGGGCCACGGAGGGCGTTCCCGTCGATTCGGAGTTCCTCTCGCTGCCCGCCGACTGGGACCACCTCGAGCCGTGGATCGAACGAGCCGCGAAGCGCATCCCGGTCTTCGGCCAGGTCGGCATCCAGCTGTTCTTCAACGGGCCCGAGTCGTTCACCCCCGACGACCGCTACGTGCTCGGCGAGGCGCCGGGCGTCCGCGGCTACTTCGTCGCGGCCGGCTTCAACTCCGTGGGCTTCGCCTCGGGCGGCGGTGCGGGCCGGGCCGTCGCGGACTGGATCGTCGACGGGCACGCGCCCATGGATCTCTGGGAGGTCGACATCCGCCGGTTCATGCCGTTCCAGCGCAACCGCCGCTACCTCTACGAGCGGACGACCGAGACGCTCGGCCTGCTGTACGAGATGCACTGGCCGTTCCGCCAGATGACCACGTCTCGCGGAATCCGGCGCTCGCCCCTCCACGACCGGCTCGCCGCGCTCGGCGCGTGCTTCGGCGAGGTCGCCGGCTGGGAACGGGCGAACTGGTACGCGCCGCCCGGCGTCGAGCCGCGGTACGAGTACTCCTACGGGCGGCAGAACTGGTTCCCGTACGCGGCGGAGGAGCACCGGGCGGTCCGCGAGAACGTCGGCCTGTTCGACCTGACGTCCTTCGGAAAGATTCTCGTCCAGGGCCGGGACGCAGCGCGGGAGCTGAACCGGGTCTGCGCCGCGGACATCGCCGTGGAGCCGGGGCGGCTCGTCTACACGCAATGGCTCAACGAGCGCGGCGGCATCGAGTCGGACGTGACCGTCTCCCGCCTCGACGAGACGCGCTTCATGGTCATCACGACCGGGGCCTCTGCGATTCGCGACCTCGACCACCTCGCGCGAACGATCGACCCGGACGCCCACGTGACCGTCACGGACGTGACCTCGGCCGAGGCGGTCATCAGCGTCATGGGCCCGCGCTCGCGCGAGCTCCTGTCGAGCGTCAGCGACAGCGACCTCTCGAACGCGGCGTTCCCGTTCGGGACGGTCCGCGAGATCGACCTCGGCATGGCCTTCGTCCGCGCGGCGCGCGTCACGTACGTCGGCGAGCTGGGCTGGGAGCTGTACGTCCCGACCGAGTTCGCCGTCCACGTCCACGAGACGCTCGTGCGCGCGGGCGAGGCGCTCGGCCTGCGGCACGCCGGCTACCACGCCCTCGACTCGCTGCGGATCGAGAAGGCCTACCGGCATTGGGGCCACGACATCACGGACGAGGACTCGCCGCTCCAGGCCGGCCTCGGGTTCACCGTGGCGTGGGACAAGCCCGGCGGCTTCATCGGCCGCGAGGCGCTGCTGCGCCAGCGCGATGCGGGCGTCCGGCGGCGGCTCGTGGTGGTCGTCCTCGGGCAGGAGGAGCCGCTGCTCTACCACAACGAGCCGATCCTGCGAAACGGGAGGATCGTCGGCCGCCTCACGTCGGCGGCCTTCGGCCACACGATCGTCCGGCCGATCGGGCTCGGGTACGTCACGCGCGACGACGGGCCCGTCACCGCCGAGTGGCTGGCGGCCGGTACCTACGAGATCGAGGTCGCGCTCGAGCGCTACCCCGCGGCGGCCTCGCTCCGGGCGCCCTACGACCCGGCCAACGAGCGGATCCACGCCTAGCCCGCCGAGATCCCCTCGCCGCTGGACGCCGGCGGTGCGTCGGATGCGTCGGATGCGGCGGGCGCGCCGGACGTAGCGCGGCCGTCGGGAGTGTCGGATGCGTGCAGACGGTCCTGCGTGTACTGGTAGTGCGCGCCGACCGCCAACGTCGCGGCGTCGGGGTCACGGGCGGCGATCGCGTTGGCGATGCGCCGGTGGACCTCGACCGGCGGCGTCCACGCGAGCGACGCGTGCGAGTCGAGGGTCGTCCGCATGAGCAGCACGGTCTGCGACGCGAGGTTCTCGAACAGCGCGAGCAGCCGGCCGTTGCCGGACAGGCGGCAGTAGGAGCGGTGGAAGGCCATGTCCGCGTCCCATGCCGCGGCGAGGTCGTCGCCCGCGTAGGCCGCCTCCGCGGCGTCGAGCGCGCGGAACATCTCGGTGATCCCGGCGTCGTCGGCGCGCTCGATCGTGAGCCGGACGGCCGACTCCTCGATGGCCCGTCGGATGACGTAGACCTCGTCGAGGTCGCGCTCGGTCAGGCTGCTCACGAAGGTCCCGCGCCGGGGCACGTCGACCGCGAGGCCGGTGCGAGAGAGCTCGCGGAGCGCGTCGCGGATCGGCCCCCTCGAGACGCCGAAGCGGTCCGCCAGCTCCGTCTCGACGAGCCTCGTCCCGGCCGCGAGGCGACCGTCGAGGATGTCGTCACGCAGCCGGTCGGACACCGCTTCCCAGAGCTGCTTGTGGGCCAGCGTGGTCATGCGGACTCCCTGTCGAGGCGGGTCATCCGGGACGCTCGATTGGGTCGAGAATATCGTTGACAGGTAGATTGTCAACAGTTAACGTGCCGGTCGGCCCGTCCCCGGGACCAGCGTCCGGCGTCCACACTCGACCCCGCCCGGAACCTGCGAGGTACCACCACCCGGGCACAGGACAGGAGCAGCTCGATGGCCACCTTCCCGACCCGCGCCAAGGTCGTCGTCATCGGCGCCGGGATCGTCGGCAACAGCGTCGCCTACCACCTCGCGCGCCTGGGCTGGCGCGACATCCTCCAGATCGACAAGGGGCCGCTGCCGAACCCCGGCGGCTCGACCGGCCACGCCTCGAACTTCATCTTCCTCGTCGACCACAACAAGGAGATGACCGAGCTCACGCTCGAGAGCGCGCGGCAGTACCGCGAGTGGGGTGTCTACACCGAATGCGGCGGCATCGAGGTCGCGCGCACCGAGACCCGGATGGCGGAGCTGCGGCGGCGCATGGACTCGGCCAAGAACTGGGGCGTCGACGACGCCCGGCTCGTGACCCCGGCCGAGATCAAGGAGCTCGTGCCGTTCATCAATGAGAAGATCCTCGTCGGCGGCTTCTACACGCCAGGCGTCGGCGTGGTGGACTCGCTCCGCTTCGGCACGCTCTGCCGCGAGAAGGCCCAGGAGATGGGCGCCCTCACCGTCTTCGGCAACACCGAGGTCCTCGGGCTCGGCGTCGAGGACGAGCGCGTCCGGAGCGTCGAGACGACGCGCGGGACGGTCGAGGCCGAGTACGTGGTCATCGCCTGCGGCGTCTGGTCGCCGCGTGTTGCCGAGCTGGCGGGCTCGCACATCCCGCTGACACCGACGGTCCACCAGATGATCGACGTCGGGCCGGTGCCGCTGTTCGAGAAGTCGTCGCGGGCAATCGAGTACCCCATCGTCCGCGACATGGACGTCCTGATGTACGAGCGCCAGGACGGCACGAGCATGGAGATCGGGTCGTACGCGCACCGCTCGATCCTCCATGACCCCGAGGACATCCCCTCGATCGAGGCGGCCCGCCTCTCCCCGACGGAGCTGCCGTTCACCCAGGAGGACTTCGACCCGCAGATGCAGGACGCGCTCGAGCTGATGCCCGAGATCGTCGGCGACGAGCGGGTCGGCGTGAAGTACGCGATCAACGGCCTCATCGCGCTGACCCCGGACGGCATGCCGCTGCTCGGCGAGACCCCGGAGGTCAAGGGCCTCTGGTCGGCTGCGGCCGTGTGGGTCAAGGAGGGGCCGGCGACCGGCAAGTCGGTGGCCGAGTGGATGGTCCACGGCGAGACGGAGATCGACATCGCCCAGTCGGACATCAGCCGGTTCCACGCCCACCAGAAGACGCGCCAGCACACCAAGCGCCGTGCCTTCGAGGCCTTCCCGAAGACCTACGGCATCGTTCATCCCGCGGAGCAGTACCTGTCCGACCGGCCGCTGCGGCGCTCGCCGATGCACGAGTGGCACGTCGAGCACGAGGCCGAGTTCTTCGAGGTCGCGGGCTGGGAGCGGCCGCAATGGTTCAACTCGAACGCGCCGCTTGTCGAGCGGTACGGCGTCGAGGCCCGCCCGAACGAGTGGGACGCCCGGTGGTGGTCGCCCATCATCAACGCCGAGCACCTCGCGATGCGCGAGCACGCCGGGATCTTCGACCTGTCGGCGTTCGTGATCTTCGACGTCCTCGGCCCGGGCGCGCTCGAGAGCGTCCAACAGGTCGCGATGCGCCAGATGGACGTCCCGGTCGGGCGCGTCGTGTACACACCGGTGCTGTCGCCCAGCGGCGGGTTCAAGAGCGACCTGACGATCATGCGGCTGGGCCGGAGACACTTCCGCGTCGTCACCGGCGGCGCCCACGGCATGTCCGACCTGAAGTGGTTCAAGGACAACCTGCGCGACGACGCATCCCTGGTGGACCTGACCACGGCCTACACGACGATCGGCATCTGGGGGCCGCGGGCGCGCGACATCGTCCAGTCCGTCACCCGGGCCGACATGTCCCACGCCGGCTTCCCGTTCGGCACCTGCCGGACGGTCGAGATCGGGTCGCAGCTCGTCCTGGCCTCGCGGATTTCGTACGTCGGCGACCTCGGCTGGGAGCTGTACGTGCCGATGGAGCAGGGCCGGCGGCTCTGGGAGGAGCTCTGGGTGGCCGGCGAGCCGCACGGGCTGACAGCGTGCGGCATCGGCGTTTACGGCACGACCGGCCGGCTCGAGAAGGGTTACCGGGCGTACGGCAACGAGCTCGACGGCGACTACAACGTCGTCGAGGCCGGGATGCTGCCGCCGCGGATCAAGGACCAGGACTTCATCGGGCGTGACGCGGTGCTGCGGCAGGCCGCGGCGCCGCCGGCGGCGCTCCTCTGCACGCTGACGGTCGACGACCACACCTCGTCCACCGGCGAGAAGCGCTACCCGCTCGGCCGCCAGCCGATCGTGCTGGAGGACGGCACGCCGCTGACGGACGCCAAGGGCCGGCGGTCGTACGTGACGTCGGCGGGCGCCTCGCCCTCGACCGGGAAGTACGTGCTGTTCGCCTACCTCCCGCCCGAGCACGCGGTGGAGGGCAACCGCCTCTTCGTCCAGTACTTCATGGAGCGCTATCCCGCGACCGTGGCGGTCGTCGGGTCGCGGCCGCTGTTCGACCCGGAGAACTTCCGTGTCCATGGCGCCGAGGCGGTGCCGGCATGAAGGTCCTCGTCGCGGTCAAGAGCGTCCCGGCCGTCGCCGGCCGCATCGGGCTGACGCCGGACGAGCGCGCGATCGACACGAAGCACCTGAGCTTCACGATCAGCCCGCACGAGGAGTGCGCCGTCGAGGAGGCGGTCCGGCTCATCGAGAAGGGCGGCGGCGACAGCGTCGTCGTGACGCTCGGGCCGGAGGCAGCCGTCGAGCAGCTGCGCGACGCGCTCGCGCTCGGGATCGCCCGCGGGATCCACCTCGTCACCGACGGCGAGGAGTGGGACCCGGAGTCGACGGCGGGCGCGATCGTCGAGGCGATCCGCGCCGACGAGGCAGAGTCCGGCCCCTTCGACCTGATCCTCATGGGCAACGAGTCGGCCGACTCGGCCGGCTACCAGGTGGCCGTCCGGGTCGCCGCCGCGCTCGGGCGGCCGGTGGTCACCACGATCAAGGGCCTCGCGGTGGACGGCCGGACGGTGCGCTGCGAGCAGGAGGCGTCCGGCGGCCGCGACGTCTTCTCGCTGCCGCTGCCCGCGGTCGTGGCGGTCCTGGAGGGCCTCAACCTGCCGCGCTTCCCGTCGGTGCCCGGGCGGCTCCGCGCCAAGAGCAAGCCGATCGCGACGTCGCGGCCGGCGCGGCCGGAGCAGCGGCTGGAGATGCAGCGGCTCGTCGTGCCGCAGGGCGCGACGAAGCAGGCCGAGATCCTCGGCCACGGGGCCGAGGCGGCGCCGAAGGTGGTCGAGGTCCTGAGCGGCCTGGGGCTGGTGTGACGATGGCGGACATCCTCGTCCTCGCGACGTCGACGGCCGGCGTGGTCGACGAGGTCGCGCTCCAGGCGATCACCTTCGGCCGGCGGATGGCCGCCGCCGGCGCGGTCCACGTCTTCGTCGCCGGCGACGAAGCGGCAGCGGGCGCCCTCGCGGGGTCCGGCGCGACGCGCGTCCACCTCGCCCGGCACGACGCCTTCGCGACCTTCGCCCCCGACGCCGTGGCGGCCGCCCTGTGGCAGGTCGCCGGGGAGATCCGCCCGGCGGCGATCGTCGGGCCCGGCACGGAGGCCGGGAACACGATCCTCGCCCGGACCGCGGCGCGCGCGGGCCTGCCCTTCGCCGCGAACTGCGTCGCGCTGACGCTCGGCGAGCCGTCTACCCTCACCCGGCTGCGCTGGGGCGGCAGCCTCCAGGAGGAGGCGATCCTGCGCGGCCGCCCAGCGATCGCGTCGCTGGCGCCGCACGTCGTCGCCGCCGAGACGGCGGACGCCGCGGCCCCGGAGGTGGCACCGTTCACCCCGGCGCTCGCGGACGCGGACCTCGTCGTCCGGGTCGTCGATCGCGTGCCCGCGGCCTCCGGCGGCGTGTCGCTGGCTGACGCGAAGGTCGTTGTCAGCGGCGGCCGGGGCGTCGGCTCGGCGGACGGCTTCGCCCCGATCGAGGAGCTCGCGGCGTTGCTCGGCGCGGCGGTCGGCTGCTCGCGTGCCGTCACCATGGCCGGCTGGCGCTCGCACACCGACCAGGTCGGCCAGACCGGGACGAAGATCGCGCCGAACCTCTACATCGCCTGCGGCATCAGCGGCGCGACGCAGCACATGGCCGGCGCGAAGGGCGCCAAGAAGCTGCTCGCGATCAACAAGGACGCCGAGGCGCCGATCATGGCCGCCGCGGACTACGCGGTGATCGGCGACCTCCACGAGATCGTGCCGGCCATCAGCGCGGAGATCCGGCGGGTCCGAGGCGGCTGACGCGCTGGAACCCCCGGATGCGTGCAGGCGCCTGCTACGGTTGAGGTTGCTGGGGAGGCAGAGCGGCTGACGTGACCGAGCTGGACGGCGGGTCGATCATCACCATCCCGCTGTTCGCCCTCGTCCTCTACGTCGCGGTCGGGCTGTTCCTGCGGCGGGCCGTCTACCTCGTCGAGCTCGTCCTCCACGGCCGGGCGTCGGAGGGCCGCGTCCTGACGGACGTCCCGCGGCGGACCCAGCGGGAGATCGTCGGGGTCCTGTTCCAGTCGAAGCTGTTCCTGCGGCCCATCCCGGGCTTCATGCACCTGCTGATCTTCTGGGGCTTCCTCGTCCTGCTGCCGACGATCCTCATGTCGTTCCTCGGCGCGATGCACCGGCACTGGACCATCCCGTGGCTCGGCGAGCAGGGCTGGTTCGCCCTCCTCGTCGACCTGTTCGCGGTCGGGGTGCTGGTCGGCGTGGCGATCG
This sequence comes from Binatia bacterium, assembly GCA_035574535.1. Taxonomy (GTDB): domain Bacteria; phylum Chloroflexota; class Limnocylindria; order Limnocylindrales; family CSP1-4; genus UBA5189. The sequence continues at coordinate 16,118 of DATLYV010000186.1, forward strand.
CGTTCGCGATCCGCCTGATCCAGCGCCCGACCCGATTCGTCGGCAGCTACCTGAACGTCGCCTACACGATCCTGCTGTTCGAGGCGTCGATCACGATCACGCTGCTGTTCTGGCACGCCGCCCAGATCCGCCTCGGCATCAACGAGTACCCGGCCGAGTGGGCGCCGGTCTCGAACGCCCTGGCCGGCCTGGTGACCGCCGGACCGGCCCTCGAGACGTTCGAGCGGATCGACGTCTGGGTCCACGCCTGCCTGATCCTGGCCTTCCTCGTCTACATCCCGTACACGAAGCACCTCCACACGTTCGTGGTCTGGTTCAACGTCTACTTCGGCCGGACGCGGGATCGCGGCCGCCTGGAGCCGCTGCAGTTCGACGACCCGGCCGTGCCCGAGGACCAGCTCCGCTTCGGCATCGGCTCGATCAAGGACATGACCTGGAAGCAGATGGTCGACGCCATGACCTGCACGGAGTGCGGCCGCTGCCAGGATGCCTGCCCCGCGTTCGCGACGGGCAAGAACCTGTCGCCGAAGCTGGTGATCCAGAACCTCCGCGACCAGCTCTACCGCGAGGGCCACGAGATGCTCGCCGCGGCCGAGGCCGGCCAGGACTGGGTCGGGCAGCCGCTGGTCCCGGGTGCGGTCCTCGACGAGACGGTCTGGGATTGCGTCACGTGCGGCGCCTGCGTCCGGGAGTGCCCGGTCGGGATCGAGCACATCGACCACATCGTCGACCTGCGCCGGAACCTCGTGATGGTCGAGTCGCGGTTCCCGGCGGAGGGCGCGACGATGCTCCGCGACCTCGAGCGGACCTCGAACCCGTGGGGCAAGTCGCCGACCGAGCGGACCGACTGGGCCGAGGGCCTCGACGTGCGCGTCCTCCAGCCCGGCGACCCGCCGCCCGACGTCCTGTTCTGGGTCGGCTGCGCGCCGGCGTTCGACGAGCGGGCGCGGATCGGGGCGCGCTCCACGGCGCGGCTGCTGAAGGAAGCGGGGGTCGACTTCGCGATCCTCGGTGCCCGCGAGGGCTGCACCGGCGACCCGGCGCGGCGCATGGGCGACGAGTACACGTTCCAGGCGCTCGCGAAGCAGAACATCGAGACGCTGGACGACGCCAAGGTCACCCGGATCGTCACGACCTGTCCGCACTGCTTCAACTCGCTGGGGAAGGAGTACGCGGACTTCGGCGGGCGGTACGAGGTCGTGCACCACACCGAGCTGCTCGCGGAGCTGGTGCGAGACGGCCGGCTCCGGCCGGAGGCCGGAACCGAGGCGATCACCTACCACGACTCGTGCTACCTGGCCCGGCACAACGACGTCCGGGCCCAGCCGCGCGAGCTGGTCGCGGCGGTTGGGACGCCGCTGGAGATGGCCCGGCGCGAGGAGCGAACGTTCTGCTGTGGCGCGGGTGGGGCCCACATGTGGCTCGAGGAGCGCGGCAGCCAGATCAACGAGGAGCGGGCCCGCGAGGCCGCCGCCACGGGCGCGAGCACCCTCGCGGTCGCCTGCCCGTTCTGCACGGTGATGCTCGATGACGGCATGCAGGCGACGGGCGGTGGGCTCGTCGTGAAGGACGTGGCGACGCTGCTCGTCGAGGCCGTCGACCGCG
>DATLYV010000187.1:0-3184 GCA_035574535.1 Binatia bacterium
GGGCCGGCCCGCCTCGACGTCGAGGACGTGGGTCGAGATCGTCGGCCGGGCGTCGGTCATCGTTCCACTCTAGCGCCCCGGCTCGCCCGGCTCGTATGCTCGCCGCATGGGAGAGCTCCGGATCACCGTCGGCGACGACCTGCGCTTCACGGCGCACTGGGAGCCCGAGGCGCCCCGGACGATCGAGGCGATCCGTCGGATGCTGCCGATCGAGTCGCGCCTGATCCACTGCCGCTGGTCCGGCGAGTCGACCTGGATCCCGTACGGCGACTTCCGCCCGGGCATCGATTACGAGAACCACACCTCGCATCCGGCGCCGGGGATGCTCGCGATGTACCCGGGCGGCATCAGCGAGTGCGAGATCTTCTTCCCGTACGGCGCCTGCACGACGTCGTCGAAGGTCGGGCAGCTGGCGGCGAACCACTTCGCGACGATCGTCCCCGACGAGGGCTGGCAGGACCGCCTCCGCGAGGTCGGCCGGCGCGCGCTCTGGGAGGGCGCGCAGCCCATCCGCATCGAAGAGCTCGACTGATGGAGTACGTGGTCTTCATCCTCGGGGTGCTCGCGCTCGCCGTGTTCGGGGTCTGGCGCGTCCGGCGCGGGGGCAGCGTCGACGATCCCGACCGCATCCGGCAGGGCCTGCCCGACGACCTGCGCGATAAGTTCACCGAGGGTTGGGGCCTGCCTGGCGCGGCCCCGACGATCCCGACGGCGCGCCCGGTCTCGCGCGAATCCGGCAGCGGCGAGGACGGCGGCGGCTGATGGAGCTGGGGGTCCTCCTCGCGGCAGTTCTCATCGACGCGAACGCCCTCGACGGCCGCCGCGGTCATCGGGCAGCGGCCCGCCACCGCGAGACGAAGGAAGCCCACAGCGACCGGGGCGGTCGGGTCGGCGGCAGCCTCGCGAACGGCGCCGGGTTCCGCGACACCTTCGGCCAGTTGGGCGGGTTCGGCGGCGGTTCGGGCGGTGGTGGCGGGTCGAGCGGCTAGGTGACCGACCTCGTCGTCCGCGGCGGGACGGTCGTCACCGCCACCGGCTCCCGAAGGGCCGATGTCGCGGTCGCCGGCGGGTCGATCGAACGGCTGGAGGCGGACCTCTCCGGCCTCGTGGACACCCCCGGGATCGAGGTCGTCGATGCGACCGGCCTGCTCGTCCTCCCGGGCGCCGTCGACGTCCATACCCACACCCGCGTCGCCACGGACGAGGAGCCCGACCGCTTCTTCCAGGACTCGGTCGCGGCCGCGTTCGGCGGCACGACGACGTTCCTCGCGTTCAACAACCCCGGCACCGGCTCGTCGCCGGCGGCGGAGCGGTCGCTGCTCGCCGGTCTGCGCGAGTGGAGAGCGGCCACGGCGCGAGATTCGGCGATCGACTACGCCGTCTCGCTCGCGATCAGCGGTCGCATGGACGACCCGATCGCCGAGCTGCCCGCGATGCTCGACGAGGGCGTCGCCACGGCCAAGGCCTTCATGGTCTTCGACTTCCGCCTCGACGATCGCCGCCTGTTCGACGCGATCCGCACGCTCGGCGCCCGCGGCGGGATGCTCCAGGTCCACTGCGAGGACCCGGTCCTGATCGACACCGCGGTCGCCGACGCCCTCGCCCGCGGCAACACGGCCCCGCGCTTCCACGCCGCGACGCGCACGACCGAGGCGGAGGCCGTGGCGACCCACCGGGCCATGGCCTTCGCGCACGCGGCCGATGCCCCCGTGCATGTCGTGCACCTGTCGTCGCGCGCGGCGCTCTCGCACGTGCGGGACGCGAAGGCCTCGGGCGTGCGGGCCCACGCGGAGACCTGCCCACACTACCTCGCGCTCACGAGGGAGCGCTACGACGCGCCCGACTTCGAGACGGTCGCGGGCTCGGTCATCTCGCCGCCGCTGCGCTCGCCCGAGGACCAGGGCGCGCTCTGGGCCGGCCTCGCGGACGGCTCGCTCGACCTCATCGCGACCGACCACGTCCCCGACCGCATGACCGTCGAAAAGGCCGAGGCCCGCCGCGGCGTGCCGTTCGATCGGATCTCGAACGGCGCCCCCGGCATCGAGACGCTCCTCGCGATCGCCTGGACGGAGGGCGTCGCGCGCGGTCGACTGTCGATCGAGCGGCTGGTCGACGTCCTCGCGACCACCCCGGCGCGCCTGTTCGGGCTCGCGCGGAAGGGCGCGATCGAGGTCGGGCGAGACGCGGACCTCGTCCTGTTCGACCCGGCCGCCCGGCGGACGATGCGCGCCGCCGACCTCCACCACACCTCGGACTACACGCCCTACGAGGGCCGCGAGATCACGGGCGCGGTCCGCTCCGTCTTCGTCCGCGGCCGTCCCGTGATCCGCGATGGCGCCTTCGTCGGCACCCGCGGCTTCGGCCAGTTCGTCGACCGGACGTCAGCCGGCGACGCCTGAGGCGTTCCATTTCGCGGTGATCGGCCGATGCGGGGCGATGCGGCGCCGGGCGGGGACCATCGCCGCCCTGTCCTTCCTGACAGATTCCGATGGGGTCGGCAACAGGCAGCGGCCGTCGCCGACGCTCCGGGTTCGCCGTGCGCAACCTGGGCGGCCTGGTGGCCGGCCGGCTCAGCCTTCCGGCGGCCGACCAGCCTGGGCGATGCCGAACCTGCCTCGCGGTGGGATCGGTGGGGCCGACCTGCGACGCTGGCGGAGGTGGAGGCCGAGGTCGAAGGCGGTCTTGAGGATGACCAGAACGAGCAGCGCGCCGATCGGGGCGCCGAGGAAGGCCACGACCACCGAGCCGAAGATGATCGTCAGGTGCAGCACGACGACGCGGCCGTAGACCGCGGCCATCTGGCCGCCGGGTGACGCGGTCAGGTACTCGCCGCGGCCGAGGTAGTTGAGGACGAACGACGCGCCGTGGCTCAGGAAGAGCGCCACGGCCCCGATCAGCACGGCCGACCACACGAGCTCCCCGAACACCGCGCCCTCGCACGGCACGGCGAGACCGGTCGCGTCGAAGCAGACGCCCGGGGCCTGCTCGACGGGCCCGAACCCCCCGAACGTCGGCAGGAGGAACACGAAGATGCCGTGGACGAACCAGAAGAGCCCGTAGTGGACTGCGAAGAACATCGCGAGGCCGGCGCGCGGGATCGCGGCGAGGCGGGCGGCGGCGCGCGGGCCGATGACGCCGGTCGTGGTCGGGCCGGTCGCGGCCGGTCCGGTCGTGGCCGGGCCGG
>DATLYV010000188.1:0-4402 GCA_035574535.1 Binatia bacterium
GGACGAGGGCCGGATGCACGACGAGGACGCGCCGCGGCGCCGGCGGCCGATGTCGCGGATCGGCGAGCTCATGCCGCAGACGGCGGCGCGTCTCGGCCTCGAGGGCGAGCTTCGCAAGGCCCGCCTGATCGCCACGTTCGACGCCATCGTCGCCGAGCACGCGCCCGCGGCCCACGGCGCCTGCCGGGCCCTCCGGGTCGAGGGCGAGACACTCCTCGTGGAGGCCGATGCGCCGATCGTCGGGCAGGAGCTGCTGCTCCACTCGGACGACCTCACCGCGGCCTTCCGGGCGGCACCGGGCGGGGCGGCGGTCCGCCAGCTCAGGGTCACGATCCGGCGCCGCTGAGGGCGGGCCCCCGGACCTTCGTCCCGGCCCGCCCGGGAAGCTCGTCACGGGGCGCAACTTCCGCGCTCGCTCGCGCGTCTGCGGGGAGCTCACCGGGTCGCATGCGATAATCCGCGCCCCGACCAGACGACCAGACAGAACCTGGCAGAGGACCCCAGTGGCCCACCGGATCCAGATGAAGCTCGGTGTCGTCCCCGACACCGAGCGCGCCGCCGATTCGCCCGACACCGCGGTCCACGTCGAGCCGCGCGTCGGGGCGCAGACGCGCACGAAGGGCCACCTCTACCTGCTCGTGACCTCGCGCGTGCCCGGCAACCGGGCCCGCGACGCCACGCGCCTCGTCGCCGACTCGATCCGGAGCGAGTACTACTACGATGAGTCGGCCGGGATCCGGGTCTGCCTCCAGAAGGCCATCCAGATCGCGAACAAGCGCCTCGCCCACGCGCGCGAGCGCGGCGCGCTCGGGCCAGGGCAGGGCCCGATCGGCGTCGGCCTCGCGGTCGTCCGCGACAACGAGCTCTACGTCTGCACGGTCGGCCCGGCCGAGGCCTACCTCAACCGTGGCGCGCGACTCTCCACGCTCCCGGATCCGCACCGCGATCGGGGCCTGCCCTCGCCGGACATCGAGCCGGACGTCTGGCGCGGCGAGATCAACGTCGGCGACCAGCTCCTCCTCGTGTCGCCGAACGTCGTGGCCACGCTCGGCGTCGACGCGCTGAAGGACGCGCTCGTCACCCTCCATCCGCAGTCCGCCGCGGAGCAGCTGACGGCCCGGTTCCACGCCGCCGGCGGCACCGGCAGCGACGGCGCCCTCGTCATCGAGGCGGCCGAGGTGTCGGTCTCGCGCGCCGGCGTCGTGCCGGTCCCGGTGCGACCGGCGGAGCCGCTCGCCGGCGCGCCCGACCGCTCTCCGATCCCGCTCGCCGACACCGTGGTCGGTGGGTTCGCGGCCGCGCAGTCGGGGGCGCGTTGGGCGCGCGGCGCGGTCGGGCAGGCGCTGTACCGCGGGCTGCTGCGGATCCAGGACATGCTCCCGTCCCGCGGGCCGCGAACACGGAAGGTGACGCCCCTGAGCGCGCGACGCGAGATGCAGCGGCGCGCGGCGATGGCCGTGCTGTCGCTGGTCGTCGTGGTCGGCGGGCTCGGGGCCGCGGTGTTCGTCCTCGGCGGCAACACGCCGGTCGGGCCGGCGATCCAGAGCTTCGACTCGGCCCAGGCCGCGCTCGATCGGGCGCGGGCGAACCTGGCGCGCGTCACGGGGCCCGGCATCGACCTCGTCTCGACCGATCCCCGGCTCGCGGAGGAGCTCCTCGCCGAGGCCTACACCTCGCTCCAGACCGCGGCCAACACCTACCCCGCGAGCACGATCAACCCGCTTCGCACGCGGGTCGTCAGCTCGCTGGACCGTCTCTACTCGATGACCGATGTCGCCACGGAGACCATCTTCCAGTTCCCGGACGAGCCGGTCGTCGACCTGCAGGCGATCGTCCGCGGGCCGGACGGCGCGCCCTTCGTCCTCGACGCCGCGACGAAGTCGGTCTACCGGATCGACCTCCAGGGCGGCAAGGCGGTGAAGATCTTCCGCGAGGGCGACAAGGCGGCTGGCCAGACCGAGGCCGTCCCGAAGCTCCTCGGCGTGGGCGGCCGCGACCTCCTGATGGTCGATTCGAAGAACGTGGTCTGGCGCTGGCGGCCGGCGAACGCCCAGGGCAAGGGCACGATCACGCGCGTCCGGGTCCAGGGCGCGGCGGAGTGGGGCGACGACATCATCGCGTTCGGCACCTTCCTCCGGAACTCGGACGCCAACCTCTACAACCTCTACGTCGTCGACGAGTCGGCCCGGCAGATTCTCCGCTACTCGCCCGCCGCGGACGGCGGCGGGTTCCCGTCGCCCCCGACGCGCTGGCTCGGCGCCGATCGGGACGTCAGCGGCATCTCCTCGATGTACATCGACGGCGACATCTGGCTCGCCGACGGCGGGGTGCTCATGCGGCTCGTGAACGGCAACGCCGCCGGCTGGGAGGCCGAGTCGCCCGGGGACGGGATCCTCCGCGACGAGCCCGTCTACACCATCATCAGCTCGGCGGCGGAGCGCCGCACCGGCACGATCTACGGCTTCGACGACGAGAACGACCGCCTGATCGGCCTCTCGAAGGTCAACGGCGCGTTCATCGGCCAGTACCGTGTCGCGGGCCGCGGATGGACCGACTTCCGCGGCTTCTACGTCGAGGCGGGCAACGAAGACGAGCCGGACGCGATCGTCTGGATCAACGAGAACGGCCTCCACCGCTCGGTGCTGGTGGCCGCGGGCGCCAGCACGTCGCCGGGCCCGTCGCAGGAGGAGGGCCAGGGCTCCCCGGACGCCGACCAGTGATCCCGCTCCGGGATCACAACCCGACGCGTCGGACGCCACTCGTCACCTGGGCGCTGATCGGCGCCTGCATCGCCGCGTTCGCCCTCGAGCTCTCGATCACGGCAACGGGTGGGAACGTCGCCCTCGAGCGGTTCTTCCTGCGCTGGGCGGCGATCCCGTCGGAGATCACGGCCGCGCTCGAGGCGGGCGACTACGCGGGCCAGGCGGTCGTCGGGATCTTCTCGAGCATGTTCCTGCACGGCGGCTGGCTGCACCTGCTCGGGAACATGCTCTACCTCTGGATCTTCGGCAACAACATCGAGGACCGCCTCGGCCACGTGCCGTTCCTGCTCTTCTACCTCGCCGCGGGCGTCGCGGCGGTCCTCGCCCAGGTCGCGATCGGCCCGGACTCGGACATCCCGCTCGTGGGCGCGTCGGGAGCGATCGCGGGCGCGTTGGGCGCCTACCTCGTGCTGTTCCCGGGCGCGCGGATCCTGTCGCTGGTCTTTCTCGGCTTCTTCTACCAGCTGCTCGAGGTGCCGGCGCTCATCGTGCTCGGCTTCTGGTTCGCCCTGCAGCTGCTGAACGGCGTCGCCGGCCTCGGGGCCCAGACGGCCGAGGGCGGCGTGGCTTTCTTCGCCCACATCGGCGGCTTCGTCTTCGGGCTCGTCGTGGGGTTCGTCCTGCGCCTGGTCGGCGGCGGGGCGCGGCCGCGTGGACCGTCGTACGGCTATCCGTACAGCTCGATGGGATAATCGAGCCATGCCGGGCCTCGTGGAGATGCACATCGAGAGCGTTCGAGTGCACATGCTCTCCAACCGCCACGTCGTGATCCTCAAGGATCCGATCGGCGATCGCTACCTGCCGATCTGGATCGGCGCGTGGGAGGCCAGCGCGATCGCGATGCGGCTCCAGGGCCTCCAGGCCGAGCGGCCGCTGACCCACGACCTGTTCGCCGCGGCACTGGAGCGGCTGGGCGTCCGGGTCGAGCGGGTGGTGATCTCCGAGCTCGCCGACGAGACATACCACGCCCGGATCCACCTCGAGCGCGACGGCTTCCAGGTCGAGGTCGACGCGCGCCCGTCCGACGCCCTCGCCCTCGCGGTCCGTGCGGAGGTGCAGATCTTCGCCGCGGACGAGGTCCTCGCGCAGGCGGCGCTCGCCGCCGACCCCGACGAGGACGCAGCCGACGACGACGAGCCGGAGGGCGGCCCCGAGGCCCAGCGCGGGACCCGCGGGCGCGGCGCCCCGATTGAGCAGGTCGGCGGCGGGCCGGTCGACCCGCGGCTGGACATGTTCCGGGACTTCGTGAACTCCCTCGACGTCGACCCCGGGGCGGAATCCGGGGGCAGCTCCCGCTCCTGACCATCGGGAGCGCTTGCGCGCGGGTCGGCGCCAGCCAGGTGCGAGCCTGCGCTCGGCCAAAGCCGCGCGATCGCGCGACCGAACATCGATCCCGAATGCTTCTCGCAACCGGGAGCATCGCTCCGAACCTCATGCCAGTGGGTGCACTGCGGGATCGCGCTGCGCCGCCGCTGATCGGCATCCGTCGGACGTGATGCATGTGGGTGCATCAACCCCACGCTGATTACCCCAGAGGCATCACAGGAGGGAAGCCAGGTTTGGTGCGGCCGCGCTGACCTGCGCCCGCGCTGACCTGCGCCCGCGCTGACCTGCGCCCGCGCTGACCTGCGCCCGCGCTG
>DATLYV010000189.1:0-11899 GCA_035574535.1 Binatia bacterium
GACCAACGGCGCCCCGGGCGACGGCGGCAGCGACGCCGCCGAGGACGAGCCCGCTGCGCCCTGGCGCCCGAACCGCTGGTCGCTGCCCGGCCGGGACCTCCTCGAGGCGCACCCGGAGCCGGCCACCCCGGGCGGCGAGGAATCGGCCCACCGCTGGGTCGAGGACCAGATCATCAGGAAGCTCAAGAGCTTCGATATCGAGGCCAAGATCATCGGCCGCAACGCCGGGCCGGTCGTCACCCAGTACGAGGTCCAGCCTGCGCCGCACGTCAAGGTCAGCCGCATCGAGGGGCTCGCCGACGACCTCGCGATGGCCCTGGCCGCCCGCTCGCTCCGCATCGAGGCGCCCATCCCGGGCAAGGCCGCCGTCGGCATCGAGATCCCGAACCGCGACTTCAACGTCGTTGGGCTACGCGGGATCCTCGACTCGGTCGACTTCAGCGCGTCCGGCTCGAAGCTGACGTTCGCGCTCGGGCGGGACGTCGCCGGCAAGGCGACCGCGGTCGACCTCGCGAAGATGCCGCACCTGCTCATCGCGGGCGCCACGGGTTCAGGGAAGAGTGTCATGGTCAACGCCCTGATCACGAGCCTGCTCTGCAACGCCACGCCGGACGAGGTCCGGATGATCCTCATCGACCTCAAGCGCATCGAGCTCGCGTCGTACAACGGCCTCCCGCACCTCAAGGAGCGGATCCTGACCGAGCCCCACGAGGCCAAGTCGGCGCTGTCGTGGGCGGTCCACGAGATGGAGCGGCGCTACAAGCAGTTCGCGGCCGCGACCGCCCGGAACATCAGGTCCTACAACGAGAACCGCGACCCGACGTCGGCGCCGATGCCGTACATCGTCATCGTCATCGACGAGCTGGCCGACCTGATGATGCGCGAGGGCAAGCACGTCGAGGACCCGATCGTCCGGCTCGCCCAGAAGGCCCGCGCGACCGGGATCCACATGGTCCTCGCGACGCAGCGCCCCTCGGTCAACGTGGTCACCGGCCTCATCAAGGCCAACTTCCCGTCACGCATCGCCTTCGCGATGGCGTCCCAGGTCGACTCGCGGACGATCCTCGACGCGCCCGGCGCCGAGGACCTCATCGGAAGGGGCGACATGCTCTACCAGCCGTCCGACCTGCCGCGCCCGATGCGACTCCAGGGCGTCTTCGTGACCGACACGGAGATCTCGCGGATCGTGAAGTTCTGGCGCGACCAGGCGAACGGCGAGACCGACTACGACGAGGACGTCCTCGCGTACGCGGACGCGGGCGAGGGCGGCGACGACGGCGACGGTGGCGGCCAGTTCGGCTGGCTGCGCCAGCTCGGCGCCGACCCGAAGACGGTCGAGGCGGCCGAGCTCGTCACGCGGCTCGGCTCGGCGAGCACCTCCAAGCTCCAGACCAAGCTCGGCATGGGCTTCGCCAAGGCCGCGCGGGTCATGGACGAGCTCGAGCGCTACGGGATCGTCTCACCGCAGGACCCGAACCGGCCGGCCGCGGCGCGGTTCGTCTACGGCCCCGACAACTGGATCACCACGAAGAACGGCAATGCGCTGGATGACGAATAGCCGGTCGGGCCGTCTTCGGCAATGATTCCGGCATGACCGCGCGCGACCACGCCCGCCGCACCGCCCAGCGATTCGGCTCGGAGCGCGAGCTCGCCGATCCCGGGCCCGGCCTGCCGGACCGGCTGGTCGCGGCGCGCGAACGCAAGGGCGTCGACCTGGTCCGCGCCGAGCGCGACACGAAGATCCGCGTCCGCTACCTGAGCGCCCTCGAGCGCGGCGAGTACCGCGATCTGCCGGGTGCCGTGTACACGAAGGGCTTCCTGCGGAACTACGCGATCTACCTCGGGCTGGACCCGGAGGACGTGCTGCGCCAGTGGCGCCGCGAGCGCGGCGAGCAGACGGCGCCGGAGGCCGTGATCGTGCCACCGCGGCCCCTGGAGGAGCCGGCCCGGCCGCTGCGCTTCTCCTCGTCCGTGGTCGTCGCGGCCCTGCTGACCGCCGCGGTGGTGCTGTTCTTCATCTACCTCGGCTCGCAGCTGCTGCGGTACTCGCGCCCGCCGGACCTCACCGTGACCAGCCCGGCCACGGCCAAGTTCGAGGTCGACGAGAGCGTCAGCTCGTTCCGCCTCGAGGGCACGACCAGCCCGGGCTCGATCGTGACGATCTCGTCCCCGGGTCGCCCGGACATCACCGCGACGGCCCAGACGAGTGGCAAGTGGAGCGTCCTGGTCGACCTCCGCCGCGGCCAGAACCGCTTCACGATCAGCGCCCGCGACCCCGAGACCGGCAAGGAGGCCGAGACCCCGCGCGAGGTCGTCATCGTGGTGCCGTTCCTCGCGGTCCTGGCGCCGACGCTGAACCTGACCCAGCCCGTCGAGGGCACGACGTACGGCAACGGCGCGATCGCGGTCGAGGGCACGACGACGAACGCGGTCACGGTGACCGTGCGGGCGCAGTTCCTCGGTCCGGCCACGGCCGGGGCGAATCCGACCCCGGCGCCGACGCCCGCCCCCACGCCCGCCGCGTCGCCCGGCGCCAGCGGCGGCCCGGGCGCCTCGCCGGAGTCCGGCACCACGATCGAGGTCAACGAGGACGGCTCGTTCGCCTTCCCGCCGCTCGACCTGACGGCCGGTCGCTGGGCGATCACGGTGACGGCGACCTCCGACGAGGGCAAGACCGCGTCTCAGACGCGGACGATCACAGTCGCGTACGAGGGGGTGAACCTCGTCGTGACCATCAAGGGCGGCCCGGCATGGATCAAGGTCTGGGTCGACGGCAAGCTCGTCGGCGAGCAGTCCGGGCAGGTCTACCGCGACGGCAAGGTGCTGACGTTCACCGGCAAGACGTCGGTCGAGGTTCGGACGGGTTCGTCCGGCAACACCCGGTTCACGCTCAACGGCGTCAACCTCGGGGCGCTCGGGAGGCCGGGGATCCCGGAGACGTGGCTCTTCGCGCCGCCGGCGGACCCGGTCAGGACGCAGCGGACCTAGCCGGCGGCGCTCGGACGTGCCCGACGCGCTCGTCGCCCTCGCGGAGCGGCTCCAGGGAGTTTGCCTCGGACGCCGAGTGACCGTTGCCCTCGCCGAGTCGTGCACGGGCGGGCTGATCGCCGCGGCCATCACGGCCGTGCCTGGCTCGTCCGGCTACTTCCTGGGCGGGGTCGTGTCGTACGCGAACCATGCCAAGGAGTCGCTCCTGGGCGTGCCGGGCGGGACCCTGCGGGCCCATGGCGCCGTGAGCGCGCAGGTGGCGAAGGCGATGGCCGAGGGCGCGATGGCGCGGTTCGGGGCGTCGCTCGGGGCGTCCGTGACCGGCGTTGCGGGCCCGGACGGCGGCACCGCGGCGAAGCCGGTGGGCCTGGTGTACCTCGGGATCGCGACGGCGGACGGAACCGAGGTGCGGCGGCTCCAGTTCGGCGGCGACCGGCAGGCGATTCGGCAAGGAGCCGCGTCGGCGGTGCTGCAGTGGCTGATCGAGCGCGCCGAGGGCGCCCCGCCCGCCGGGTCGGGTGCAGCCGCCTCGGCCGAGGCGTCCCTGGCATGACCCTGGAGCGCTGGAACGGCGCGGCCCGGATCGGGGCGGGGCTGGCGCCGGCGCGGCCCGCACGACCGATCCGGCCGGGCGAGCGGATCCACGTCCTCGGGATCGCGGGTGCCGGTGCGTCGGCGGCCGCGCTGCACGCACGGGCGGCTGGGGCCATCGTCAGCGGCTGCGATCCTGGCGGTCCCTCGCCGTACACGGCGCCCCTCGAGATGGTCGGCATCCCGATCGCCACGGCCCACGATCCCGCCCACGTCACGACCGGCCGGCCGGACCGCCTCGCGGTCACCAAGGCCCTGACGGCCATCTCGCCCGACCACCCGGAGCTCGGGGCCGCCCGTGCCGCCGGCATCCCCCTGGAGCCGTGGCAGCAGGTCGTCGCCGACGCCGCGCACGGCCGGACGCTGGTGGCCGTCGCCGGCACCCACGGCAAGAGCACGACCGCCGGCTGGGTAACCTGGCTGCTCGCCGAGGTCGGGCGGGATCCCTCGGCGTTCGTCGGCGCGCTGCTGCCAGCGGCATTGAGCGGCAGTGTCCCGGCGACCGCCCGGCTCGGCAGCGGCAGGGCATTCGTCGTCGAGGCGGACGAGTACGCCGGCAACTTCGACCCGTACGCGCCGGATGTCGTGGCGCTCACGACGGTCGAGTGGGACCACCCGGACGTTTTCCCGGACCGCGCCGCGGTCATCGAGGCGTTCGCCCGGTGGCTCGATCGCGTCCCCGCGGCGGCCATCGTCGCCAACCTCGACGATCCGGGTGTCGTCGAGCTCCTGGGGGCAGTTGGTGCTCGCGCGCCCCGCACCGGCCCGATCGTCGGCACGTCGCTCACCGGGACCGACCCCGAGGGAGCCGGACGGCCGGATGGGGAAGGACCGGGCGGCGACGGGCTCGTGATCGAACGGCGCATCACCGGGGCGCTCCTGGAGGCGACGCCGGACGGCAGTGTCCTTGAGGTCCAGGGCGTCGGCGCGCGCCCGCGTCGGGTCCACCTGCGGGCCGTCGGGGAGCACAACGCCGCGAACGGCCTCGTCGCGGTGGCCACGGCGCTGGAGGTCGTGCGCGGGGCCGGCGCGAGCGCGGCCGCCGGCGCAACCTCGAGCGCGGCCGCGACCGAAGAGGACGCCGATCGCCTGCTCTGGGCGCTCGGCAGCTTCCCCGGGATCGGTCGGCGGCTGGAGCGCAAGGGTGAGACGGGCGGCGTCGCGGTGTACGACGACTACGGCCACCACCCGACCGCGATCCGGGCCACCCTCCAGGCGCTCCGGCAGCGCGAGCCCGGGCGCCGCGTCTGGGCCGTCTACGAGCCGCTGACCTTCCACCGCACGGCGGCGATGCTCGGCGAGTTCGCCGACGCGCTCGCCGAGGCCGACGCGGTCGCCGTCGCCGACATCTGGGCCAGCCGCGACCCCGACACGACGATCACCTCGCCCGCGGCCCTCGCCGCGGCCGTCCGCGCCCGCCGGCCGGACATCCCCTCCGCCGCGCCCGGCTCCGTCGAGCAGACGGCCGCCTGGCTGGCCCGGAACGTCCACGCCGGCGACGTCGTGCTGGTGATGGGCGGCGGCAAGAGCTACCGCATCGCGGAGCTGCTCGTGGAGGCGCTGGAGGGCCGCCCGCCGGACCGGTAGGCCGCAACGTTGCCCGGCGATCTTGCCGAACGGCCGCGAGCCGGCATACTGGCGCCTCACATCCCGCAGATCCGGTGTGGGCGGAACGCCGCGCCGGCCCCGAGGAGGCGACACACGGCATGAGTGGCGAGGTCTCGTTCGACGTCGTCAGCGAGTTCGACGTCCAGGAGCTCCGCAACGCACTCGACCAGGTCCGGCGCGAGACCCAGCAGCGGTACGACTTCCGCGGCGCGACGGTCGACCTCCAGCAGGGCAAGGACGAGATCATCCTCGTCACCGACGACGAGTTCCGCGCGAACGCCGTCAAGGACCTCATCGAGTCGAAGGCGGTCCGACGCGGGCTGTCGCTGAAGGTCTTCGATTGGGGCCAGATCGAGCCGGCGGGCGGGAACAAGGTCCGGCAGCGCATCGGGCTGCGGCGCGGGCTCCCCGAGGACCTCGCGAAGAAGATCCAGCGGCTGATCCGCGACGAGTTCCCAAAGGTCAAGTCGCAGATCCAGGGCGACGCCGTTCGCGTGTCCGGGAAGTCGAAGGACGAGCTGCAGCGGGTGATCGCCCGGCTCCGCGGCCTGGACGAGGTCGTCGAGCTGCAGTTCCAGAACTACCGGTGAGCGGCGCCGTGGACAACCCGATCATCGCCCGCGTGCTGGTGGCGATCGTCGTGATCATGCTGATCGTCAGCCTGGTCATCACCTCGATCCCGGGCCCGGTCGCCCCGTGACCGACCAGCTCGCCGACACGATCGAGCCGGCCGCGCCGGCGGACGAGGCCATGACGGACACGACGGTCGAGGAGGCCGCGACGGCGGGGATCGGCGCCACGGAGGCAGTGACCGCGCCCGACGCCGTGACCGCGCCCGCCCCGCCCGCCACGGAGCCCGAGGAATCGCCCCAGCCGATCACGGTCGGGCGGATGTTCGCCGAGGCCGTGCGTCGCGCCGGCGTCCGCTGGGCCTTCACGGTGCCCGGGGAGAGCTTCCTCGGCCTGCTCGAAGGCCTCGAGGCCGTCGGGATCAACATCGTCGCCACGCGCCACGAGGGCGCGGCCGCGTTCATGGCCGAGGCCCACGCGCAGCTGACGGGGCGTCCGGCCGTGTGCATCGGCACGCGCGCCGTCGGCGCTGCGAACCTCGCGATCGGCATCCACACCGCCTTCGCCGACTCGGCCCCGATGTTCGCGTTCGTCGGCCAGGTCGAGCGCGCGTCGCGCGGCCGCGAGGGCTTCCAGGAGATCGACGTCACCGACACGATCGGGCGCCTCGCCAAGTGGTCGGCAGAGCCGACGGACGTCGCGTCCGCGGTCGATGCCGCCGCTCAGGCGGTCGACCAGGCGCTCAACGGGCGTCCCGGCCCCGTCGTGCTGTCGGTCGCCGAGGACCTGCTCGATGAGCTGGTGCCGGTGGGCGTCGCGCCGATGCTCAGCCGCACGCCGCCGCCGCGCCCGACGGACGAGGAGGTGCTCTCGGTCGTCCGGCTGCTCGCGAGCGGCGAGCGGCCGGTGATCCTCGCCGGCGCCGGGATCCTCCGGGCCCGGACCTCGAACGACCTGACCCGGTTCGCCGAGCTGCTGCGCATCCCCGTGATCGCGTCGTGGCGCCGCGGCGACGTCATCTCGAACGACAACCCGCTGTACCTCGGCATGACCGGCTACGGTGCGCCGCCGACGGTCCGCGAGCGGCTCACGAGCGCCGACAGGATGCTCGTCGTCGGGTCGCGGCTCGGCGAGATCACGACCTACGGCTGGACCGTGCCGGCGCCGGGAACCCGCTGGGCGCACGTCGACATCGCGCCGGGCCGGCTCGCCCCCACGCTGCCGCCGCCTGCATTGACGGTCGCCGCCGACGCGCGGCTGTTCCTGCGGGCGGCCGTGGCGATGCTCGAGTCGCGCGGCGTCCTCGACGCCGCCTCGACCGATGCCCGGGTCGAGCGCAACCGCGCCGACCGTGCCGCCTGGGAGGCCGCGACGGTCGTCGACGCCCACCCGTGGAGCGGCCCGGGCGTGCACCCGGGGAGCGTCGTGCCGCTGCTGCGGTCGCTTCTCCCGGACGACGCGATTCTGACCACGGACGCCGGCAGCTTCGGCCAGTTCGCGGCCCGCGGCTTCCGGTTCCGCCGCCCCGGCACGTTCCTCGGCTCGACGTCCGGCGCGATGGGCTACGGCCTGCCCGCGGCGATCGCGGCCGGGCTCGTCCACCGCGATCGCCAGGTCGTGGCGCTCGTCGGGGACGGCGGGCTGGGCATGACCCTGGCCGAGCTCGAGACGGCGGTCCGGGCCGGGCTCAGGACCATCGTCCTGGTGTTCGACAACCAGCGGTACGGGATGATCCGGTCGTACCAGGACCGCCGGAACGGGGCACCGATCGCCACGGACCTCGGCCCGATCGACTTCGCGGGCGCCGCGCGCGCGCTCGGCGCCCGCGGGGTCCGGATCGAGGACGACGCGGCGCTCGAGCCCGCGCTCCGGCAGGCGATGCTGTCGGACCGGCCGACGGTGCTGCACCTGGTCATGGATCGCCGCTGGGAGGGCGTGGACAGCACGCCGTGATGACCGAGCCCCGGGACCCGTACGAGGTGCTGGGCGTCCCACGCACCGCTACGACGAGCCAGATTCGCGCGGCCTACGTCCGGCAGGCCTGGCGCGCGCACCCCGACCTCCACGGCGAGGACGGCGCCGAGGCCATGGAGGCGCTGAACGAGGCGTGGGGCATCCTGAAGGACGCCGCCCGCCGGCAGGCCTGGGACGCGGCGCATCACGTGCCGTCGGTGAACGGCGTGCTCGGCGTTGACGACCTCACCGACGCGCAGGGCCGTCCGTTCTGGACCGGCGCAATGGGCCGGCCGCCCGGCCGCTCGTCCGGGACGGTGCTCGACTTCGGCATCTACGCCGGCTGGTCGCTCGGCGAGATCTCACGGCGCGACCGCGGCTACCTCGTCTGGCTCCGGGACCGCCCCGAGGCGGTGGCCATCCAGCAGGAGATCGAGCGGCTGCTCGACCCTGACGCGGAGAAGGCGCCCGCTCCCAGGAGGGGCGTGGGCGTCGGGCTCCGCTGGCGCCCCGGGCGATAGCCGAGGCTCGAGGCGCGCCCGACCGACCGGGCGCCGGGGGCCTGAACGCTAGCGGCGCTTCCCGGCCCTGCGGCGCTTCGTCGACGGCGGCTCCTTGGCCGCCCGTGCCTGCGCGTCCTGGATCTGCTTGAAGACCTTGCCCATGCCCGGGCGCATCAGGTCGCGCGCCTGGGCGTCGGTGTCCCGGTCGCGCCGCCGCACGCGCGCCTGTTCGCGCGGGTCGAGGTCGTCGTCGCCGGCCGCCATACCCGGATCGTGACCACGTGTCCGCGGTCCGTCAACGGCCTCCGGTAGGCTTGGGTCGTGGCCGACGAGACCGCGGAGAAGCTCCAGCGCGAGCACGCCGGGACCTACCGGACCGCCGACGGGCGGTTCACCGTCGAGCAGTCCTCGAGCGGCTGGATGCTCCTCGACGCGGAGCAGGTGAACGAGCTGGGCCTCCCGCTCGCGCGCGGCCCGTTCCCGACGCTCGACGAGGCGCGCGCCGCGATCCCGGAAGCCCGAACCGGGCCGGCCCCGTCCGCCCCGACCCCCATCCGGCCCGCGAAAAAGGGCGAGGGGAGCCGCGCCGCGTCCAAGGCGGGCGGGCGAGCCGCACGAAGCGCGCCGGCAGACCGCGAGGCCGAGCCCGAGGAAAACGAAGCGACGTCGGCCCGGGAGCAAGCGGATCGCCCCGCGACCACACCCAAGGCGAAGCCGCGGCCGGCGAAGCCGTCGAAGCCCGCGGTGGTCATCCGGGAGATGCGCGGCGTCGACGGCGAGCAGCTGCGCCGCCTCTGGGCCGAGTGCGGCTTCCGCTCGATCGGCGACGACGACCTGAGCCTCGCCCGGATGGCCCGGCGCAACCCGGGCCTCCTGCTGGTCGCGGCGGAGGGCAGCCGGATCGTCGGCTCCGCGCTGGGCGCCTGGGACGGCCGCCGCGGCTGGATCTACCACGTCGCGACCGCCGAGAGCCACCGTCGCCAGGGCCTCGCGTCGAAGCTCGTCGCGCAGGTCGAGGCCGGCCTCCGCGACCTCGGCTGCCCGAAGGTCAGCGTCCTCGTGCGGGACGACAACCACCCGGGTCGCGACTTCTGGCTCGCGAGCGGCTACGAGGTCGGGTCGCGGCAGTACGCCAAGGAGCTGCGCGGCGACTGACCGACGCGCGGTGACGCGGCTGTGATTCGCCGCGGCGTGCGACGCGCGCCGGTGCAAGCGAGGCGGTCCTGCCGTGGGGAGCGCCGGTTCTCCCGTGCGAGCGTCAGGCGCTCGACCTCGGAGAGACGCGGCGCGGACGTCGAGGATCGGGCGCCTTCCGGACCGCAGCGGCGTCCGGCAGCGTCCGTCGCACGGACTATGCTTGTGCGCCGATGTCCGAGATCGCCAGCGCCGTCGAGCGCGCCCGCGCCTACCTCACCGAGCACCCCGACGAGGCTCGCTACCGCGACGCCCTCGCCCGCGCCCGCCTCTCGACCGGCCTGCGGGTCGAGGTCGACGGTCCAGGCGGCGAACGCCTCACCACCGACATGCCCAAGGGCATCGGCGGCACGGCCACGATGCCGTCGCCCGGCTGGTACTTCCGCGCCGCGGCGGCCGCCTGCGTCGCCTCGCTGCTCGGGATCCGGGCGGCGATGACCGGCATCTACCTCGCCCCGAACAGCATCGAGGTGACCGTCGACACCGAATCGGACGACCGGGGCATCCTTGGCCTCGACGATTCGATCCCCGCGGGCGCGCTGTCGATCCGGGTGGTCGTCTCCGCGAGCGGTGGCGCGCCGGGCCGGCAGCAGCTCGAGCAGCTGGTCCGGTGGGCGGTCGACCACTGCCCTGTGACCGACACCGCCCGTCGCGAGGTCCCGATCGAGGTCCGGCTGGGCTGACCGCTCGCCCGGGCCGATCGCGCCGACGACGACGGTCCCGTCGACGCCTCCGGGCCGGGCTCCCGCCTCGTCCGCGCGTCCTTCGGCGCCGGGAAGCGGGCCTCGAGCGCCGGGCGGGCCTCGGCGTTTGGCAGCCCGCCGAACCGGTCGTCGCCGCCGGACACCGCGGGGATGACGTGGACGGTCGCGTCCGGCGGGACGGGCGTCTCGAGGCCCGCGCGCTGGCCCGCGACGAAGACGTTGATGTGCGTCCGGATCGCCGGGCCCGCGTCGACGATCCGATTGCGGATTCCGGGCACCTGTGCGTCGAGGTCGTCGATGAGCTCCCGGACGGTCGCGCCCGAGGCGCGGAGCCGGCGGGGCGTGCCGGGGAAGAGGGCCGCGAGGGAGCGGGGGAGATGGACCTCGGCCACTCCGGTCAGTCCAGGACCGCCGCCTCGACGGACCAGATCGCGGGCAGGTTGTCCGCCACGAGGCGCCACGTCCGGCCCTCGTCGCGGCTCCCGTAGAGCTGGCCCGTGCTCGTCCCGAAATAGACCCCGACGGGATCGAGCGAATCGACCGCCATCGCCTCGCGCAGCACGCCGACGTACGCGTGCTCCTGCGGCAGGCCCTCGCCGCTGCGGCTCCAGGTCGAGCCGCCGTCGTGCGTCCGCCAGACCGCGGCCTTGCCGTCGGGCATGACCCGCCCGGCGTCGGGCTCGGTCAGCGGGATCAGCCAGGCCGTGTCCGGGTCGCGAGGGTGCGCCGTCATCGGGAACCCGAACTGCGAGGGCAGGCCCTCCGTGATCTCCTCCCAATGCTGCCCGCCGTCGGTCGATCGGTAGACGCCGCAGTGGTTCTGCTGGTAGAGGTGCTCCCCGCCGTCCGCGGCCATGACCATCTTGTGGACGCACTGGCCGAACTCGGGGTAGATGTTGCCGGGGTTGAAGTCGGCGCGGACGCCCGTGTTCCGGGTCTCCCAGGTCGCCCCGCCGTCCCGTGTCTCGAACGCCCCGACCGACGAGATCCCGACCCACATCCGGTTCGGGTCCTCGCGGTGGGGGATGATCGTGTGCAGGATCAGGCCGCCGTTGCCGGGCGTCCATTCGGGGCGGCTCGGGTGGTTCGTCAGCCCCTCGACGTGCTCCCACGTCTCGCCGCCGTCGCGGCTGCGGAACAGGCCGGCGTCCTCGACGCCCGCGTACAGGCCGTCGAGCCCGGCAGTGACGCTCCAGACGGTCGCGATCTTCGGGCCGTCGTCGCCGTACGTCATGCCCTCGCTGGAGTGGCGCCACGTCTGGCCGAGGTCGTCGCTCCGCCAGACCGCAGGCCCGTACCAGTTGGAGCCGCCGCCGGCGAAGATCGCGCCGGACTTCGGGTCGTGGATCGCGTCGTGGATCGGCCAGCCGTCGCACATCGGGCCGCGGACTTCCCAGCGATCGCGGTCGGCGTCGCCGTCCAGCACGAACAGGCCCTTCCGGGTGCCCACCAGGAGCGCCACTCGTTTGGCCATCAGCTCCTCCCGCATCGATGTCTGCTCGGCGTGGATGTGACGGTCAGCGTACCGGACGGCCCGCCGCTTCGTGCCGGACGGCCCTCACCCGAACGGCCGAGCCGCCGGACCATCGAGCCGCGTCCGCGACGGCGTGTGATTCTCGAATCGGGAGAGCCTCGATGAACGACGCGCTTCGGTGGTTCCTGGCCTTGTGCGTGCTCGCCCACCGCAACGCGGCGCTCGCGGCGGTCGCCTTCGACGTGGTCGGCATCGTCGCGGTCGGCATCGTGCGCTGGCCCGGGCCGGAGCTGGTCGGTAGCTGACGGCGCGTT
>DATLYV010000190.1:0-6869 GCA_035574535.1 Binatia bacterium
CCTGGATCGAGGTGAACCCGCCGTACGACAGCCCCCACATCCCGACCGAGCCCGAGCACCACGGCTGCGCCGCCAGCCACTCGACGACGTCGTGCCCGTCCCGGGTCTCGTCCTCCGTGTACTCGTCGAGGGCGACGCCGCCCGAGGAACCCGTCCCGCGCACGTCCAGGCGCGCGTACGCGTAGCCGCGCTCCGCGAAATACGCGGCGAGCGACAGGTCCCAGCCGGCCGACCAGTCGTCCTTCCGGTATGGGTCCGTGTTGAGGATCGCCGGCAACGGCGCGGCCGCGCCCAGCGGGAGGAGGAGGTTCACCGACAAATCGACGCCGTCGCGCGCCCGCACGAGCACGTTCGTGCGCACGTCGAGGCCAAGCTCCGCGGGGTCGACCGGGCGCGCCGGACCAGTCCCGGCGATCGTGGTGGGCGGCATTGGATCGAGGATACGGGCGCCGCCCGCCCGCTATCGTGCAGGCGTGGGCAGGGACGGGGCGAGCGCCTCGTACGACGCGATCGTCGTCGGTCTCGGCGCGCTCGGGAGCGCGGCCGCGTACCGGCTGGCCGCCGCGGGCGGGCGACGCGTCCTTGGCCTCGAGCAGTTCGAGCTCGACCACGACCGCGGCGCCTCGCGGGACGTCTCGCGGATCACGCGCCGGAGCTACCACCGGCGCGAGTACGTCGAGCTGGCGATCGAGGCGCAGGAGGCCTGGCGCGAGGTCGAGGCGGCCTCCGGCGAGCGGATCATCACCTGGACCGGCGGTCTCGACCTGGCGCCGCCCGGCGCGGCGGAATCGATCGACGACTACGCCACTTCGATGACCGAGGCCGGCGTGCCCTTCGAGTGGCTCGACGAGGTCGAGGTCGCTCGACGCTGGCCGCAGTGGCGGCTCCCGCCCGGCTCGCGCGGCCTGTTCCAGCGGGACGCCGGCATTGCCGACCCGGAGATCGGCAACGCCGCCCACCTCCGCCTGGCCCGCGACGCCGGCGCAGAGCTCCGCGAGCACGCCGGCGTGACTGCAATCAGGGACCACGGCGGCGAGCTCGAAGTCGCGCTGGAGGACGGCCCCAGCCTCACCGCGGGCGCCGTCGTCGTCGCCGCGGACGCCTGGACGAACGAGCTCCTCGGGCCACTCGGCGATGCACTGCCGCTCGAAGTCACCCGCGAGCAGGTGACCTGGTACGAGGCGAAGGACCCGGCGCTCTTCGAGCCCGGCCGCTTCCCGATCTGGATCTGGCTGGGCCAGCCGTCGTTCTACGGCTTTCCCACGTACCGCGGTCCCGGCCCGAAGGTCGGCGAGGACATCGGGGGCCGGCCGACGACCGCCCGTACCCGCTCCTTCGACCCGGACCTCGACTGCCTCGATCGCTGCGGCTCCTTCCTCGCGGAGCGCATGCCCGGCGCGATCGGGCGGCCGCTGCAGACGAAAACCTGCCTCTACACACTGACGCCGGACCGCGACTTCGTCGTCGACCGCCTGCCGGACCACCCGGGGGTCATCGTGGCGCTCGGCGCCGCGCACGCCTACAAGTTCGCCGCGCTCTTCGGGACGTGGCTGGCCGACCTCGCGCTGGACGCGTCGCACGCCCCGCTCAGGACCCGCGATCTGCGATTCGACCTGTTCGCGATCGACCGCCCGACCCTGCGATCTCCGTCGGCTCCGGGGGCAGCGTCCGCGAATCTCGTCGAAAACGCCTGAGCCCGCCAGGAGGCGAATTGCAGCGCGGCGCGAAGAGTGCGAACCTAGCGGCCTGCGCACGGGTTGAGGAGGAACCATGCGAACGCGACTCGCTGTCCGGCTCGGTCGATTCATTGCACTGGCGGCACTGGTCGCGGCGGGGCTCGTCCCCGGCGCAGCGAACGCCGGCGTCCAGCCGCTCGTGCTGAACGTCGGGACGGACCAGGACCTCACCAACCTGAACCCGTGGCAATCCATCACGGTCGCCGACTACGAGGTCTTCACGATCCAGTACGAGCTGCTGGTCAGCTACGACATCAGCCTCCAGCCGGCCCCGGGCTTCGCCGACGAGTGGTCGTCCTCCGACGACGGCATGACCCACACGTTCCACATCCGCGAGGGCATGCGCTGGTCAGACGGCGAGCCGGCCACCTGCGAGGACGCCCGCTGGACCTACCAGTTCGTCCTCGACGTGCTCGCCTCCGAGGACGGCTACGTCGGCTCGGGCTATCTGGAGCCGTATATCTCCAACACCGGCCTCGAGTCGGTCGAGTGCACGGACGCCAACACGCTCGTCGCCAGGACGTCGCATCCGACGACGTTGATGGACGACGTCTACATCCCGATCCTCCCGGCCCACATCTGGTCACAGTACTCCCAGGCCCAGATCAGCAACACCGAGGCGGAGGACTACTTCGCGAACGAGCCGCCGGTCGTCGGCTCGGGGCCGTACGTGGCCGTCGAGTGGGAGCCCGGCGAGTTCATCCGCTTCGCGCGGAACGAGAACTACTGGGGCGACCCGGGCGTGCCGGACGAGATCATCTTCCGCACCTTCGGCGGCTCCGACACGATGGTCCAGGCGCTCCGCAACGGCGAGCTCGACTACGTGCGCGGCACCGGCGCCGACGAGTTCGACGCGCTCGCCACCGAGCCGAACATCCGGGTCTCCGAGGGCTTCTCGAACGGCTACACGATGCTCTCGATGAACACGCGGGCGACCCAGGAGGGTTACAACGGCTCGACCTCCGCACTGGAGGACCACGCGTTCCGCGACGCCATCGGCTACGCCATCGACCGCCAGGAGCTGGTCGATCGCGTCCTGAACGGCCACGGCGTGCCCGGCTCGACGCACGTCCCGCCGTACCATGTCAAGTGGCACGTCGAACCGACGACCCCGCGCACCTTCGACATCGACGAGGCGAATCGCCGGCTCGACGCGGCCGGCTATGCCCGCGGTGCCGACGGCATCCGGGTCGACAAGGACGGCAAGCCGATCAACCTGCGGCTGACGTGGCCGAGCTCGGAAGACCACGCGACCGACGCCCAGTTCATCCAGGGCTGGTTCGAACAGCTCGGCATCGGCGTCGAGGCCTTCGTCACCGACGAGGGAACCCTGATCGACGACCTCTACGGGCCGCCGGCCGGCGGCGAGGCCGACTGGGACATGTACATCTGGGGCTGGGTCGGCGACCCGGACCCGGGATCACTCCTGGGGCTGTTCACGACCGACCAGATCGAAGCCGGCGTCAACGACTGCTTCTACTCCGACGAGCGCTACGACCAGCTCTTCCAGGAGCAGCTCGAGGCCACCGACGAGGCGGTCCGCAAGGAGAAGATCGCGGAGATGCAGCAGCTCTTCTACGACGCTGCCTGCTACCACATCCTCTACTACGACAACACCCTCGACGCCCAGCGGACGGACAAGTTCACCGGCTGGACCAACCAGCCCCCGGAGAGCGGAACGCCGCTCTTCGGCTACGGCTACGCGGGCTACATGCAGCTTCAGGACGCCAGCGCCGTGCCGACGCCCGGCCCGACGACGGCGGCGACCACCGCCCCGGGCGCGACCCAGGCTCCCGCCGCCACGACGCCGCCCGCGGGTAGCACCGGGTCCGACATGACAGTCCCGCTGCTGGTCGGGGCCGTGGCGGTGATCGCGGTGATCGCCGGCGGCTTCTGGTTCACCCGTCGCCGCGGGCCGCGCGTCGAGGAGGAGTGACCGAACCAGCACGGCCCGCATTCCCCGTGCTCCGTGCGCGTTCCGGCCGTCCATAGCGCCTCGATCCGGTGAGCGTGCGATACGTCGGGCGGCGGCTCATGACCGCCGTCCTGACGATCGGCATGATCGTCCTCCTGAACTTCGTCCTGTTCCGGATGATGCCGGGTTCGCCGGAGCGGATCCTCCTCGGGCGCATCCCGAACGTCAGCTCGGAGGTCCTCCAGGCGACGCGCGAGCGCTGGGGCCTCGACAAGCCGCTCGTCCCCGACCAGTTCGTGGCCTACGTCGGCTCCACGCTCGGCGGCGACCTCGGCTTCTCGTACGGGGAGCGCGGCCGCCCCGTCGCGGCGGTTCTCGAGCAGCACCTCTGGCCGACGCTGCTGCTCTTCGGGCTCGGCGAGGTCGTGGCGATCATCCTCGGGCTGGCGCTCGGCGCGTACTCCGGCTGGCGTCGCGGAGGGTTGATCGACCACATCGGCAACGGTGTCTCGCTGGTGCTCTACGCGACGCCGTACTTCCTCCTGGGCATGGGCCTGCTGCTCGTGTTCGCCAGCGGCCTGCACTGGTTCCCGACGTTCGGGATGAGCGACGTCGGGCGCCAGTACAAGGACGCCTTCGACCAGCTGATCGACATCGGCCGACACCTCGCGCTGCCACTCGCGACGGTCTCGCTCGGGCTCGTCGGGCAGTACGCGATCCTCATGCGCTCCTCGGTGATCGAGACGATGACCGAGGACTACATCACCACGGCCCACGCGAAGGGCCTGACCGAGGGGCGCGTGCTCCGCTCGCACGCCCTGCCGAACGCGCTGCTGCCGACCGTTTCGCTCGTGGCCATCAACCTCGGCTACGTCATCGCCGGCGCGATCACGGTCGAGATCGTGTTCAACTGGCCCGGCCTCGGGACCCTGACCGTCGAGGCGCTCGAGTCCCGCGACTACCCGGTCCTCCAGGGCATCTTCCTCCTCCTGAGCGTCACGGTCGTCTTCGCGAACCTCGCCGCCGACCTGCTCTACGGCATCCTCGACCCGAGGGTCCGGACGTGATCGCCCCGCCGATGCCGATCGCCCAGGAAGCGCCGCTGACCCCACGCCGTCGCGGCGCGGGCGCCATCACCGTCCTCCGCGAACTCCTGCGCCGCCCGAACGGCTCCATCGGCGTCGCGATCCTCGTCATCTTCAGCGTCTTCGCCATCGTCCCGGCGCTGTTCGTCGGCCCGCTCGAGACGGTGATCACCGCGGACGGGCCGCGGCTGGGGCCGCCGTCGGCCGAGTACCCGTTCGGGACCGACGAGCTCGGCCGGTCGATGCTCAACCTGACCGTGCACGCGACACGAATCTCGATGGTCATCGGCCTGCTGGCGACGCTCATCACCGTCGGCGTCGGCGTGTTCGTCGGCATCCTCAGCGGCTATGTCGGCGGGCGGTTCGACGCGGTGGCGATGCGGATCGCCGACTTCTTCCTCGTCATGCCGACGTTCGTGCTGGCGATCGTCCTGACGGCGGTGATCCGCGACGTCGTGGGCAGCGTGTCCCGCGAGATCGCCGGCATCCGCCTGAGCCTGCTCATCATCGTGGTCGTCATCGGATTGACGAGCTGGTCGTCGACGGCCCGCATCATCCGCTCCCAGGTGCTGTCGCTGAAGGAACGGGCGTTCGTCGATCGCGCCCGGGTCATCGGGGCGTCGCCAGGGCACATCATGCTCCGGCACCTGCTGCCGAACGTCACGAACCTCGTGGTCGCCAACGCCGTGCTGACGTTCGCCGGCGCGATCCTCACCGAGACGACGCTGTCGTTCATCGGCCTCGGCGATCCATCACAGCCGTCATGGGGCCAGCTGCTCGAGGCGTCGCAAAGGGCCAGCGCGCCCGGCCTCGGCGCGTGGTGGTACTTCGTCCCGCCGGGCGCGGCGGTGGTGCTGGTGGTCTTCGCGTTCACGCTGGTCGGCAACGCCCTCGACGAGATCATGAACCCACGGCGCAGGGCGCGGGGATGACGCTCGCGAGTGATTCGGCGGCGACCCCCGCGGCCGCCGGGACCGCCGGGGCCGCCGGGGCCGCCTCGCGCGTCGCCGGGCGTCGCCAGTGGCCGCTCCCCCGCGAGGCCGATCCCGCGGCGCCGCTGCTGGAGGTCGAGGGCCTCACGACGCAGTTCAGCCTGCCCGGCGCCACGGTCCATGCCGTCGACGACGTCAGCTTCCGGCTGAACGACGGCGAGGCGCTCGGCATCGCCGGCGAATCCGGCTGCGGCAAGACCACGACCGCGCTGTCGCTCGTCCGCCTGCTCCCGGCGAACGCGAAGGTCGTCAAGGGCAGCATCCGCCTCTTCGGGATCGACCTGGCCAGGAAGTCGCCCACCGCGCTGCGCCGCTACCGCTGGCGCGAGATCGCGGTCGTGTTCCAGGGCGCGATGAACGCGTTGAACCCCGTCCGCCGGATCCGCGACCAGGTCGCCGAGCCGCTGGAGCTGCGGCTCAACGTCCCGCGGCGGGAGGCGCGCAGGCGCGCCGACGAGCTGCTCGAGCTTGTCGGGATCCCGAAGGCCCGCGGCTCCGCCTACCCGCACGAGCTGTCGGGCGGCATGCGCCAGCGGACGATGATCGCGATGGCCCTCGCCTGCGACCCGGCGGTGATCATCGGCGACGAGCCGACGACGGCCCTCGACGTCATGGTCCAGGCGCAGATCCTCGAGCTGTTCGAGCGACTGCGGCGCGAGCTCGGCCTGTCGCTGATCCTGATCACCCACGACCTGTCGGTGATCGCCGAGACGTGCGACCGCGTCCTCGTCATGTACGCCGGGCGGGTCATGGAGGAAGGCGCCGTCGCGACGGTCTTCACGAACCCGCGCCACCCGTACACGTCGAAGCTCCTTGGCGCGTTCCCGAACATCCGCGCGGACCGCCGGACGCTCGACGTCATCCCGGGGTCGCCGCCGGACCTGCGCAACCCGCCGACGGCCTGCCCGTTCGCGCCGCGCTGCCCGTTGGCCCGCGACGTCTGCCGGGAGGAGCGGCCGCCCGAGGTGACGCTCCCGAACGGCGTCCGCGTCGCCTGCCACCTCTGGCCGCCCGGCTCCAACGGCGTGACGCCCGCCTGGACGACGCCGACGCGTGAGGAGCAGGTGCTGGGCGCGGACGTCCAGTCGCTCGAGGCGGACACACGGGCGACGGGCACGGCCGGGGCGGGCGCGGCATGACG
>DATLYV010000191.1:0-7117 GCA_035574535.1 Binatia bacterium
ATCCCGAGCAGCGGCCCGACCAGCCCGCCTGCGATGATCCCCGCGGCCGGGTCCCACGCCAGCCCGATCGCGACGCCCAGCACCGCGCCAGTGATCGCCGCGACCAGCTCCCGGCGGCCCGTGATGAGCCCGACCGCGAGGCCGCCCATCGCGGCCGGGAAGATGATGTCGAGGCCGAAGACCGCGGGGTTTGGGATGGTCCCGCCGATGACCACGCCGAGGAACGTCGCGAGGTTCCACGGGATGAATGTGCTGATGATCGCCCCGATCCAGTAGCCCGCGACGTCGCCGCGCCCGATCCGCCGGAAGTGCGCGATCGCGAGGGCGAAGGCCTCGTCGGTGAGCACGTGGGCCATGACCGCACGCAGCCAGCGCGGCTTGTCCGTCAGGTACGGCGCGAGGGCCGCCGCGTACAGGAGGTGGCGCGCGTTCAGGAACGCCGTCAGGGCCACGATCGCCAGCCACGAGAACCCGCCGGCCACGTACCCGATGGCCGCGAACTGTGCCGCCCCGGCGAAGACGATGACGCTCATCGCGCCCGCCTCCACCGGCGAGAACGCGGCCTCGCGCGCACTCAGCCCGTAGACCAGCCCGAACCCGCCTGCCGAGACCATGATCCCGAGCGAGTCCTGGATGAGCCGACGCCTCGACGCGCCGAGGTCCATCGTCGGGCGCGCCGCGCGGGTCACCGGGGCCACGCGGCGGCCATCGAGGCCACGCGGCGGCCATCGAGGCCACGCGGCGGTCACCGGGGTCACGCGGCGGTCACCGGGGTCACGCGGCGGTCACCGAGGCCACGCGGCGGCCATCGACGTGGGCGGGTCGCGGGCCATCGACGTGGGCCATCGACGTGGGCGTCGCGGGTCATCGACGTGGGCGCGTCGAAGCAATCATCGACGCCGAGGATAACCGATAGAGGCGTGGCAAATGGTTACGTTTCGGAATTCGCGTGCGTTTCCGGCCACGGCGAACCTGCCCCCGAGGCCGTTGTGCCAGTGGATGCACGAACCATGTTCATTTCTGGCGTTTCAGCGGCCCAAGGCCGCCTCGGGAGCGTCGCCACGCCGAGCTTCTCGGTCGATTACGGCGGTGCTTGCGCGTGCCCACGCACTGTGGGCGGCCACACACGGGTCAGGGCGGGCCGCCGAGGGCAAGCTCGGCGGAACTTGCGGCCTCGAAAGCCCAGGAATGAACACCAGCCGTGCTCTTCGAGCGACAAGGCGGCAGCGGCGAGTCGACGGCCGCCGTGCGGGCGAGGAGCCGCCGGGACGGGCGATGGGTCGTCGGGCGGCACCGACCCGGGTACGACCAGGCTGAAAGGCGTCGGCGGCTAGCGCAGGAACGTCTTCGCGCAGGTGCCGTCGCAGACCACGTACACCGCGTGGAGGTCGCGCGCGTAGCCGGCGACGTGGAGGATGCCGAGGCAGCCGGCGGTGGGGCACTTCCAGGTCCACCAGCGCTCGCGCCCGTCGACGGGCGTCGTCTCGGCCTTGAGCTTGTCGCCGAGGCCCTCGCGGGACTCCACGAGGGCGGCGATCGCCGCGGCGCGCTGCGCCTCGGTCTCGCTGGAGTACGGGTAGTTCTGGCCGACGTTCGAGGTCATGGGCGGCTCCGGTCGGTCGATCTCGGGGGGCCATCCGGGTTCCGGAGATGGAGAGCCGGTGACGGCTTCGTGTGAGCGCGGCGCGTCACCGGTGACCCGGAGTATCGCACAAGGGCAGGGCCCGTCCAGCGGTACGAACGGTCGATCTTCGGGGCCGGCGAAGGAGCGAACGGCCCGCCGATGGAGCGAACAAGCCCGCCGATCGACCGGGGGGCTATCAGTCGAGCGACGCGGGCGTCGCCGGCCCGGCCAGGTAGTGCTCGTGCCGGCGCAGGACGACGAGCGGGACGACGGCAAGGACCAGGAGGACGAGCGACGCGACGAAGATCCCGTCCAGCCCGTAGGCCGCGGCCGCGGCCCCCGCGATCAGCGACCCGCCGATCTGCCCGAACCCGAGGAACACGCTGTACAGGCCCATGATCGCGCCGCGGTCGTCCGGGTAGGCCTCCGTGACGTCCGCGAGCAGCCCGATCGCCGCGGGCGTCGCGCCCGCCAGCACGAAGAGGCCGAAGACCGCTGCCAGCCCGAGCAGCAGCACCACCGCCGGCGGCATCGAGGCGCTGTGGTTGATCCCCACGGCCCCGACCACGAGCAGCGCGCCGCCGCCGATGCCGTAGAGGATGATCGTCGACCGGCGCAGGTCCTTGAACCGGTTGCCCCAGTAGATGAGCCCGGCGAAGAACAGCAGCCCGCCGACGACGAGGCCGGCGCTGATCTGGATCGGGTCGAAGCCGCCAATCAGGAGCTGGTCGGAGAACCTCGGGTCGGGCTCGGAGCTTCTCACGAGCTGGAAGATCGTCTGGGTCGTGAACAGGCCGAGCACGGCGTTGATCGCGACCCACGTCGGGGCGATCAGCCAGACGTGGCTCTGGCCGAGGATCCGGCGGTAACGCGAGACGTCGATGCGGCTGGTGTCCTTCGCGTGCGGCGCCTCGATCGACGCCTCCAGGTTCCGGTCGACGCCCCAGCGGTAGATCGACAGCGAGACGAGGTAGAGCACGCCGTTCACCAGGAAGCCGACGACGCCCAGGTACTCGAACATCGGTCCGGCGACGGCGAAGCCCGCGAGGAGCCCGGCAAGCGTGGCCGCCTCGAAGCGCGCCACGATCCGCCCCCGGAGGCCCTCGTCCATCGCCGTCGCGACCGCGATGAACCCGAGGATCGAGGGGATGCTGGCGGCGGTCGCCGCGCCCTCGAGCAGCCGCGTCCCGAGGAGCAGCGGGATGTTGACCGTCGCCCAGGTGATGACCACCGCGACGAGCCCGAAGAATGGCCCCCACTGCATGACCTGCCAGTGGCCGCGCCGGTCCGACAGGATCCCGAAGATCGGCGACAGGAGCAGCTCCGAGGCGTAGAACGCGGCTGCGATCAGCGCGAAGGTGAACGCGTCCGGGCGCGCGGACCGCGACAGGCCCAGCAGCTGGTCGAGGACGCCGTGGTGCCGCTCGAGCTCGGCGAGGTAGTAGGTCAGCATCGCCCCGGTGAGGCCGGTGCTGAACCGCAGTGTGAACGTGCCGGCCAGCACGGCCCAGAGCGAGCGTTCCATCGCCCGTGAGGGTACCGGCGGCCGGTATCATCCGCGAACGCCAGGCAGCGCTGAGGGAGGGTCTCGCCGTGGGCCGCGTCGCGATCGTCATCGACTCCGCGTCCGACATGGATCCGGGGAGGGCCGCCTCGCTCGGGATCACCGTGGTCCCGCTCCTCGTCACGTTCGGCAACGACACGTTCGAGGCGGGCGTGAACCTTTCAACCGACGAGTTCTGGAAGCGCATGACCGCGCCCGACGCGCCGTTCCCGAAGACCGCGGCGTGCAGCCCGGGCTCGTTCCAGCAGATCTACCAGCGGCTGTACGACGAGGGCGCCGAGGGGATCGTCTCGGTCCACGTCGCTGACACCCTCTCCGGGACGATCAAGGCCGCCCAGGTCGCGAAGGCCTCGATGCCCGACCGCGACATCCAGATCGTCGACTCGATGAGCGCCTCGATGGGCGAGGGCGTCCTCGCGGAGATCGGCGTCCGCATGGCCGCCGACGGCGCGACCCCGACCCAGATCGCCGAGACGCTCACCCGCCGCCGCGACGACATCAACGTCTACCTGGCGCTCGAGACCCTCGAGTACCTCAAGCGCGGCGGGCGCATCTCCGGGGCCCGCGCGGCGATCGGCACGCTGCTCTCGGTCAAGCCGATCATCGAGGTCAAGCAGGGCGTCGTCGACACGGCCGACCGGGTCCGCACGCGCGGCAAGGCCCGGGAGCGGCTCATCGAGCTCCTGACGGCCCGCCCGATCGAGCGCCTCGCCGTCCTGCACACCACGAACGCGGGGGTCGAGGAGTTCACCGACGAGCTGGTCGCGCGCGCCGGCATCGACCGCTCGGCGGTCACGGTCGACGTCGTCGGGCCGTCGGTCGGGCCGCACGTCGGGCCGGGTTGCGATTCGGTGCCAAGCGGCCCGCGAAACGGGCCGTTCATCCGCTAGACTGCGGCAACCTCCATGTCGACGCTTCGTTCGGGCCGACCATGCCGCCCGCACACGAATGAGGCGCCGCCGTGCCACCCATCACAGAAGGAATCGCCACGTCCATGACGACCGAGAAGGTTGCGCACCACATCAACCCCTGGGAGGTCGCGCAGCGCCAGTTCGACCTGGCCGCCGAGCGCCTCAACCTCGATCCGGGGATGCGCAAGGTCCTCCGCGAGCCCCGCCGCGAGCTGACCGTCCACTTCCCCGTGAAGATGGA
The DNA here is from genome assembly GCA_035574535.1 of Binatia bacterium. Classification (GTDB taxonomy): domain Bacteria; phylum Chloroflexota; class Limnocylindria; order Limnocylindrales; family CSP1-4; genus UBA5189. The sequence goes on from DATLYV010000191.1 coordinate 4,341, forward strand.
CGACGGCAGCGTCGAGGTCTTCACCGGCTACCGCGTCCAGCACAACCTCGGTCGCGGGCCGGCCAAGGGCGGCATCCGGTACCACCAGGACGTGACGCTCGACGAGGTCAAGGCCCTCGCGATGTGGATGACCTGGAAGTGCGCGGTCGTCGGGATCCCGTACGGCGGCGGCAAGGGCGGCGTCATCGTCGACCCGAAGAAGCTGTCGAAGAAGGAGCTCGAGGCCCTCAGCCGGCGCTTCTTCACCGAGATCGAGGTCCTCGTCGGGCCGGAGAAGGACATCCCGGCGCCGGACGTGAACACGAACGCCCAGGTCATGGCCTGGTTCATGGACACCTACTCGATGCACCAGGGCTACACGGTCCCGGGCGTCGTCACCGGCAAGCCGATCTCGCTCGGCGGGTCGGAGGGCCGCAACGAGGCCACCGCCCGCGGCACCGTCTACTGCATCGCCGAGGCGGCCCGCCACCTCGGGATCGAGCTTTCGAAGGCAAAGGTCTCGATCCAGGGCTTCGGCAACGCCGGCTCGATCGCGGCCCAGCTGCTCGACCAGGAGGGCGCGACGATCGTCGCCGTCTCCGACTCGACCGGCGGCATCCACGACCCGAACGGCCTCGACATCAAGCGGGTCGTCCAGTGGAAGCAGGAGCACGGCACCGTCCAGGGGTTCCCGGGCGCGAAGGACGTCACGAACGCCCAGGTCCTCGAGGTCGAGTGCGACATCCTCGTCCCCGCCGCGCTCGAGAACCAGATCACGGCGCGCAACGCCGGCAACATCAAGGCCCGCCTGATCGCCGAGGCCGCCAACGGCCCGACGACACCCGAGGCCGACGACATCTTCTGGAAGAAGGGGATCTTCATGATCCCCGACATCCTGTGCAACGCCGGCGGCGTCACCGTCAGCTACTTCGAGTGGGTCCAGGACCTCAACCGCGACCACTGGACCGAGCAGGAGGTCAACGAGAAGCTCAAGGGCATCATGGTCAAGGCCTTCCAGGAGACCCTGGCCATCGCCCGCCGCGAGCAGTGCTACATGCGCACCGCGGCCTACCTCCTCGCTGTCGAACGAGTCGCCAACGCGACCCAGATGCGCGGCCTCTACCCGTAAGCCGTTCGTCAGCCCCGACGCAGACCTGGAGCCCCGGCCGCACGGCCGGGGCTCCTGACGTCATGGCGCCGCCCGGCGCCCCGCGACCCGGCGCCCCACGATCCGGCGCTTCGCGATCCGGCGCCCCGGCCGGGCCGTATATCCTGCCGGGGCCCGTGGCCTCGGCCGCAGGTACCCGCCTGCCCATCGCCGACCCTATCGACGCCTCCTGAGCCTGCCGGAGTCGCGCTTGACCGTTTCCTCGACGCCGGTCCCGCCCCAGCGCCGCGGCCGGCTCCCGCTCGTCGCGGCACTCGTGGCAGCGGTGGCGATCGTGGCCATCTCCACCGCGTCCGTCCTGACGCGGCTCGGCGCCCAGCCCGTCACCCTGCGCCTCCAGGTGAGCCTCACGCCGGAGGAGCTGGCGGCCTTTCAGCCGGCGGTCGAGGCGATCGACGCCGTCCACCCCGAGTGGATCGTCCAGCTCGAGGAGGTGCCCCAGGGCTCGGAGGCGGAGCGCATCACCGCCGACCTCGCCCGCGGCGCCCCGGCCGACGTCATCCGCATCCAGGGCGCGAACGTCCAGCAGTGGATCCGCCGCGACGCCTTCGTCCCGCTCGACGCCCGGCTGCGCGCGGCCGGCATCGACATTGCGGGCTTCTATCCCGGCCCCGTCGACCAGTTTCGGTTCGACGGTCGACTGTGGGGCGTCCCGGACAGCGCCTCGCCCGAGATCGTGTTCTTCGACCGGGCGGCCTTCGAGGACGCCGGCATCGAGCCGCCGGACGAGACCTGGACCTACGAGGACATGCGCGAGGCGGCGCTGGCCCTGACGGTCGATTCGAACGGCCGCCACCCGGGCAACGAGGGCTTCGACCCGGACGCGATCGAGCGCTGGGGCTGGAACGGTGGCATCACCTACTTCTGGCAGCGCTCGTTCATCCGCGCGCTGGGCGGCGAGCTGTGCGCCAACGAGGACTGCACCGAGATGCGGTTCACCGGCCCGGCCAACCTCGAGGCGTTCGAGTGGTGGGTCAGCCTCGTCCGCGACGACCACGCCGCCCTCTACGACCCCTACGGCGGCTCCCAGACCGGCGTTCCCGGCGACCCGTTCATCGCCGGCAAGGCGGCGATGGGCTCGAACGGCTCGTTCGCCATCGGGCAGCTCGACGCGGCCGGGAGGATGGACTACGACATCGTGCCACCGCTGCTCGGCGTCGACGGCAACCGCTACACGCCGCTGTCCACGAACGGCTACGTCCTCGCCGCGCAGGGCGCGAACCAGGACGCGGCATGGGCGCTGGTCCGCGAGCTGATCACCGAGGACTTCCTGGCCTCGACGTGGGGCCGGCCCGGCCACGCCGTGCCGGCGCTGCGGACCGCCGCCCCGTCGATCCTCGAGGCGGGCAGCCGGCCCATCGACCGCACCGCGATCCTCGAGGCGATGGAGGTCGGCGAGGTCTTCAAGCCTTACACCGCGTCCGCCTTCGCCGCTTACGGCGCGACGATCGACCTGTTCACGCGGATGAACAAGGGCGAGCTCCCGATCCCCGACGCGCTGGCCCAGATCGAGGTCGCCGCGAACGAGGCGCTCGCGCCGGACCGGGCGCCTTGACCGCCCGCCGCGATGCGCCGGCGCTGGGGATTGCCGGGCCCGGCGCGGCGGGACCGCGCCTCCGGCCGGGCCGTG
>DATLYV010000192.1:0-5796 GCA_035574535.1 Binatia bacterium
CGCGACCGGCGCTGCCGCCGGCCCCGGGGCGCTCACGGTCCTGCCGGGCGAGCGCCTCGCTCGCGCGTCGGCGTAGGCAGCCTCGATCACAAGGCGGCGCCGTCGCGCCGCCAGGGCATCACGAGCCGGCCTTCACCGACTGCGTCATCTTCGCGTGGTCGACGCGGAAGATGTAGCAGGTGACGGTTCGCTTGCCGTCCTCCCAGCCGTTCTCGTTCGGGTAGAACCAGCCGACGTCGTGGTCGGGCGCGTCCGCGTAGGGCACGCCGATGTAAACCTCGAACGCCGGCAGGCAGTTCGCCTCGACGAAGTTGTCGAACGCGAGCTCGATCGGATAGGTGTCACCGGTCATCTGGCCGACGAAGAAGACCTCGGCGTCATGCTCCTGCGTGCAGTCGCGCTTCTCGACCGTCGAAATGTCCTCGGTCCCGGACGGCTCGTTGAAGCACTGCCCGATGGCGAGCTGGTCGGCGTACTCGTTGTTCAGCGCCGCGAACAGCGCCACGACCAGGAAGACCACGATCCCGCCAAGGATCAGGCCGAGGCGGAGCCTGTCCTTGCCCGTCGCCGTGGGCGTCGCGGGCGGAGGGGGCGGGGGCGGCGTCGGCGGCGTGCCGACGTCCTGGGGGTCGGACGCGGCCGAACCGGGGCTGGGCTGATCGGTCATGCGCGGCAGGCTAGCGAGTCGCGAGGGCCCGCAAGCGGCCATCGGACACGGCCCGGCGAGTTCTCGGAACGTGACGCGCGCGGTGCGTCAGGCGCGCGTGGCGGCTGCGGGGGCGGCGGCGAGTCGGGCGCGCAGTTCGGCGGCGAAGCGGCTCGAGAGCTCCCGGGGATCGTGGCGCGCGGCGACGGCGGCTGCGGCTGCGCACGCGTCGTCGGTCGCGAGCTCGGGGGCCCGGCGCAGGGCCGCCGCAAGCGAGCCCGCGTCGCCCGGCGTGAAGGTCGCCGCGAACGACGGCTCGACGATCTCGGCGAGGCCGCCGTCGCCGGGGACGATCACGGGCAGGCCGAACGTCAGCGCGAGCATGAGCGCGCCGCTGTTGAGGGCGCGCCGGTAGGGCAGGACGGCGACGTCCGCGGCCCTGAGGAAGTGCTGCATCTCGTCCGGGGGGATCTGGCGCGCGTCGACGAGGACGGTCGGCTCGACCGCCGCCCGCTCCATCAGCTCCTCGATGCCGGGGCGGTCCGCCGGATCGCCGGCGATGACCAGCCGGGCCGGACCAACCGGGCGCGACTCGCGCCACGCGTCGAGGAGCTCGTCGAGGCCCTTGTACGGCCGAATGGCGCCAAGGGCGAGGAAGACTAACTCGTCGCCCCCGAGCCCGAGCTCGTGCCGCGCGTCCTGCCGCGAGACGAAGTCGGCGTACGCGCCGCGGTAGCTCGGGTGGGGGACATGCAGCACCTTGTCCGCGGGGATCGAGTACCAGGGCGCGACGAGCTCCGGCGTGCCCGCCGTCAGGACGTGGACGACGTCACTCCGCTCGATGACCCCGTTCACGAGGGCGATTTCGGCGGCCTCGTAGCGCGTCTCGTGGGGCAGGATGTTGTGGACCGTCCAGACGACCCGCCCGCCCTCGGCTCGATAGGCGTCAAGACTCGCCAGGAACGCCCGTCCGAGCGACCGGGCGTCGCCGTCCGAGATCGCGTCCCGCTGGACCAGGTGGAGCCAGTGGAGGTGGAGAACCGTCGGCAGTCCGGACCGCTGCAGTGCCGCCAGCTCGTCGAGCTGCGCCGCGCGGAACATCCGGACCGGCGCGATGCCGTGCTCCCAGGCCGCCCCGTAGAGGAGCGCCTGGTAGGGGTTCGTGTGGAAGGCCGGGTAGTAGCCGAGCAGCCACGGGTCGTCGGCGGCCGCGACGGCCCGGAAGGCCGCCGCCGCCTCGACGCTGAACGTGCCGGGTCCCGGCTTCGGGCGACGATGGCGCTCCATCAGGCGGCCGCCTCGCGCCGGCGCTTCTCCTCGAGGACCTTGCGGTACACGTCCCGGAAGCGCGGGCCGTTGTCGGCCCAGCGCCGGGTCGTGGCGACCCACTTCCGGCCGGCCTCGCCCAGGCGCGCCGCGAGCCCGGGATCGTCCATGACCCGCTCGATGGCGTCGGCCATGGCCGCGATGTCGCCCGCGGGGTAGGCGAGCCCGCGCTCGTCGGGGTTGGCGATCTCGCGCAGAGCCGGGAGGTCCGCGATGATCATCGGGCGGGCCATGGCCAGGGCCTCGTAGGGCTTGAGCGGTGTGACCACGCGCGAGGCCCGCTCGTCGCGCCGGGGGACCACGAACGCGTCCAGGAGCGCGTAGTGGCTCGCGACCTGGTCGTGGGGGACGAGGCCCGTGAAGACGACGTCGTCCGCGACCCCGACCTGCCGGGCGTAGTCCTTCAGGAGGTCGGCCCGCTTGCCGTCGCCGACGATGAGCGTCCGGACGCGGCGGCCGCGCTCGCGCAGGACCTTCGTGACGTCGATCAGGCCCTCGTGGCCCTCGCGCGGGTGGTCGATGTTGCTGACATAGCCGATCGTGAAGACGCCCTCGGTGCCGTAGCGGCGCATGAGGCCAGGGTCCTTCGGCATCGGCTTGAAGATGTCGACGTCGACCGCGTTGGGGACCACCGTCACGCGTTCCGGGTCGACGCCGCGCTGGATGATCTCCTCGCGCATCGCCTCCGCGATCGTGATCACGTGGTCGGCGGCCTGCATCGTCCGCGTCTCGGTATCGAAGCGGCGGCGGTAGTACTCGCCGAGTTCCAGCCAGGCCTCGTCGCCGGCCCACGTCGCCTCGAAGAACGACCGGACCTCGTAGACCAGCGGGATGCCGAGGTGGGCGCGTAGCGCCTGCCCGATGAGGGCGAACTCGTAGCCGCGGTGGCCCGACGACGCGTGGATGACCGCCGGCCGGACCTCCCGGGCGACGCGGGCCATCAGCCAGGCGTTGTCCTCGAGCAGCAGGTCGACCGGCCGGTTCAGCGGGTACGACGGGCCGAGGTCGAGGTGGTAGTGGGGGATGCCGTCGAGGACTTCGTAGGCCGGGAAGTCGTCGAAGCCGAGCTCGCGCGGGAAGCCCAGCGGGGTGACGCTGACCGGCCGGACGCCGGCGGCGGCCGCCGACATCACGTTGTAGCGCTGGCGCATCGTGAAGCCGGTCAGCAGGTACGGCACCGAGGCCTTCTGGAGATGCATCACCACGTCGTCGCTCTCCGGCTCGAGCGGCCGTGGCGGGCCGGGGATCGTCGGCAGCCAGCCGGGCTCCGTCTCGAGGATGCGGCCGAGCAGGCTCCGCTCCGCCGACAGGTCCATCGGGTCGTCGGACAGCTCGTGGACGCGATGGAGGATCCGGGCCCGCTCCGTCAGCTCGCCCATGCGGGCGAGGACGCGGCGGCGCAGGTCGAGCGTCCGGCGGCTGTTCGGGTAGCGCGTGACGAGGTCGGCGGTCAGCTCGTTCGCGACCTCGAGCTCGCCGCGCTCCATGGCGAGCGCGGCCCGTGCCAGTTCTCGGTTCGGGACGCGGGGCTCTCGCTGGGCGGCCTTGCCGGTCGCGCCCGGTCCGCCGCGGAGGCGCCGGCCGACGAGCAGCGACCCGCCGGCGCGCGCCATCGCCATCAGGGCTTCGCCACGAGACGGGGAGAGCCGGGAGGCGATCGAGCGGGCGGCGCGCCTGCCGATCCTGAGAATCGCCCCGCGGGGTTCGGCGGGGTTCACGGCTCCTGCTGCATGTTCGCGGCGGAGTATAGGCCCGGGCCCGCGGACGGGCAGGAGGCGCGGCTCGACCCGCGTGCGGGCTATCCTCCACGTCGCGTGGACCCGACAACCAACGACCTCCTGCTTCCTGCCGGCACGCGGCTCGTGCACATCGGTCCGCACAAGACCGGAACGACGACCGTCCAGTTCGCCTTCCATGGGGCCCGGCCCGCCCTACGGGCCCAGGGCGTCTTCTATCCCGGCCCCAACAGCCAGCCGATGTTCGCCGTCTACGCGGTGACGGGCCGACTGCCGTCCTACGTCAGAGCGGCGCCGCTGCGCCGCTGGGAGACGCTCGTCGCCGCGTTCAACCGCTCGGAGGCGCCGCGCGCGGTCGTCAGCAGCGAGGGCTTCTGCGACGCCGACGAGGCAGCGATCCGGCGCATCGCCACGGATCTCGACCCGAAGCGGATCCATGTCGTGACGACCCTGCGGCCGCTGCCGTCGCTCCTCGCGTCGCAGTGGCAGCAATCGGTCCAGGACGGGCGGACGCACGCCTACGAGAGCTGGCTCGACATGGTGTTCCGGCGGCCCGATTCCAGTACAGCCACGGCCTTCTGGCATCGCCACCGCCACGACCAGCTCGTCGAGCGCTGGGCGAGGATCGTCGGGCGCGACCGGATGACCGTCATCGTGGTCGACGACCGGGATCACGAGGCGGTGCTCCGGATCTTCGAGCGGCTCGTCGGCCTCGCCGAGGGCACGCTGCAGTCCGGCCATAGCCGCACGAACCGGTCGCTGACGCGCGCCGAGATCGAGCTCGTCCGGGCCCTCCAGGAGTCGTTCATCGCTGCCGACGTCGACCCGGAGGTGCGGGTCCGGTTCGTCCGCGACGGCGTGGGCGAGCTGCTGAAGCTGCGGCGCCCGGATGCCCTTGAGCCGCGGATCGTGACCCCGGCCTGGGCGCGCGAGGCGGCCGAGCAGGTCAGCCGCGAGATCGTGGCCGGGATCGCCGCGTCTGGCGTGCGCGTGATCGGCGACCTCGCCCGACTGGCGCCGTCCGCGTCCGGATCCTCCGGCCCGGCGGTCTCCGGCTCGGCGGCCCCGTCGGAACCCGCGCCGCCCGTCCCCGCGGCCCTCGGCGCGGAGATCGCGGCCGCGGCGCCGCTTGCGGTGCTGCTGATGTCCGGCACCGCGCGACGCCGGACCGGGGGCCAGGCCCCGGCCTGGCCGGCGCCGGAGCCCCGGGCCGAGAGCGCCTGGACGGGTCCGATCTCCGGGCTGGTGGTCGACGTGGGCTCGTCGACGGTCTCGACGGTGCAGGTCCGGCGCGCGCTCCTCGGACGGGCCCGCCGGTGGGTCGCCGAGCGCCTCCCCGCCTTGGCCTCCGCCGTGCGCCGGATCCGCGACCTGCGCCGCGGCTCGAGCGTGCAGCGCGGCGCCGAGACCGTCTGAGCAGGCGGGCCGGGATGACGGCGATCAGCACGAACGCCCTGCCGTTGCCCCGCGGCGCGCGGCTGCTGGAGGTTCGACCGCTCGAACTCGGGTCCGCGGACAGCCCGAGGCGGCGCGACGTGAACGGCCGGACGGTCGTCGCTGCCCCGGCGCGCCCGGACGCGGGCCGCCGCGCCGTCGTGGACGCCCTCGAGGCCGGCGGCCCGCTGCACGCGATCGTCTGGCTGTGGCCCCTCCCGGACGCGCTCCGGCGCGGCTGGGCGGCGGCGGTGCTGGACGGCTCGGTCGAACCGTTCGACGCGTGGCTGCGATCCGCCCTCGGCGACGAGACGACCGGGCCGGCCTTCGAGCCGCAGGACGCGGTCGTCGACGGCTGGGCCTCGCTGCTCGGCGCCGAGGGCGTCACGGCGCTGGTCGTCGATGAGGCCGATCCCGACGGGCCGACGCGCGCCTACGAGGCGCTGCTGGGCACGCGCGACGCCACGGTCGCCGACGGCCCGGGCTGGTCGCGCCGAACGCCGACGTTTGCCGAGATCGAGGTCGTCCGCGCGTTCAACGCCGCCTACCGACAGCTCGGCTTGGACCGGGGCGTCCACAGATCGGTCGTGCGCGACGGGATGGCGGCGGAGCTCGGCCGCCGCGTCCCCGGGCCCGACGAGGCGCCGCCGGTGA
>DATLYV010000193.1:0-20921 GCA_035574535.1 Binatia bacterium
GTCGCGGCCGCCAGCCGACCGAGCGTTCGGACTCCACGTTCGACGAAGGCCGGCCTCCTCCGCGAGCTCCACGCTGATCGGCGACATACAGCCGTTTCGACGCGTTCATTTCCCTCGGACCCGCATGAGGATCGGCCCCGGCGGGGGCCCGTCGCGAACACGCAGAGAGTTGAGCGTGGGCGCGCAGGATCCGGGCGATGGGCGAGCGCAGTCCGGCGAGCGCAGTCCGACGCCGGCGAGCGCAGTCCGGCGACGCCGGCGAGCGCAGTCCGCCGACGCCGGACCCGCCGCGCACCCATCCCGATCGGCGGTGGTACGGGGTCGCCCGGTACCCAAGGGTCATTTAGGACGAACGCGCTCGGTCGCACGATCCGGGCATGTCCACCGGCCGCGACCGCTGCCCCGCCTGCACCCGGTTGCTGATCAGCACCCGGTTCGACGCGACCTTCCGCCTGCCCGACCAGAGCGAGCGGCTGTGCTTCGGCATCCCGGGCGGCCTGTGCACGGACTGCCACCAGCTGTACATCGATCCGGATCTCATCCAGCTGCTCGACCTGGGCAGCGGGCGGTGCACGTTCGCGATCGAGAGCGACCTGGTCCTCCAGGAGCGCGCCTGGTCGATGTGACCCGCCACGGCGGGCGAAGCGGGCCCGGCTGCCGGGGCCCGTGGGGTCGACGGCTCAGGCCGGGGCGACCCGATCGGTGATCCAGAGATCGAACGCGAGGCGATCGCGCGCGTCGCTCGAGCGCCGGCCGCCGACCCCCTTGACCTGCGCGTCGAGCGCGACCAGCCCGTCGAGCGCCGCGTCGAGCTCCGGGCCCGTCCACGCGCGCGCCTGCCGCGCGAGCGTCTCGGCCCGGAACTCGTTCAGCCGCATCGACCGGACGAGCGAGCCCGGTGACTCGCCGCGGGCGAGCCGGTCCTGGACCTCGAGGAGGTCGCGGATGCGGGCATGCAGGACGCTCAGCAGGACCGGGGCGGGCTTCTCCTCGATGACCCGCTCCAGCAGCTCGAGGGACCGGGCGCGCTGGCGCATACCGACGGCGTCGACGAACGCCCACATCGAGCCCGGCACGGCCTCGGGGACCAGCTCGCGGACGTTCTCGACGGTGATCGGCGCGCCGTCGAAGTGCCGGAGCGCGAGCTTCTCGAGCTCCATCACCGCGGTCCGGCCCTGGTGCCGGCGGTCGATGTCGTTTTGCGAGAGATTGCCGGCGACCCGGGTCGCGAGCTCCTGCGCGGCCCCGCGCGCGAGGGCGATGCCGCGCTCGCGGGCCCGCGCCTCGATCCAGCCGGCGAGGTCGCGCTGGCCCGGCGCCTTGAACTGACGGATCGCCGCCCCGGCGGCGCGCATCGCCTCGGCCACCGTCGTGCTCGGGCAGTCCCGGACGGACGACTCGGTGACCTCGGCGACGAGCAGCCCGTTGCCCGGCGCGATCGTCACGAGCATCGAGGCGAAGGCGGCGGCCTGTTCCTTGCTCCGCACCATCGCCCCGGCGCCGGAGACGATCGCGAGGCTGCCTGCGCCCCACATCGTCCCGGTCGCGAGGCGCTCGCGAAGCTCGCCCAGGAGGCGGGCGGGTTCGCGGCCGTCGGCCTCGGGCCGCCAGCGCTCCGGCTCGCCCTCTGGGAAGCGGTTCCGATCCCGGCGGAACGCCTCGATCGCCGCCTCGATGCCGTACGCGTCGTCGCCCCAGAAGTAGGCGAGGCGAGCGCTCGTGAGGCCAGATCCGGTCGCGGATTCCGGTGTGGTCGACATCGCCGCGATGGTAGGCGAGGGCGGTTCGCAGGCCCTTCACCGGGTCCGGAATCCGCGCGAGGCGCGGCAAGCCGTCGCCGGCTCGCCGGGAGGCGATCGCGCCAAAGGCGACGCGGGGTGGGCCCGCGGCCTCGGGCGCGACCGGCGGCTCGACAAGGGCGGTACCGCTCCCGCCCTGGGTGCGCACGTCCTGGGTGCGCGACGTCGGGATGCCGCAGAGCCAGGCCGTCGAGCGCTGGCTCGGCGGACCGGCCGTCGCCGCCGTCGCCGATGCGGTCGTCGCCGCCTGCGACGTCGGCGTCGGTCGCGGTCGCGGCGACGGACGGGGTCCGCCGGTCGAGACTCGCACCGTCTGGCCGGTGAAGGTGACCTGGACCGTGCCATCGCGGTCGGTGCGGTAGGTCTCGAGGGCGACCGCCGCCAGACGCTCGAGCGTCGACGGCGCCGGGTGGCCGTAGGGATTGCCGGCGCCCGCCGACGCAACGGCGACCCGCGGCCGCACGGCGTCGAGGAACGCCTGGGTCGTGGCCGTCTTCGACCCGTGGTGGGCGACCTTCAGGAGGTCGACCGTCGGAAGCCCGCGCGCGACCAGCGCCGGGTCGACGCCCTGCTCGACGTCGCCCATGAGCAGGAACCGCTGCGGGCCGACCTCGCCGAGCAGGACGATCGAGACGTTGTTGATCCCCGTGCCGCCGTCCGGCGGCGCGCTCGGGACGCGGTTCGGGTCGGGCCACAGGACGCGGAGGCGGATCGCGTCGAGCGTCAGTCGGTCGCCCGTCGCCAGGCGGCCGTGCTGCGGTCCGCCGCGCGCCAGGACCTGGGTCCAAGCCTCGTAGCCCGGTCCGGGCCCGAGCATCCCCGGCTCGTACACCCGGCCCACGCTGTAGCGCTGCAGGAGAAGGGCGAGCCCGGCGACGTGGTCCTCGTGCGGGTGGGTGAGGATGAGGATATCGATGCGGCGGTTCCACGGCGGCAGGCGCTCGTCGAGGGCGAGGATCAGCCGGCCGGGATCCGGCCCGCCGTCGACGACCATCCGGCCTCCGCGCCCGCCCTCGACCAGGATCCCGTCGCCTTGCCCGACGTCGAGGATCGTGACCCTCGCCAACCCGTCCGGCCGGTACGCGATCGCGAGCCCGAGGCCGATCGTCGAGACCGCGAGCGCGGCGACGACCAGCTGCGGCGCCCGCCTCGACTTCGCGTCCCGGCGCCGTTTGGGCCCTCTCGCTGCCGTCGCCGTTCCGGCCCGAAGCCGCGCCAGGATCACGTCACCCCACCGGGCGGCCGCGACGATCGCCACGCCCGACGCCGCCGCGGCCGCGAGGTCCCACGGCGGCCCCGGCTCGGGACTCGCGAGCGGCAGCCCCGCACCGAGCCGCACGACGTGGACCATCGCGCCGTACAGCCCCCACGCGGGCAGCCCGACGACCGTCGCGAGCGCCCCCGGCAGGCCCAGCTCGACCCCCACGCCGACGACCAGCGCGAGCGCGCCTGCGGCCATCGCCAGCGGCACGAGCGGCACGACAAGCACGTTCACGAGCGGCGCGACCAGCGACAGGCGCCCGAAGTCGAGCAGCACGAGCGGCGTCGTGGCCGCCTGCGCCGCGAACGACACGCCGAGGATCTCCGCGACCCAGCGTCGCGGCCGCGACGGCACGGGACCCGCGAGCCGGTTCGTCAGGCCCGTGCCCCAGGCGATGATCCCGGCGGTCGCGAGCACGGAGAGCCGGAATCCCGCGTCGTCGATCCAGTCCGGATCGAGCACGAGCAGTCCAGCCACGGCCAGTCCCAGCGCCGAGGCGGCCGTCCCGGGCCGGCCCAGCTCGCGCGCCAGGAGCGCGACGCCGGCCATGACCCCGGCGCGGACCACCGAAGCCGACGGGCCGACGAACGCGACGTACAGGGCGATCGCCGCGACATTGAGGAGCGCGCGCCGTCGCCGGCGCATCCCGCCGGCGACGGCTCCCAGGGCCGAGGCGACGATCGCGATGTTCCAGCCGGAAATGGCCACCACGTGGCTCGCCCCGGCGGTGGTGAACGCCGCCGCAAGGTCGCGGTCGACACGATCGCGCAACCCGATGAGCACGCCCGCGGCCAGCCCGGCCTCCGGCTCCGGCATCGCGCGATCCAGGCCGGCGGCCGCGAGCCGCCGCATCCCCTCCATGGCGCTGCCGAGGCCGTCCTCCGGCCCGAGGCGTTCGAGCGACTCGGCGCGCAGCGTGCCCACGGCGCCGATGCGCCCGAGGTACGCGCCGTAGTCGTCCTCGGGCGGCGGGCGGACCCGACCCGAGACCTCGATGCGGTCGCCCGGCACGACCGCCGGGTACCACGGCAGCGTCGCCGCCACGAGTACGGTCGAGCCGTCCGCGAGCCACAGGGCGAGCGTGGCCGGGCGGTTGCCCTCGCGCGGTGACCCGACGGTTGTAACCGTCGCCGTCCACCGCCCCGATCCCTCGGGCATGACACTGGAGGTCGCGGGCGGGCCCGTCGCCAGCGCACGCAGGCCGATCGCCGCGATCCCGACGGCGAGCATTGCCATCCGACCCGCTCGGGCCGAGCCGACTCCGATGGCGACGAGCGCGGCGCAGCCGACCGCTGCGCCCAGCAGCACCGTGGCGACGGGCGGGAGCAGCCCGAGTGCGAGCGCCCCCGCGGCCGTCCCGATCGCTAGCCACGCCGGTCGTGGCACCGGCTCAGCCCACGGTCACGAGTGCCCGGATCTGCCCGAACGTCTTCTCTCCGACGAGCCCGCGCTCGCGCAGCTCCTCGACCGTCCGGAACGGCGCCTCCTCGCGCGCCGCGATGATCTTCTTGGCCGTCACCGGTCCGATGCCGGGCAGCGCCTCGAGCTCCGATTGCGCCGCCGTGTTCAGGTCGACCAGCCCGTCGCCGGAGGCATCGCCCGGCCCGCCGGGACCGCCCGTCCCGCTCCCACCCGGCGCCGGCGACGGATCATCGCGCGACGGCACGTGGACCTGCTCGCCGTCGGACAGGCTCGCCGCGAGGTTCAGCTCCCGCCCAACGCGCTCGACGTCGACGCGCGGGCTGAACCCGCCGGCCGCGTCGATTGCATCGCCGACCCGCGCCCCGGGCTCGAGCCGGTACAACCCGGGCGCGACGACCGCCCCGGCCACGTCCACGACGATCGCCGTGCCGGCGTCGGCCGACGGCCCGGCGCCTTCGAAGGCACCAAGCGTCGCATCAGGACCCTCGACGGTTCCGGCGCCGGACCCGCCGATCGTGATGGCGAGTGCCGCGGCGCCGATGATCACCGCGCCGATGAGCCCGGCCGCCGCGAGCAGCACGTTCGGCGGCACGGATGCGACGCCGCTCGGAGTGGGAGTCGCTGCCACGGCGGGTTCAGCAGCGCCAACGCCCTGGATCGGGGCATCGAACACGCGCCAGGACGGCGTGGAGGGTTGCACTGACGTTCGCCTCGTCCGGCGGGATGCGGGCGGGCGGTGACGTGCCCGAGTCGGGGGCTCGGCGGGCGGCTCGTCCGTTGGCTCGACGGGATCGACGGGCGTCTCGGCGGGCCGGAAGGTGAACGGTCCGTCCGTCGGGGCACTTCGTCGGACGGACCGTCGACCCCAACCCTAGCGAGCGCCGCTTATCTGCCGCTTATCTGGAACCGCAGCACAGACGAAAAGCCCGGCGCCGACCCCGAAGGGTCGAACGCCGGGCCATCAAGGCGGACCAGCCAGGAGGAGGGTGGCTGGACCGCGGGACGTCAGTTTCCGAAGGTCTGCGCCTCGCCCGCTCCGTCAGGCCGCGCGGCTGAGGCGAGCTTGGCCGGTCGGCTCGGGCTCGCGGCCCTGCTCGCGGCTCGGGTCGACGGTGCGCGCGACGTACGCGAACGCGCTGCCGAGGCTGCGCGGCCAGCTGGGGATGCCGGACGACGCCTTGCGCGCGAGCCGCGCCCGGCGCTCGCGCCGGGCCTCGGCGAGCAGGTCGCGCTGGTACTGCGCGAGGATGTAGGGGGCGATAACGTGCATGGGCTGGAACTCCTGGGTTGGCACTCGCATCTCCGGGTTGCTGCTGCTAGCGGGCGTGGTCATCGCCCAGGTTCGGTCGGGAGTCGACGCCCCAGAGATCGGCGGCGATCGCCAGGGCGAGGAAGATCGCCATCAGTCCGGCGACGGTGATGAAGAGCGCCATCCGGGGCCTCCTTTCCTCAGCGCGTAACCCGTTTCAACGGTCTAATCGGTTACTGCATGTACAGTAGCGGCTTGCGCGTAACCTGTCAACCGCAGTAGAGTGGTTATCTACATGCACCAGGGACGCTAGCCAATGCCGAACATCAGCCCCGCCGAGCACGCGCACGGCATCGACCTGGAGTCGGCCCTCGACTTCCTGAACACGCTCCATCCCGGACACGGCCGAACGGACGAGCAGCACGCCCGCGACGAGCACCTCGCCACCCCGACCGACGCCGCGATGTGGTTCCTCGAGCACGAGCTCGTGCACCCCGAGGCCGGGATCCGCATCGGCGAGGTGGAGCTGGCCCGGATCCGCCGCGTCCGGTCCGCGCTCCGCGAGGTCGTCGACGCGGTCGTCGAAGGGCGGCGCCCCGATCCCGATGCGGTCCACCTCGTGAACGCGACGCTCGAGATGCGCCGTCCGACCCGCCTCGAGCTCGACGGCTCGGCCATCCGCATCGGCCACCGCCACGCCGACACGCCGGTCGACGACGCCCTCGCGCTGATCGCCGAGGCGATCGTCGAGGAGCTCGCGACCGGTCGCCCCGAGCGCCTCCGCGTCTGCGCGAACGACCGCTGCCGCTGGGCCTTCTACGACTCCAGCCCGACCGGACGGCGCCGCTGGTGCGACATGCGCTCCTGCGGCAACCAGGCCAAGGCCGCCCGTTACCGCGCGCGCCTCAAGGCCGGGGCGCAGAACGAAGCGAAGCCCGCCCGGCCAAACTAACCCGCGGGCGCGCGGGCGCGCGGGCGCTAGCGGATGGCGAGCTGCTCGCGGATCGCGGCGCGGACGCGTGGGTCGGCGGCCGCCGCTGCGCTCCGGACCTTGATGTGCCGGATGCGCTTGCCGGTGCCCTCGATGCGACCGTCGGGGTTCGGCAGCAGCGCGCCGTCGGCCAGCTGAAGGTTCACCCAGCCGGTGTGCGGGATGAGCGCGAACAGGAGGTCGCGCATCGCCATCGACCGCCCGAACGCCAGGAGCCCGTTGCCCGGGTCGAAGCGGACCTTGAGCGCCGGCTCGGCCTCGCGGATGGCGGCGTCGAGGGCCCGGGCCGCCGCCTGGACGTCCGGCGAGTGGGTCGCGAGGTTCTCGTCCCAGCTCGCGTACTTGGGCATCGCGTTCACCTCCTCGCCTCGCTCCGGCCCGCTACCCGCGGACCACGAGGTTGACGAGCTTGCCGCCGCCAGCGTGGATGATGCGGTCGGGCGTCCGGCCCGCCAGCAGCTGCTGGATCCGCGGCGAGGCCAGCACGGCGGCCTCGATCGCGGCCGCGTCCGCGTCCGCCGGCACGGTGACCCGGTCGCGGACCTTGCCGTTGACCTGGACCGGCACCTCGCGGGTCGACTCGCGCGCGGCGGCCTCGTCGACCTCCGGCCACGACTCCCGGTGGATCGACGACCAGGCCTCGCCGCGGGCAGCCAGGCGCCGCGCCCACAGCTCCTCCGTGATGTGGGGCGCCGCTGGCGCCAGCATCAGCAGCAGCAGCCGGACCGCCTCGTCCCACTCCGGGCCGCCGGCGACCGACGTGCCGCGGTACCGGAACAGGGTGTTCGACAGCTCCATCAGCTTCGCGACCATCGTGTTGAAGTGGAAGGCCTCGTAGTCGGCCGTCACGTCTCGCAGCGTCCGGTGCGTGGCCGCCCGCAGAGCCGCCCGCGCCGCGGTCTCGTCCTGGCCCTCGGGCAGCGTGCCCGCGTCCGGGTCGCCGGGCTCGCGGGCGTGCGGGTCCAGCGTCAGCGCCCAGACGCGGTTCAGGAACCGGTGCACGCCCCCGATCCCGGTCGGGCTCCACGGGCCGCCCTGGTCCCACGGGCCCATGAACATCAGGAACAGCCGGACGGTGTCCGCGCCGTACTGCCGGACCAGCTCGTCGGGGTCCTGGACGTTGCCGCGGGACTTCGACATGCGCTCGCCGTCGGCGCCGAGGATCTGGCCCTGGTTGAAGACCCGCTTCCAGGGCTCGTTCTGCTGGACCAGCCCCAGGTCGCGCAGCATCTTCGTGAACTCGCGGGCGTACAAAAGGTGCATGACGGCGTGCTCGGCGCCGCCCGTGTACTGCTCGACCGGCGTCCAGGCCTCGACCAGCTCCGGGTCGATCGGGCCGTCCTGCTTCCTCGGCGACAGGTAGCGATACCAGTACCAGGACGAGTCGATGAATGTGTCCATCGTGTCCGTCTCGCGCCGTGCCGGCTCGCCGTCGATCGGGCAGGGGACGTTCAGGAACTGCTCGTCCCGCGTCAGCGGGTTCACGCCGACGCCCGCGTAGTCGACCGTGTCCGGCAGCAGGACCGGCAGGTCCTTCTCCGGGACCGGCACGATGCCGTGCGTCGGGCAGTGGATGACCGGGATCGGCGTGCCCCAGTAGCGCTGCCGGCTGATCAGCCAGTCGCGCAGGCGGTACGTCACGGCCGGCTTGCCCTTGCCCTGGGCCTCCAGCCAGCCGACGATCGCACGGCCGCCCTCGTCGGCCGGCAGGCCGGTGAATTCGCCGCTGTTGATCAGGACCTCGTCGTCCGAATGGGCGACGTAGGCCTGCGACATCGCCGCGTCGCGGGACACAGGCGCACCGGCCGGCGCGACGACCTGGCGCACCGGCAGCCCGAACCTCTGCGCGAACTCGAAGTCGCGCTCGTCGTGGGCCGGGACGGCCATGATCGCGCCCGTCCCGTAGCCGGCCAGCACGTAGTCCGCGACGAAGATCGGGATGCGCTCGCCGTTGACCGGGTTGATCGCGTCCGCACCGATCGCGACGCCGGTCTTCTCGCGCTCGGTCGACAGCCGCTCGATCTCGGTCGCGTCCTGGGCCTCGCGGACGTACGCCGCGACCTCGGCGCGCCGCTCGGGCGCGGTCAGCTCGGCGACCAGCGGGTGCTCCGGCGCCAGGACCATGAACGTCGCCCCGAACAGCGTGTCCGGGCGCGTCGTAAAGACGCGGATCTCCTCGCCTCCGGGCCGCGAGCCGTCCGCGGACGGCGCCGCCTCGAACACGATCTCGCCGCCCTCGCTCCGGCCGATCCAGTTCGTCTGCATGATCCGGACCGGGTCGGGGAACTGGATCTCGCTGAAGTCCAGCAGCTCGTCGGCGTACTTCGTGACGCGCAGGTACCACTGGTCCAGCTCGCGCTTCTCGACCTTCGCGCCGCAGCGCCAGCAGCGCCGCTCCGCGCCCTCGACCTGCTCGCGGGCCAGCGTGCCGTCGTTCGGGCACCAGTCGACCGCCGACTTCTGGCGGTACGCCAGGCCGGCCTCCAGGAACTTCAGGAAGAACCACTGGTTCCAGCGGTAGTACTCGGGGTCGCAGGTGACGACCTCGGCGTCCCAGTCGAACGTCGCGCCCATCTGCCGCAGCTGGCGGCGCATGTTGGCGACGTTCGACATCGTCCACTCGCGCGGGTTGATCTTCTGGCGGATGGCCGCGTTCTCGGCCGGCAGGCCGAACGCGTCGAAGCCGATCGGCAGGAAGACGTTCTTGCCGTGCATCCGCTGGAAGCGCGCGATCGCGTCCGTCGGGGTCTTGATGTACCAGTGCCCGATGTGGATGTCGCCCGACGGGTACGGGTACATCGTCAGCAGGTAGTAGCGGTCCCGCGCGTTCTGCAGGTCGGTCTTGTGGAGCCCGAGCTCCTCCCAGCGCGCCTGCCAGCGCGGCTCGATCGCGGCGGGGTCGTACCGCTCGATCCTGGTCCGCTCCTTCGGTTCCTGCGTCTGGGTCACGGCGGTGGCTCCTGGTCGTCTGGCGATCTCGGCAGTGTGGCCGGTTCGCGGCCAACGAAAAACCCCTCGCCGCCATCGGGCAAGGGGCTCATGGGCAACCGTGGCGCTCGGAAGCGCCCGGCTACCCGGTGGTAAGCGCGAGGGCGGTGATGGAAGTCTGCACCTTGCCGATTACGCCTCTGTGTCGCGTGTACTGCCGGTGGTTGGTGGAGCTAAGGGGATTCGAACCCCTGACCTTCTGAATGCCATTCAGACGCTCTCCCAGCTGAGCTATAGCCCCATGCCGGATCGCGGAGCATACCAAACCGATTTCGAAGTCCCTCTGCGGCCCGACCGACGGGAACACGGTCGAGACTGGTACTTCCGGGTCAACCGGGAATGGTTGAGTAGGCATGTATCCTCACGGCGGTCTCCGAGGTCGCCACGACGGTTGATCCCGCAAGGTGGCGCCCGCGAAGATCGAGTCGAACGTCGATCCAGCGCGTCCGCGCATCACGAGGCGGGGACGCGACACGCAGGCGGGGTGACCGGGCACCGAATTGTCCCTGCTCGAACGGCAGCTCAAGGCAGCCCAGGCCGCAGAGGCGGCCGAACTCGCGGCAGCCCGCGACGCCGCGAGGAACCGCCACGCCGCCGCCGCTGCGCCGACGGCCCCGACCGTCCCGAAATCCTCGCAGACCCCTGCGGCCAGCGATCCGGCCGCGGCGACCGCGTCGATCACGCCCACCGCCCCGACCGCCCCGGGCAACGGCGTCCCGCCGGCTGCGGACCTGCCGCCGGAGGAGCGCCTGCCCGCGGTCGTTCCCGAGGTCGCCAAGGCGCCCGCCGGCCCGCGCAACCCGGCGCGCGCGGAGCTGCTGACCGAGATCCGCATGAGGATGCAGGGCGAGGTCATCAACGCCTTCGACTCGCTCCTCGACGGGACGGCCACGGACACCCGGACCAAGCTCGAGGGCATCGTCGACCGGGTCATCGCGGCGGGCAACTTCGCGGTCACACGGGACGAGCGGCTCCGCCTCGTCCAGGAGATGATCGACGAGATCACCGGCTTCGGGCCGCTCGAGCCGCTGCTCAAGGACCCGACCATCACCGAGGTGATGGTCAACGGCCCCGAGCACATCTACATCGAGCGCAAGGGCAAGATCCACAAGGTCGACTCGTCCTTCCTGAACGACGAACACGTCCTGCGGATCATCGATCGCATCATCCGCCCGCTCGGCCGGCGCATTGACGAGACGAGCCCCCGCGTCGACGCGCGCCTCCCGGACGGCTCCCGCGTCAACGCGATCATCCCGCCGCTGTCGCTGATCGGGCCGGTCATCACGGTCCGGAAGTTCTCGAAGACGCCCTACACGGTCAACGACCTGATCAGCTTCGGCACCGCGACGCCGGAGATGTTCGACTTCCTGCGGGCCTGCGTGATGGCGCGCCTGAACATCTTCGTCTCGGGCGGCACGGGCTCCGGCAAGACGACGTTCCTGAACGTCATCTCGTCGTTCATCCCGAACGACGAGCGCATCGTGACGATCGAGGACGCCGCGGAGCTGCAGCTGCGCCAAGACCACGTCGTGACGCTCGAATCGCGCCCGCCGAACATCGAGGGCGAGGGCGAGATCGTCATCCGCGACCTGCTGCGCAACGCGATGCACATGCGCCCGGACCGGATCATCGTCGGCGAGTGTCGCGCCGGCGAGGCGCTCGACATGCTCCAGGCGATGACGACCGGCCAGGACGGCTCGCTCTCGACCGGTCACGCCAACACGCCGAAGGACATGCTCCGGCGCCTCGAGACGATGGTCCTGATGACCGGCTACGAGCTGCCGCTGCGCGCGATCCGGGAGCAGATCGCCTCCGCGGTCGACCTGATCGTCCACACGGCCCGCCTCAAGGACGGCTCGCGCAAGGTCACCAACATCACCGAGGTCTACGGCATCGAGGATGACGAGATCCTGACCCAGGACATCTTCGTGTTCGAGCAGACCGGGATCGTCGACGGCAAGATCCAGGGCTACCTGAAGCCGACCGGCGTCCGCCCGACGTTCATGGGCCAGTTCGCCCGCAACGGCGTCCAGCTGCCGCCCGGCGAGTTCGGCATCCCGCCGGAGGACCCGAACAACCCGGTCCGCGTCCACAAGGGCCGCTTCGGCCTGCCGGACGCCAAGGACCTCGTGACGCCCGAGATCCTGGCCCACGGCCTCGGCAAGGTCCGCAAGGCCGGCGGGATGGTCTACGTCTCGAGCGTCGGCCCGGTGGACCCTGAGACGAACCTCGTCGTCAAGGGCGGCATCAAGGAGCACACCCGCCAGGCCCTCGCCAACCTCAAGGCGCGCCTCGAGGAGGCCGGATCGTCGCTCGACAGGATCGTCTGGGCGAACTGGTCGCTGAAGGAGCCGGGCGACTTCGAGATCTTCAACGAGGAGTGGGCGAAGGTTTTCGAGGCCGGCGGCCCGGTCGGCCAGTCGGTCGCCATGTCGCCCGTCCTGCGCCGCGCCGGCTTCCGCGTCTCGCTCGCGGTCATCGCCGAGGGCTGAGCCCTTGCGGGCCGTGGGCGGCCCGCGACTTCGAGCCGTCCCTCAGTCGTCGACGCGGACGTGCGCGTACCAGGTCCCGCAGAGGCTGTTCGAGGCCACGGTGGACGGCGAGTCGACCAGCACGCACGTCGACAGCGCGAGGACCCAGGGTCCGGCCGGCGCCGCCACCGGGAACGGCTGCCCGTCGGGCGGCTCCGCGTTGCATGCCGGCTCGGGCTCCGCGACGAACGAGGAACCCGACAGCCGGCCGCAGACGACGACGAGATCCTCGGCGGGGACGCCGTCGGACTCGAGCAGGAGCGGGTCGTCGGGATCGATGCGCGTCGGCGCTCCGAGCTCCGCGCTGACGTCGCCAACGCAGCCCAGCAGATCCTCCTCGTAGCCGTTCCCCAGCCGGAGCCGGAGATCACACCCGGCAGCCAGCGGGATCACCTCGTCGTCCCGCAGGTCCAACAGGCGCACGTCCGGCATCCGGAGCGGCATGACGCGGACCCGCCACCAGGCGGCAATCGCGATCTCCTCGAACTGGAAGACCGCGATGAGCTGCACGTCGTTCGGGAAGTCGCGGAGCGCCGACAGCCGGTGCCACAGGCCGAAGCGGTTCTGGGCGGCCAGGCGAACGTCGCCCTCGCCGTCCGTCGGGACCTGGTCGAGCTGGTCGCCGTCGCCCGTGACCGGGTCGTAGAGGACGATGAACCAGCGGAGCGCGCACGCTCCGCCCTCGATCGAGATCTCGGTGACGACGTCCGGATGGACCTCGACCCTGGGGCCGCGCAGCGACGCGAGCGGGTCGGCGGGCGTGGGGGTGGGCTCGATCGGCTGGGCGTCGAGGTCGATCAGCTCGACGAAACCCGGCGTGGGGACGCCGTTGGTCTGGAGCTCGACCGTCGGCGGTGTCGTACCCGGGTCGGGACCGCAGGGCGCAAACGGGGTGACGAGCGGTGCCGGCGGGGGACTGCTCGGCGGAGGCGCGGTCGACGATGGTGCTGCGGCGCCCGTGGTCGGCGAGGAGCTCGGATCCGGCCGTCCGCCGAGAAGGCCGAACCCGCCGGCCAGGAGCACCCCGACTGCCGCGATGGCCCCGAGGGTGTGGACGCTCAGGCGCGCACCGGAGCCTCGGCGGACTGGCGCGACGGACAGCTCTTCGATCTCGGCATGCCGCGCCGATGCGGCGGTCGGGGAGACCGGGGCGGGTTCGGTGCCGCGTTCCGGGGGGCGCCCACCGCGCCACGGGACGCCCGGGACGCCCCGGGGCGGCCTGCGGCCTGTCACGATGTGCGTCGATGCGGCATCCGGTCGTCCTCTCTCCTGAGCCCGCGTCTGGGAGCGTCTGGCTCGGCCGGCGTTCCATCGAGTATCGCGTACGCCGGTCCACGCGATCGAGGGGCCTGCGTGTGACGATCGACCCCCGGCTCGGTGTGGTGGTGGCCGTGCCGCCCGCCTCGCGCCGCGGCTGGGCCGACCCTCGAGCCCCGATCGAGGCGTTCCTGCGCGAGCGGGAGCGTTGGGTCGTGCGGCACGTGGACGAGCTGGCACGGGAGCGCGATTCGGCGATCGCCCGGGGCGGCGCGCGGGACGGCGGGCTCGTGCCATTCCGCGGCGAGCTGCACCGCGTCCGGGTCGTCGCCGGCATGCCGCCGTCGACCTCGGTCGATGCCACGACGGGTCCCGACGGGCCGGAGCTCGTCGTCCGGCTCGCCGCGCGCGAGCGCCGCTCGCTGCAGCGGGTGCTCGAGGCCTGGCTGCGCGAGCGGGCGCGCGAGGCGATCGATACCGCCGTCGCCCGCTACGCCGCGGCGCTGGGCGTCCGTCCGCGCGCGGTCGACCTGCGCGACCCGCGCAGCCGCTGGGGGAGCGCCAGCCGCAACGGCAGGCTCATGTTCTCGTGGCGCCTCGTCCTCGCGCCGCCGGCGTCATTGGAGACCGTCGTCGTCCACGAGCTGGCCCATCTTCGCGTCTTCGGGCACGGGCCGGCGTTCTGGGCCCTCGTCGCCGCCAACCGCCCGACCCACCTCGCGGACCGCGCCTGGCTGCGCCGCAACGCCTACGGCCTCCACGCGGCGCTCCTGACGGCGGAAGCCGCCTCGCCCGAGAAATAAGTCGGGCCCGGGTTGCCTCGGGCCCTCGCCCGGATGGGGTGGGTCGGCGACCACGTGGGCCAAGTCGACGCGGCCGTTGCGTCCGGCGTCAGTCGCGCTCGACCTCGCGGGCCGGTCGCGTCGGGCTGACGACCACGATGCCGGCCAGCAGGCGGCGCAGCCCGACGAGCAGCGTCCAGCCGTTGTCGCCCGGTCGCGCGGTCGCGCCGATCGCCACGTCCGTGGCCGGGGCGGTCGCGTCGTCCGGTCTTCCTGGTCGCCCGCGGTAGGGCGGCGTGGCCTCCAACGGGGTGGTGCGCGTCGTCAACCCCATGGTCCCGAAATCGGGGTACTCCCGTCGCACCGGCGCCGCGGGCGCGCGCAAGGGCAGGCGGCCCGAAACGGGATGACCTGCCGCCGATGCTGGTGGGCCGGGGCAGAATCGAACTGCCACAGCCAAAGGCGAGGGTTTTACAGACCCTTGGGCTCACCACCTGCCCAACCGACCCACGCGGCTGTCCCTCCCGGCGGGCGCGCGGCCGCGCCGAGGGCGCGCGCTAGTCTGCCAGTTTCCGCGACGTCGCGCCTGCGTCGAGCAGCCGCCGCACCTCGTCGACGAGGGGCTTGACCCGGACGGGCTTCGCCAGGAAGCCGTCGGCACCCGCCTCGAGGGCGGTCTGGACGTCGCGCGGGAGGACGCTCGCGCTCACCAGGAGGATCGGGACGTCGCCGAGGCGATCGGAGGCCCGGATCTCCGGGATGAGGTCGAGGCCGTCGCCGTCCGGCAGGTGGCGGTCCAGCATCACCAGGGCCGGACGCTCCGTGGCGAGGAACTGCCTGGCCGCCCCGACGTCGCCGGCCACGTGCAGCCGGTAGCCGGCCCGCCCGAGGATCGCCTCGAGCAGGGCGGCGTTGCGCGGCTCGTCCTCGACCGCGAGGACCAGGGGCGCGTCCGGTTGGACCTCCATGGCGCTCAGGCCGAGCCCTCGGCCGGCATGGCGGCCTCGGCGCCCTCGGCGGTCTCGGAAGCCTGCGTCGTCGCAGCAGCGCCTGCAGCGGCACCGACAGGGCGCGGACGATAGGTCTCCAGCCACGTCCGCAGCGCAGCAAGCGCGTCGTCGCCCTTGGCGAGCACGCCCTGGATGGTGCCGTTGAGCCGCGCCTTCACCTCGGGCGCCAACCCGGGCGGCGTGGTCAGCCAGATCGGGATCGAGGCCGTGGCCTCGTCGTCGCGCAGCTGCCGGACGAGCTCGAACGGGTCGACGTCCGGCAGCAGGGCGTCGATGAGGATCAGGTCGGGCTGGTCCGTTCCCGCGCGGGTCCGGCCGGTCGCGCCGTCGGCGGCCTCGAGCACCCGGAAGCCCTCCGGCTCGAGAACCTCGCGGTACCGCGTTGGCGCCTCGGCGTCTGGATCGACGATGAGGGCCGTGACGGTCCGCGTCCTGACCTTCGTCGTGAACGTCAGGCGGCCGAGCGCCTCGAGCAGCGGCTCGCGCGACACGGGCTTCACGAAGTAGTCGACGGCGCCGAGGGCCACGCCGAGCTCCCGGTCGTCGACGACCGACACGACCATGATCGGGATGGAGCGGGTCGCGGGGTCGCGCTTGGCCTGCTGCAGGACCTCCCAGCCGTCGATGTCGGGCAGCAGGATGTCGAGCAGGACGGCGTCGGGCCGGGCTTCGCGCATCCACGCCAGCCCCTGGCGGCCGCTCGGGGTCGCGAGCACGCCGTAGCCGGCACCCTCGAGATGGCGCCGCAGCAGCTGCTGCGCGGACGGATCGTCCTCGATGACGAGCACGGTCGGCTGGTCGGGTCGAACGGCCGGCGGGGCGAGCTGCCCGGCGGTCGACTGGCGGGCGGGCAGCACGACCGTGAACTCGCTCCCGACCCCGAGCTCCGAGCGGACCGAGATCGATCCGCCGTGCGCCTCGACGAGCTGGCGCGTCAGCGCGAGCCCGAGTCCCGTGCCCTCGTGGTGGCTCGTCCGGCCCTCGCCCTCGGCCTGGTGGAAGGCCTCGAAGATGCGGTCGAGGTCGGCCGCGGCGATGCCGCGGCCCGTGTCGGCGATCGTGAATCGGGCGCCGCCGTCGGGCCCGCGGGCGAGGGCGATCCGGATGGCGCCGCCGCGGTCCGTGAACTTGATGGCGTTCGACAGGAGGTTCAGCACGATCTGCCGGACCCGGGACTGGTCGGCCTCGATCGTCACGGGCTCGAGCGCGAGGGTGATCGCCTGGTCCTTGTCGTTCGCCAGCGGCTTGATGCTCGCGACGGTCTGGCGGACGAGCGCCTCGCAGTCGAGGTCGACGGGCTTGAGGTCGAGCCGGCCGGCCTCCACGCGGGCCAGGTCGAGGACGTCGTTGACGAGGTCGAGCAGGTGCAGCCCGGAGCTGTGGATGTGGTCGGCGAAGGTCGCCACCGTCGCGGGGTCCGCTGCCTCCTCGCCGCCCTCGCGGAGCAGCTCGGAGAAGCCGATGATCGCGTTCAACGGGGTTCGCAGCTCGTGGCTCATCGCGGCCACGAAGTCGCTCTTGGCGGCGCTGGCCGCCTGCAGGTCGGCGATCAGCTCCTCGCGCTCGACGAGGAAGCTCTCGCGCTCGGCGGCCCGAACCGCTCGGTCCACGAGGACGCTCGTGAGCGCGAGGTCGTCCTCGAGGAAGAGGACGTGCTCGGGCAGGTCAAGCTCGAGGCGGCCGTCGGGCCAGCGCTCCGATGAGAACGGCACGGTCACCGTCCGTACGCCGCGCCCGGGCCCAATGGCGGCGTCGACGCGCGCGTCGCGGCGTCCGTCCGACCCGTCGTCGGCCGTCCCTCCAGCGCGTACGCCACGGCCCACCACCTCGACCCGGGTCGCGCTCGATGCTCGCTCGACCGTCCGGACGAGCAGGTCCCAGATCGGCTCGACCGACCCGCCAGAGGGGAGCGCATTCAGCTCGCGGATGAAGTCGTAGCCGATCGCCTGCTGGCTGATCCGCCGGAGGGCCCGCGGCGGCGCGAACGCGGCGAGGTAGCCGATGGCCGCCACGAGCGCGAGGATGCGGGCGAGCACCGAGGCGAACGTCGACGCCTCGGTCCCCGGTCCGGCGAGCACGCCGCCGCCGAGGAGCACAGCGATGGCAAGCGCGAACAGGGCCGTCGATGCGGCCGCCGTCAGTAGCCGCGAGCGGGACGTCCCGGCGCGGTTGCGTGCCGCGGCGAGGAATCCGAGGGCGGCCGCGCCGTCGACGAACACGTAGAAGACGAGCGCGGCGATCGCGTACGCGATGAGGACCGGCGATCGCGGCGCGACGCCCGTGGCCGCCAGGCCGATCAGCCCGACCGTGAGCACGACGAACGCCAGGGCGCTCGCGAGCAGCAGCACGCGCCGGACCGGCCGGATGTAGCTCACGAGCCACAACGCGACCACCGGCTGCGCGAACAGGGCCCCGACGACCGCCACGGCCAGCACCATCGTCAGGCCCGGCGCCACCCCCGCGACCAGCGGCGCCGCCAAGGCGACCGAGGTGCAGGCAAACATGAACATCACGGCCCGGCGGACCGGGCCGCGATGGCGGAGCCAGTCGACCAGGCTCAGCGCGAAGATTCCGAAGTAGGCGATGTCAAGGCTGACGCTGAGCAGCGTGTCGAGCGTCATGAACCGAGCCTCAGACTGCCGTGCGCAGCGCCTCGAGCGCTCGGAGGTTCGGCGTCCGAAGCTCGTCCGCCTGGTGCTCGATCATGGGGATGAACAGCCGGACGAGCTCGGGGTCGAACTGCGAGCCGGCCTCGCGCCGCAGCTCCTCGAGCGCCTCCTCGACGCTGCGGGCGGGTCGATACGGGCGCTCGTGGATGATCGCGTCGAAGGCGTCGACGAGCCCGACGATCCTGGCGCCGGTCGGAATTTGCTCGCCGCGGAGGCCGTCGGGGTAGCCGGCACCGTCCCAGCGCTCGTGGTGATGGCGAACGATCGACGAGAACTGGCTGGCCGTCGCGAGGGGCTCGCAGATGCGCTCGCCGATGATCGGGTGGAGGCGCATCTCGGCCCACTCCTCGCGGCTCAGCGGCCCGGGCTTGTTCAGGATCGCGTCCGAGACGCCGATCTTGCCGATGTCGTGGAGCAGCGCCCCGAACACCAGGCCCTTCAGTCCCGCGGGCTCCATCCCGGCAGCCATCCCGAGCTGGTGGGCGAGACTGGCGAGCCGCTGGCAGTGCATCTCGGTCATCGCGTCCTTGGCCTCGACCGCGTTGGCGAGCGCGGCGATGACGCCGTGCGCCCCGACCATCTCGGCCGTCACGCGCGCAAGCCGGAGGACGCTCCGGATCCGGGCCATCAGCTCGGCCTCGTCGTAGGGCTTGCGGACGAAGTCGTCGGCGCCGGCGTCGAGGCCCGCGACGACGTCGCGCGAGGCGGCCTGGCCGGTCACGAGGATGATCGGGAGGGCGACGGTGCGCGGGTCGGCGCGGAGCCGGCGGCACACATCGAGGCCGTTCAGGCCGGGCAGCCCGACGTCCAGGAGGACGAGATCCGGCGCTGCATCGACCGCGGCCTTGAGCGCGTCGCGACCATCCGCCACCGCGATCGAGCGGTACCCCGATCGTTCGAGCAGGCGTGAGAGCAGGGCTCGATTTGCGGCGTCGTCCTCGGCGATGAGAACGAGCTCCTGGCTGAGACCCAGGGGCATCGTTGGCCTCCCGGCTGGCGCGGGACTTCCCCGCGATCGGGACTGTCCTCCGAGGTGGCGCGTCGTGGCAACGGTACAAAGGTCCCGGTGGGCCGCTGCGTGCCGCATGTATGGTGCGTCGGCGCGGACGTTCGGTGGCCGCTTCCGCGTGCGGGCGACGCCGGGCGCGCTCTGCATTGGCTGCGCCGTCATGCCCGGTGGGCGAAGGGGAGTGGTGGAGATGAGGGGACTCGAACCCCTGACCCCCGCGATGCGAACGCGGTGCTCTCCCAGCTGAGCTACATCCCCACGAGCGCGTCGGAGCTGCGCTCCGAGCGGCACCGGAGTCTACCACCGACCCTCGCTCGCCCTTGCAATCCTCGCCGCGCCCTCTGATCCTCCGCGCGCGTTGTTGCCGCTCCGGGCTCCTCGGGCACGGGGTTGCCTTATTCGAACATCTGTTCGATACTGAGGTCGACATGGGCGCTCCCTCCACCGACCTCAGCGCGGCCCTGGCGACGCTTCGGTCGAGGTGGGGCGCCGCCGCGCCGGGCGTTGTCGGGGAGGTCGTGGGGGCGCTGGCGACGGTGCCGCTGCCGGAGCCGTTCGAGGCGCCGGACGGCCCCGTCGCGAGCGCGCCCGCGTCGGTGCCCGCGGCGCCCGGCGCGGCGCCGGCGCTGCACCCCTCGGTCGATCCCGATCGCGTTTCCTCGACCGGCTTTGCCGACCTCGATGCCATCCTCGGGCCCGGTGGCGTGCCGCGCGGGATGGGCGTCGCGGTTCGCGGCGACCTCTCGAGCGGACGGACGACCCTCGCGCTCCGGATGGCCGCGGCCGCGCAGGCGGTCGGGTCGATCGTGGCCTGGCTGGACCTCGCCGCGGCGTTTGACCCGGTCGAGGCCGTCGCGCGCGGCGTGCGGCCCGAGTGGCTCGTCGTCCTGACCCCGGCCGACGCCGAGGAGGGCCTGGCGATCGCCGGCTCGCTGCTGGCCGGTCGGGCGGTCGACCTCCTCGTCATCGACCTGCCGGCCCGGGGGATCGGCGGCTCGGAGGCGCGATTCGGCGATCGACTGGGGCGGCTGGCCGCGCTGGCCCGGCGGGCCGGCATCACCTTCGTGGTGCTGGAGCCGCCCGCGGCGGTCGATCCGCGATCGATGTCCGGATCGGGCGCCCGCGATCGACTGCGCGCCGCGGTGGGCGAGGCGACCGGTATCCGCCTCGAACTCACCCGCGGGTCGTGGATCCGTCTCGGTCGCGACGTCGTCGGGCAGCGAACGGAGGTGGTGGTCGCCCGCAACCGCGCCGGCCCGCCAGGGCGGCGGGCGACGCTGCGGATCCTCTACGCCGACGGCGGCGAGCGGGACGCCTGCCTCGCCCACCCTGAGCTCCTCGCCGAGGAACCGCGGTTGGTTCAGCCGGCGTACGTGAGCGAGACCGGCGCAGGTCGCAACGCCGCGATACGGCCGGATCAACCAGCCGCCCCAGCCCCCGTCCTCCCAGTGCCCGGGATACGGACCCATGAGACTGCTGCATCTCCATCGCCCGCATCTCCTCCTCGACCTCGCGAGGCGGCGCCAGCCCTCCGGCTCGTGGCCGGCGGGGCCGGTGGTCCTCGGCGGCAAGCCGTGGTCGAACGGGACGGTGCTCGACGCCGATCCCGAGGCCCGGGCGCTCGGGGTCCGGCGCGGGATGCCGCTCGGGTCGGCGCACCGGCTGGCGCCCGAGGCGACGTTCCTCGACGCCGAGCCTGAGGCCGATCGAGCCGCGGTCGAGGCGGCCTTTGAGCGCCTCGCGGCATTCAGCCCGGCCGTGGCCGGCACGTCCGACCCGACCGACGTCGCGTTCGGGCTGCTCGAGGCCCAGATCGACGGGCTCGAGGGGCTGTGGGGCCCCGAGCCGGTGCTGGCCGAGCGGGTTGGCGCGGCCCTCGGGGAGCCGCTCGCTGGCCGCCCGCGGGCGGGCATCGCCGGCACGCGCTTCGCGGCGACCGTGGCGGCCCTCGCC
>DATLYV010000194.1:0-5354 GCA_035574535.1 Binatia bacterium
GTCGACCGCCTCGAGGACGTTCCCGGCCGGCCCGGCGTGGAGCTGGGCGATGACGTCCTCGTCGAGGATGTGGCCCGTGACGGTCGGGCCGCCAACCTCGTGGGCGTTCGGGGACTCGTGGGCGTGCGCGAACCGGTCCATCGTCATCGCCGCGCCCCGCCGAGCCCGCCGAAGCCGCGCAGCATGCCGAGGGACAGGCCGCGGACCTCACGCGCCTGCGACGTCCAGACGTAGCGCCGCTCGAGCCATGCCTGGCCGGCCATGAAGATCGAGACGAGGACGATGTAGTAGAGCGACGCCGCCGCCAGCCACTCGGCGTGCCGGAAGGAGCTCGCGATCGCCGTCTGGGTGTTGGTCATGATCTCCCGGTACGACACCACGAACGCCAGGCTCGTGAGCTTGAGCAGCGTGATGAAGTCGTTGGCCATCGGCGGGATCACGACGCGGACCACCTGCGGCGCGACGATCCGCCGGAACACGGACCCCGGCGCCATCCCCAGCGCCCGGGCCGCCAGCCGCTGCCCGTCGTCGATGGACAGGAGGCCGCCGCGAATGATCTCCGCCGCGTAGGCACCCTCGTTGACGGCCAGGCCGACCGCCGCGGCGTAGAACGGGATGAAGTCCGGGCTGCGGAGCACGGGGATCACCTGCGGGAGCGCGTTCCAGAGGATGAACAGCAGGACGACCGTCGGGATCGCGCGGAACAGCCAGACGTAGCTCCAGGACAGCGCCCGGAGCACTCGGAACCGGCTATTGCGGAGCAGCGCGATCCCGAGCCCGATCGCCGCGCCCGCGACGAACGAGACGATCGTCAGTGTGACCGTGGCCACCGCGCCGTCGCGCAGCGACTTCGATGTCAGCGCCTCGAGGAGGATGTCGACCCGGAAGTCCACGCCGGCCCTCGTTCACGTGCCCCGGAAGGTGCGTCGGCCCGGGCCGCGGGGATTGACCCGGGCGCCCCGTCGGTGTCCGGCCCGCCGCGGGCGGCGGCGGGCCGGACGACGACAAGCTCAGGAGCGGCTCGAAGCCCCTACTCGACGATCTCGAGAATGGCCGGATCCATCTCGTACTTCTCGGCGATGGCCGGCAGGGTCCCGTCGGCGTTGAGAGCGTCGATCGCGGCCTGCAGCGCCTCGCCGAGGTCGGTCTTGCCCTTGCCGTAGTAGACGCCGTAGTTGTCGTCGCGCGGCAGGGCGTAGGCGACCTCGTACTGGCCGGGGTTCTCGAGCATCCAGTTCGAGACGCCCGTGTCGGTCTCCCAGACGGCGTCGACGCGCCCGAGGACGATCTGCTGGAACTCCTCGGCCACGGTCTCGTAGCCCTGGATGTTGATCGCCGGGTTGCCGGCCGCCTCGCACTCGTCGCTGACCTGGTTGATCCGCTCCTCGACGAGGCCGCCGGCCTGGATCGAGACGGCCTTGCCGCAGAGGTCGGTCGGGCCGGTGATGCCGGGCGGGTTGCCGGCCTTGACCATGACGACCTGGCCGGTCGCCATGTACGGCACCGCGTCCGCGACCTCGAGCCGGGTCTCGTTCACGTAGAGCGCCGTCCAGACGATGTCGCAGCGGCCAGCCTGGAGGTCCGGGATGAGCGCGTCGAACGCCGTGTTGCGGATCTCGAGCTCGAGCCCGAGCAGATCCGCGACGGCCCGCGCCGCGTCGACGTCGAAGCCGATCGCCTGGCTGGGGTCCGTGACGTCCGCCGAGGGGAAGTACTCCATCGGCGGGTACTCGATATCGACGCAGTCGATCAGCTTGCCGGGCGAGATCAGGCTCGTCGGCGGGGTGATGCCGCCAGTGGTGGGCGCCGCCGTCTCGGAGCCACCGGTCGTCGGCGCGGGGCCGCCCTGTGTCGGCGCCGTCGTGGCGCCGCCGCCCGACCCACAGGCGGCGATGAGGAAGGCGATTGCGGCGATGCCCGCCGTTCTGGTGGTGCGCATCGGTCTCCTCCATGGCCGGTCGCGACCCTCGGCCGCGGTACGCGAGCCCGGAGTGTCGCATACCCGCAAGCCTTCACGAAACCGCGCCGGTTCCGCCTGGCCGCGATCACGTATATAGTTGCGTGCACAACCAACTCATCAGGACATCGTGACACGCAGGACACCCATGACGCCCGAGACGTTCGACCGAGTCGCCTTCGAGGAAGCCCTCATCGCCGATCTCCGCGCCCACGGCGGACGCCCCAGCGAAGGCCCGCTCAAGGGCCATCCGCTGATGCTCCTGTACTCGACCGGGGCGAAGTCCGGCCAGCGCCGCCGCTCGATCCTGACCTACAGCCGCGATGGCGACGCCTACGTGGTCGCCGGCACGGCCGGCGGCTCCAAGGTCGACCCGAAGTGGGTCGCGAACGTCGCGAGGTATCCGGACGTCGAGTTCGAAATCGACAACGAGGTCCTTGCCGCGACCGCCGAGGTGATCCGGCAGGGCCCGGAGCGCGACCGCCTGTGGGACCAGCACGTCGAGCAGCTTCCGCACTTCGCCGACTACCCGAGCCAGGTCGGCGGGCGGATCATCCCGTTGGTCCGCCTGCGCCGCGCCTGATCGACCCAGGCGGCGGAGTCCCGACGCCCCCGCCGCCCGCGAAACGATCCGCGGCGACGGCTTCGGCCCGCGACACTCCGCGTCGCCATGCGCGAGTGCCGCGCAGGCGATGACCGTGCCGCACGAGGCATGCAGTATCCTGTCGCCGCCATGAGCCAGTGCATCGGTGCCCGCCCGATCGATCGGTGGGCCGCAGTCGTCTGCAACCAGACAGGTTGATCCGCCCCTTCCGACCAGTGCGTCGACGGAAGGGGCAGGGGAGACGCGAGCCGCAGCGCGGGTGAGCCCGCGCGCCTCGCGCAGCCTGCCAGTGGTGAGCAGGAGTTCGAGATGCCGATGCCGCACCGGACCTTCGCCCAGTTGGCGAAGCGCCGGCTCACAGGAACAGAGGGCAAGGAGCGCATCCGCGTCGTTCGCGAGCTGATCGCGGAGCTGCCCGACTACAGGAACGGTCCGTACGCGGACCTGCGCAAGTGGCTCAGCGCGGAGATCGAGGAGACGCGGGTGCGGTCGAATGCCGTCCACCGCGACTCGATCGCCGTGCGGCGCGAGGGTGCGGCCCAGGTCGCGCTCGTCGGACCACCGAACGTCGGGAAATCGTCGATCCTCCAGGCGCTCAGCGAGATCCAGATCAGGACCGGCGACTACGCGTTCACGACGCTCCGACCGACCCCCCGCGCTCACGCGCATCGGCGGCGTGCTCGTGCAGCTGGTCGAGATTCCCGGGCTCATCGAGGGCGCGAACGAGGACCGCGGCGGCGGCCGGGCGCTGCTCGGCGTGCTGCGGTTCGCGGACGCGATCGTGTACTGCACGCGCCTCGACGGCGACCCGGAGGCGCTCCGGCCGGTCATTCGCGAGGTCGAGCTGGCGGGGATCCAGAAGCCCTCGTTCCTCGCGGCCACGCGGGCGGACGACGCGGGCCCGGGCGCGCTCGAACGGCTCCGCGAGGCCTACCCGGATCACACGGTCGTGCCCGTGTCCATCCTGGACGAGGCGAGCCTCGACGCATTCCGCGAGGCCGTCTGGGGGCTGACCGGGCTCATCCGCGTCCGCCTCCGCTCGAACGGCGTGACCGACGAGCAGCCGGTCGCGCTCGAGTCGGGCTCGACGGTCGCGGACGTCGCGGACTCGATCCACCACGAGCTGGCGGAGAAGTTCGTCGGCGCCCGCGTCTGGGGCGCGTCCGCGAGGTTCGACGGCCAGAAGGTCGGCCGGGACCACGTCGTGCGGGACGGGGACGTCGTGGAGATCCTCGCCCCGATGTGACGGGCACCCCGGCCCTTGCCGACGATCGCTGGGCCGGGGTGGGCGTCGCATGCGTCGGCGCGGCCGCTGCAATCACGCCTCCTGGGCGGCGCATGCAAGGGGTGGCCACGGCTCGCCGGTCATCGCCGATTTCGTCGACGGCGGTGTCGAAAACCTGCTACCGTCCGAATCCCAGATGCGGTGCGGCGCTCCGGTCAGCGCCAGGGTTGCGACCCGCCCATCTCACGCGAACCATCTCGAACGCCCTGACCGGTCCTCGCGGCATGTCGCCGTGGGTGGGCCGTCGATCAGGAGCAGCTTCTTGGTGTCATTCGAATCCCTCGGGCTCGCGCCCGAGCTCCGTCGTGCCGTCGCGGCCGAGGGCTACACCGAGCCGACGCCCGTCCAGGCCGAGGCCATCCCCCACGTCCTGGCACGCCGCGACGTCCTCGCGGGGGCCCAGACCGGCACCGGCAAGACGGCCGCCTTCGTGCTGCCGATCCTGCAGCTGCTCAATGCGAACCGGCCGGCGCCGCGCCATCCGATCGGGCCTCGGCCCAGGGGCGCGACCGGCCTGCCGATCCGCTGCCTCGTCCTCACGCCGACGCGCGAGCTGGCCCTCCAGGTCGAGGAGTTCATCCGCGTCTACGGCCGGGAGAAGCCCGTCCGCTCCGTGACCGTCTACGGCGGCGTGGGCTACGACGCCCAGATCAAGGGCATCCAGGGCGGCCCGGAGATCGTCGTCGCGACGCCCGGCCGGCTTCTCGACATCGCCGAGCAGGGCAAGATCGACCTCCGGTCGGTCGAGATCCTGGTGCTCGACGAGGCTGATCGGATGCTCGACATGGGCTTCATCCGCGACATCCGCCGGATCCTCGCCCTGCTGCCGCCCCGGCGCCAGAACCTGCTCTTCTCGGCGACGTTCGCCGACGACGTTCGCGAGCTCGCGGCCACGCTCCTCGACGAGCCCGCGGAGGTCCAGATCGCGCGGCGCAACACCGCGATCGAGACGGTCCGCCAGGTCGTCATGCCGGTCGACCGGCAGCGCAAGCGGGAGCTGCTCACGCACCTGATCCGGAGCGGCCGCGTCGACCGGGCGCTGATCTTCGCCCGGACGAAGCACGGCGCCCAGCGGCTCGCGCAGCAGCTCGAGCGCGATGGGATCGCGGCCGCGGCCATCCACGGCGACAGGAGCCAGGGCCAGCGCGAGAAGGCGCTCGACGACTTCAAGGCCGGGCGGGTCGACTTCCTGGTCGCGACCGAGGTCGCGGCGCGTGGCATCGACATCGACGGGCTGCCCCACGTCGTCAACTTCGAGCTTCCGACGGTGCCCGAGGACTACATCCACCGCATCGGTCGGACGGGCCGCGCGGGCATGGAGGGCGACGCGATCTCGCTTGTCTGCATCGACGAGCTGGAGCTGCTCAACGACATCGAGGCGATGCTCCGCCGGCGCATCCGCGACGAGCTCGTCCCGGGCTTCGAGATCGATCGGCGGATCGCGCCGGAGCCGATCCGCGAGGTCCGGCGCGGCGCCGGCCGTGGCGCCACCGGGCACGGCGCCCGCA
>DATLYV010000195.1:0-13640 GCA_035574535.1 Binatia bacterium
CGGGCGTCGCGGCGCTCGCTGCGATCGGCTGGGCGGTCGCGCTCCTCCGGCGGCGGCACCCGAGCGCCGTCACTGTTCCTGGCGTGGCGGCCGCGACCGTCCCGACACCGCGCGCGACGAGGGCGCAGCCAGGCGCGGAGGGCGCCCGACAGCCCTGATCCGGGGAGCGGATGTGGGCCCCGGACCCGGTGCTAGACTCGGGCTGCAATATCCAGCCTGCATAGAACTTATGCACGAGGTGACCCGGTGGCCCAGACCGCGCCCGCTTCCGATCGCACCGCCGCGGAGCGCGTGTCGCGCCCGATCGCCGAGCGGCCGCTGCCGGACCTGGTCACCGAGATCCCCGGGCCGAAGGCCCGCGCCGCGGTCGAATTCGACCGGAGGTGGACCTCGCCGAGCCTCCCCCGCGCCTACCCGATCGTGCCCGTCCGGGGCCACGGCATGGCGATCGAGGACGCCGACGGCAACCTGTTCCTCGACTTCGCGGCCGGCATCGCCGTCAACTCGACCGGGCACGGCCATCCGCGCATCCTCGGGGCGATCAGGGAGCAGGCGGCCGAGCTCGTCCACTACTCGGCCTCCGACTTCTACCTGCCGATCTACGCCGAGACGGCGAAGGCGCTGGCGGACATCGCGCCGATCTCCGGGAAGCTCCGGACGTACCTCGGCAACTCCGGCGCCGAGGCGGTCGACGCCGCGATGAAGCTCGCCCGCCACTCCACGGGCCGGCCGTACATCGTGGGCTTCCTCGGCGGCTTCCACGGCCGGACGTACGGGGCCGTGAGCCTGACCGCCTCGAAGGCCAAGTACCACGCCGGCTTCGGCCCGCTGCTCCCGGGCATCTACCACGCCCCGTTCGGGAAGGTCGAGGATCTCCGGTGGTTCGACGACGTCCTGTTCAGCAGCCTCGTCCCGGCGGATGAGGTCGCGGCCGTCTTCGTCGAGCCGATCCAGGGCGAGGGCGGCTACCTCGTCCCGGAGGACGGCTTCCTCGAGGGGCTCCGCGAGCTGTGCACGAAGCACGGCATCCTGCTCGTCGCCGACGAGATCCAGTCGGGCGCGGGCCGGACCGGGAAGATGTGGGCGATCGAGCACTGGGGCGTCGAGCCGGACATCGTGCTCGTCGCCAAGGGCATCGCCAGCGGCATGCCGATCAGCGCGATGGTCGCCCGGGCGGAGATCCTCGAGCACTGGGGGACCGGCGCGCACGGGTCGACGTACGGCGGCAACCCGGTCGCGTGCGCCGCGGCGCTGGCGACGATCGAGCTGTTGCAGGGTGGGCTCATCGAGAACGCCGCGGTCCGCGGCGAGCAGGCCATGGCCGGCCTCCGCGAGGTTCGGGCGCGGCATCCCGAGACCGTCGTCGACGTGCGCGGGAAGGGCCTGATGATCGGCGTCGAGTTCGCCTCCCCGGAGATCGCGCGGGCGGTCGAGCTGGGCTCGTTCGAGCGCGGCCTGCTCGTCCTCGAGTGCGGCCGGCAGACCGTCCGGATGTGCCCGCCCCTCGTCGCGTCGGCCTCCGACGTCGAGACCGCGGTGCGCATCTTCGGCGAGGCGGTCGCCGCCGCGGCCGCGAGCGTCTAGCCGAACGCGAAGGGCTGGCCGGCCCGCGAACCGCTAGCCTGCCGCACGCTGCGCCGGCTCGGCCACGAACGGCTCCGGCGCGATCCCGAGGCTCGACCCCCGGAGCCGCATCGCGAACGTCGCCAGCCCGACGAGCAGCGAGAGCCCCATCACGCCGGCGCCCACCTGCTTGAGGATCGCCGCGTCGAGGACGAGCCCGACCAGGAACACCACGAGCCCGCCGTTCACGCCCCAGAAGGCGATGTGGTCCGCCTCGCTCCAGATGGCGCGGCGGTCGGCGGTCAGCTGGAGGAGCACGCCGAAGACCAGGTTCGTGATGACCCCGAGGAAGGCGGCGTGGTCGCTGGCCACGAGCACCCCGGCGATCGGCGTCGGGTCCTCGGCGAGCGCCGGGTTGGCAATGAACTGCGAGATGACGTACAGGAAGATCGCCATGGCCACGGGCACGAACATTGCCGAGGCCGCGAGGTGTCGGCCGGCCCCGGCCAGCCAGTCGGTGCGGACGGCCTTCAGGGTCACCCGGACGACGAAGATCACGATCGCCGTCAGGTTGAGCAGCATCACCAGCCCGCCCACCGGCTCGAGCGCGCCCGGCGCGAAGAGCAGCGTCGCCGACGTCAGGCCGCCGCTCACGAACAGGAAGCCGAGCTGGAGGTAGCCGGCCCCAGAGGGACGCTTCGCACCGAGGACCCGCCACTCGAGGAGCCCGGTCGCGACCAGGATCAGGTAGCTGAAGACCATCGCGGAGGCGTGGGCGCCCAGGACGTCCGCACCGGCCGGGAAGATGACCGAGCCGGTCGCGAGCTGGACCTGGATGAGGAGCCCGATGATCGCGCCGTAGGTGAAGGTCGTGAAACCGAGCGCAATCGCGAGCGCGGGCATCGACCGCTCAGCGCGGTAGCGGCCCCACGCCCAGGCGACGAGCCACAGGATCGCGAGCAGCAGGATGGCGCCGAGAACCGAGCGGAACACGGGCGCGACGAGGAACGCCAGCGCATAGACCGGCACGATCACGCCGAGGGCCAGGGCGAGCCGTCGATCAATCCCGCCGGCGAGCACCGCGCTCGTGGCGACAAGCGCCAGCGTGATCCAACCCAGCGTGCCGGTGTGGACGTGTGTCAGCAACTGGTCGCGCTCGAACGTGACGAGGTCGAGCCCGTTCAGGATCCCGATCCCGATCGTCACCAGGAACACCGCCATCGCGGCGTAGAGCAGCCCGCGCACGGTCGACTGCCAGCCCATCCGTTCCATCCCTCCTCGAAATCGTCCTGGTGTGCCTCCGCGCGTGCGCCGCACGGCGACCGGGCGAATGCGCAGCGTACTCGGCGGGAACGGGCCGCGGTGGTCGATACTGCACAGCGATGCCCGGGTCGAAGGTCGCCTCGATGCGCGACGCCATCGCGGAGCTCGTGCGGGACGGCGACACCGTCGCGATCGAGGGCTTCACGCACCTCATCGGGTTCGCCGCGGGCCACGAGATCATCCGGCAGCGGCGGCGGGACCTCACGCTCGCGCGACTGACGCCGGACCTCATCTATGACCAGATGATCGCCGCGGGGGTGGCGCGGAAGCTGATCTTCTCGTGGCTCGGGAATCCGGGGGTCGGCGGACTCGGGGCGATCCGGCGGAGGACGGAGGCCGCGACGAGCGTGCCGCCCGCGGAGCTGGGCACGGAGGCGGGGGCCGGCAGGCTGCCGCGCCTCGAGCTGGAGGAGTACAGCCACTTCGGGATGGTCGGGCGGTACACGGCCGGGGCGGCGAACCTGCCCTTCTACCCGATCCGCTCGTACTTCGAGACGGACCTGCCGAAGGCCAACCCGCTCATCCGCGAGATCAGGTCCCCCTATGCCGACGAGGTCGTGTACGCGGTACCGCCCCTGAAGCCGGACGTGACGATCGTCCACGCCCAACGCGCCGACTCGGCCGGCAACACCCAGGTCTGGGGCCTTCTCGGGTGCCAGAAGGAGGCGGCGTTCGCGGCGGATCGGGTCATCGTCGTGGTCGAGGAGCTCGTCGCCGAGGAGGTCGTCCGTGCCGACCCGAACCGCACCATCATCCCCGGGCTCATCGTCGACGCGGTGGTGGTCGAGCCGTTCGGGGCCCATCCGTCGTACGTCCAGGGCGCCTACGACCGCGACAACCGCTTCTACCTCGAGTGGGACGCGATCACCAAGGACGAGGACGCGCTCCAGGCGTGGCTCCGCGAGTGGGTCTACGAGCTCGACGGCCGGGCCGCGTACGTCGAGAAGCTCGGCGCGGAGCGGGTGGCGGCGCTGCGGCCGGGGTCGGCGCCGTCAGGGTCCGTCGAGTACGGGCGATACGAGTGAACGCGGTGGCATTCCGGGAGTTCCATGGGTTCGGCCGGGCGTGGAACGCCACCCGTGCGGTGTGGCGAAGGAAGGCGCTCGCGGGCCTTCGAATCGGGGGCTCGGCCGTCGTTTCGCACGCCCGGCGTTCCAGATGGACCCCGAACGCCCGCTCCTTCGACCGACCGCTCGCCCAGCGTTCCAGGGTGGCCCCATGACCGACGGCGCGGCGTTCTCCAAGAACGAGATGATGATCGTGGCCGCGGCGCGCGAGCTGGCGGGGCAGCGGGTCTGCTTCGTCGGCGTCGGGCTGCCGAACATCGCGGTCAACCTCGCCCAGCGGACCGTGGCGCCGGAGCTGGAGCTCGTCTACGAGGCCGGCGTCTTCGGCGCGCGGCCGGCACGGCTGCCCCTGTCGATTGGCGACCCGACCATCGTCACAGGCGCGACCGCGGTCACGAGCATGTACGAGCTGTTCAGCTTCTACCTGCAGGGCGGGCTGATCGACGTCGGGTTCCTCGGCGCGGCGCAGATCGACCGGTTCGGGAACATCAACACGACCGTGATCGGCGACTACGGCGACCCGAAGGCCCGGCTGCCGGGGTCCGGCGGGGCGTGCGAGATCGCGATCAACGCGCGCCAGGTGTTCGTGATCATGCGCCAGTCGACGCGCTCCTTCGTCGAGTCGATCGACTTCCGGACGTCCGCCGGCAACCTCGGCGGCGCGGAGCAGTCCGAGCGGATCCGGCGCGAGCAGGGCTGGCTCGGGCGGGGGCCGTCGGTGGTCGTGACGGACCTCGGGATCTGGCATTTCGACGAGACCGGGGAGATGCGGCTCGACTCGCTGCACCCGGGCGCGACGCTCGACGAGGTCCGCGCGACGGTCGGCTGGGAGCCGAAGGTTGCCGAGTCCCTCGCCGAGACGCCCGCCCCGACGCCCGAAGAGCTGCGGCTCATCCGCGAGGAGCTCGATCCAGGCGGGGCCTACACGAAGTAGCGCCACCGGGCCGTCGTCAAGTCGAGTGGAAACGCCCTTCAGCACTTCTGTTAGTCAGACCGCGACACCTCCTCTCGGCCTGACCAAGCCGTCTCGATTGGGAGCTGGTTTCGGTGTCGACCGATGATCAACTCCGTAGTGCAATCGACGATCGCGACTACGGCCCGGTCGAATGGACTTGAATGGAGATTCTCGCCGTTCAGTGTCGGCTGCCCGCAGTTCCAGGCAACTGCCAGTTGACACTGGATAACGCTCGGTGCAGTCTCGCGTGCGCGCCCGGGATGGCGTGCCCGGAATCAAAGATGCCGGCTGTGAGGAGGGTGTTCTGATGGGAACCCCGCAGAGTGGACGACTTCTCCTCACTCTCCTAGTCGCCGCCGCGCTCTCCTTGCCGCTCGGGCCAACCGCCGTTTCAGCCTCGGAGACCTCGGCTGCCGCCGCCGCTGTGGCCTCTTACAACAGCTATCTCGGTCTCC
Source organism: Binatia bacterium (assembly GCA_035574535.1). Taxonomy (GTDB): domain Bacteria; phylum Chloroflexota; class Limnocylindria; order Limnocylindrales; family CSP1-4; genus UBA5189. The sequence goes on from DATLYV010000195.1 coordinate 5,364, forward strand.
CAGGCGACATCATGCTGCAGTAGCTGTCCGCCTCGCCCCTTCACATCGGGCCTTAATCGTGTATTCCGAGCAGAGCTCTGCGGCGTTGCCCATGAGGAGAAGTTGCAGCGACGGGACGAAGAGAGAGCATGGCTTGAACCCCCCGCACTCCAGGCTCTTGCGGAGCGTTGCCATTGGCCTGGTTGTCGCCATCTCCGTCGCCGCGTGCGGGTCACCTGAGGACCGACGCTTCGAGACGGCGTTGCCCACCTCCGACTACGACCCTCTGCCAGTTGTTCTACGGGATGAGACCGGTCTGGTGTTGGGCATCGAGCCTGCGAGGTTCGACCCGCAGGGGCCAGGGGAACTTCGGGTGGAGGCAGACCCGATCGATCGTGCCGCGCTCCTCGTTTCGTGGCTGGGCGGCCTGTGCGAGGGCGACGCCGCGCTGACTTTCTGGCGCTCTGACTCCACCTACGCCTTACACCTGGCGATCAGTCGGAAGCCCGGCACCGGCTGTCCGGCCCTGGGTGTGGGCCGCGCACTTCGTATCACGACCTCTAGTCCGATCCCAGCTGACTCCATACTCGTAAGCGGCGGCGCAGGCAACTAACCCTCCGGCAGCCAGTCTGAGAAGCGCTCAGCGCCGTGGCCAGGCCAAGGTCGCCTCGTCGCGGGTGGACCCCACGACTCGGTCGGGGCCGATCGTCGGTCGGACGAGGCGGTGCCTGCAGCCACTGCCCGGGCCGACCTCGAATGGTCGATGGCCCGTCGTCATCCGGTTCCGTCAGGGTTTACTCGTACCGCAATGGCGTCAACGGGAAACGTTCAGCCAGCGCGTCCAGGAGAGGCCTACTCATCGCGCTGATCACGATGAGCGTCCGATTGTCCCGATGGTCCCGGCTCACCCCGTAGATGAGCTCCGCATCGGGCACGCCCTGCGATCGCAGGCGCGTCACCTCATCCTGGATACGTATAAGCTCGGCCGCGCCGTGCGCGACGTCGCGGATCCCGTGCGGGGCGGCGATGCTCGCCGCCGTGATCAGCTCGCGCCCGCGCGCGGTCACGGCCGAGAGGACCAGCTCGCCACTCGACGAATCGAACCAGGGGAAGCCGAGGTCATTGCCGTTCGCCTCGGCAAGCACTGTCGCATCGCTGAACGCCTGCTTGAGCGCTTCCGCTGGGAGCAATGGCTGGATCTGCTCGCCGACGTCGACCAGCAGGATGCCGGTCGGATGGAGCTTGGCCGACGGCGAGTCGTCTGGTCGCGTCGGTGGCTCGGGGCCGCATGCCACGACCAGCAGCGCTAACAAGACCACCGGGACAAATCGGCGCACGGCAACCAGTGCCTTCACCGTCAATTGGCTCCTCGCGTCACGCCGCCCGAACTCGGGAAGTGACTGGCCTCCAGTCTATTCGCACTAGCCGCCCGCGCTCGTCCCAGCCGTAACCGTGGCCCTCGCTATCTACACGCTCACGCCGCTGACACCGCCTCTTGAGGGTCAATCTGGCCCTCGACGTCGGCCGGGATGTAGATGCCGTCGACGAAGCGGGCACCGCGCAGCAGCAGGGTCATCAGCGTGAGGCCGCCGTTGAGCGGCCGCCAGCCGAGCTCGAGGCGCTGGGTGTCTTGAACACGAGGTAGAGAGCGTTGTCGCGCCGGCGCATCCGCTTGGAGACGTTCGTCCGCAACGCGGCCAAGCGCTGGTAGCACGTGGTACGGTTGCTCCACGGCGTCTCCTTCTGGGGCTTGAACAACACCGGAAGGGTACGCCGCTTTCTTATGCCCGCTGGCGTCCGCCGGCGCCCCCGACGGCGGGGTCGCTGTGATCCGAGCCGGGCTCAGCCGTTTCCACACAACCTGAGGCTAGCTCAGCGCCACCGCGAAGTGGCGCCTGCGGGCCCGAGGCCCGATGGACCGGCCAGGCATGAAGCGACCCCGGCCTCCTCGGGGGAGGCCGGGGTCTCGAGTGCCGGGAGCGGTTGGGAGCGACCGGCTCCCCGCGGTTCCATCAGGCGGGCATGGCCCGCGGCTGGAGGACGACCTTGCGCTCGCGCTCCTCGACCGTCGCGCCCCGGACCGCCCACACCAGGCCGAGCCCGGCGACGAGGGCGAAGAACCCGAAGCCCGCGAAGAGGGCCGCGATCGCCAGGCCGAGCTGGAGCGCCGTGGCGGTGGCGGTGCCCACGCCGAGCTCCGCGATGATCGCGTGCGCCGTGCCGGTCCAGGCCTGCTCACGCGCCTTCGCCTCGATCGGGTTGGAGCGATCGAACTCGGCCCAGTAGCGCCCGTCGACGGGGAACTCGTACGTGCCGGCCTTGTAGACCGTGCCGTCCGCGGCGGTGACGTCCTCGGGGAGGACGACCGTCTGCGTGCTGTGCAGCGTGTGGTAGGTCACCGTGGCCATCTGGTACATGTACTCGGTCGCCGTGTTGACGATCGGGTCGTTGGGGTCGAGGTCGGCCATGTTGACCGGGTACTTCCACTCGTCGCGGAGGAGCGCCATGATCGCGTCGGCGCCCTCGGTTTTGCCGCGGTCGACGAGCTGGCCCTGCTCGTTGTAGCTGAGCTTCACCTGCTGCGCCTCGCTGAGCGCGGCAAGGGACTGGACACCTTCCCACGTCTTGAAGCCGGTGAACGCGCCTCCGGCGACGAAGCCGAGGCCGATCACCGCCAGGACGAGGCCGAGGATCCTGATCCGTCCGTACATCGAAGTCTCCCTTTCCCTGTCCCTGCCTTGCGGCTTGGGGTTTGTTCGCTGACGTGAACTCTGCCGGGCGGCCCGACGCGTGAGACTTGCCGAACGGACCCTTGGGAGGGCCCATCGGCACGCCGGGACCCTGCTGTCTGTCCCGGGCTATCCGGCAGCCTCCGGACGCGGGCGTCGATGCGTGCGGTCCACTCGAAAAGCCGAACCGGCCCGGGGGTGCTCCGGGCCGGCGTTCGAACCGGGGACGATCAGGCGCTGGGCTCAGGCGCTGGGCTCAGGCGCTGGGGATCAGGCGCTGAAGATCAGGCGCGGACGATCAGCACCGGGCAGTGCGCGTTTCGGACGACATGGTCCGACACGCTGCCGAGCACGAAGCGCTCGACGCGGTTCCGGCCGTGGCTGCCGACGACGACCAGATCGGCGCCCTCCGCCTCCGCCGCCTCGACGATCGACGGCCCGGGCTCGCCCTCCCAGACCATGAATGCCATCTTCACACCGGCGCGGCGCCCGCGGATGACGAGCGCCTGGGCCGCGGTCTCGCGGGCGGCCCGACGCTGGTCCATCCGCTGCGAGACGCGCTCGAACGGCGCCGGCTTGCCGCTCTCGATGACGCTGACCACCAGCAGCTCGGCGTTGAGGTCCTTCGCGAGCTGGATCGCCTCGTCCGAGGCGCCTTCCGAGGCGGGCGACAGGTCGGTGGCGAGCAGGATGCGGCTGATGCGCCGGCTCATGGGAGCCGTCGACGGCTCGCTCATCGAAGGGACCGCGCTCATCAGATCCTGCAGATCAGCTGCGCCGTGGAGCCCGCGGCGCGCGCGGCGGCGACGATCGGGGACGTGCCCGTGGCCGCGGCCGGCCGGCCGGCGGGCGGCTGGACGATCAGCGCCGTGACCATGCCGAACATGCCGTCGCGGCCCTCGGCGTGCGGGAGGATGTGGCAATGGAACGCCCACGCGCCGGGCTCGTCGCAGTCGATGACCGCGTCGTACCGCTCGCCCGGGTTGACCCCGAGCGTGTCGCAGGTGAACGCCGCAGGCCCCAGCTCGTAGCCGTCGCGGGCGACGATCCGCATCGGCATCCCGTGGATGTGCCAGGGATGCATCATCACGCCCTCGTTCATGAAGCGGATGAGGATCCTCTCGCCGAGGTTCGCGACGATCGGCGACGTCGCCGGGAAGCCCCGGCCGTTGATCGTGAACCCGCCGAGCGTGTCGTTCGAGATCCAGACGACGTCCTGCGTCACGCCGTACTTCTGCTCGACCCGCTGCGCCTCGTCGCGCGGATGGACGATGAACGCCCCGAGGAGCCCGCGGCCGACCTGGTCGGTCGCGTTGTGGTGCGAGTGGTACATGTGGGAGCCGGTCGTCCGCGCACGGAACTCGTACGTGAACGTCTCGCCCGGCATGATCGGCTCCTGCGTCACATGCGGGACGCCGTCCATGTTGTTGGGCAGGCGCTGGCCGTGGAAGTGGATCCCGGTCGACTCGTCCATGTTGTTCTTGAAGATCACGCGGACGTTGTCGCCCTCGATGACGTCGATCCGGGGGCCCGGCCAGGTGCCGTTGAAGCCGAGCGCGTCGACCTCCGGCTTCTGGGCGTCGATCTTGTGCTTGATCATGTCGATCGTCATCTCGTAGATCTTCGTGTCGCCCTCGATCCGGGTCGGCTCCAGGGGCTGGTTGCCCGGGTTCGGGAGCGACGCGCCCTCGCCGTCGAGGAAGCGCTGGACGACTGCGAGCGCGTTCTGGTCGTGCTCGTCCATGCCGGGGCTGGCGGCCGGGCCGGACGGACCGGGGGACGAGTGGTCCATCGAGGAGCCCGCGGTGGCGCCGGGGGTCGCGGCGGGCGAGCCGCTCGGCGTCGGCGACTGCCCGACGGGCGGCGCGGGGTACGTCCACGCGGGCGACGAGCCGGCCGAGCCGGGCGTGCACGCGGCGAGCGTCGCGGCGGCGAGCCCGCCGCCGGCGATCACGGCGCCGCGCAGGAAGCCGCGGCGCGTGACGTCGGAATCGAGGGATCGGGGCAGGGTGTCGTCGGTCATGGCGTGCATGGTCCTTCGCGCGCCGGGGCCGACCGTAGTGACCAATGGCCCGAAATGATCGGGCCAACCTGGCCCGCCACGCTCCGGCAAGGGGCCCCGAGAGCGTAGCCTTGGGGGATGACAACGGACGCGGGTTCTGCCACGCCGGGCGCCGCGCCGGGAGCGACGTCGGACGCGGGATCGTCACCCGTCGACGCCACTCGACCGACCACGGAGATCGTTCGCTCGGACCGGGCGCTCTACGCGCTCGACCGCGCGACGCGGGCGATCGCCGGCGAACTCGACATCGACCGCGTCCTCCAGCTCATCGTCGACAGCGCGCGGGACCTCGTGGGGGCGCAGTACGCGGCCCTGGGCATCATCGGGCCGGACGGCTTCATCGAGCGCTTCATCACGAGCGGCATCTCGGAGGAGCTGCGGCGCAGGATCGGGCCGCTGCCGCAGGGCCACGGCGTGCTCGGGACGATCATCCGCGACGGGGTGACGCTCCGGATCCCGGACCTCTCGAAGCACCCCGACAGCTACGGCTTCCCGCCCCACCACCCGCCGATGCGGTCGCTCCTCGGCGTGCCGATCCGGATCACGAGCGACATCGTCGGGAACTTCTACCTGACGGACAAGGTCGACGCGCCCGAGTTCAGCGCCGAGGACCAGGAGCTGCTCGAGATGTTCGCGGTCCACGCCGGCATCGCGATGCAGAACGCGCGGCTCCACCAGGACGTCCAGGCGCTTGCGGTGATCGAGGAGCGGCTCCGGATCAGCCGCGACCTCCACGACGGGATCATCCAGAGCCTCTACGCGGTCAGCCTCTCGCTCGAAGAGGCGTTCGAGGCGATCGACACGGACCCCGAGGCGGCGACCGACCGGGTCGATCGGGCGATCGACCGGCTGCACACGACGATCTCGGACATCCGGACCTTCATCGTCGGGCTCGGCCCGGAGACGGGCGTCGGGCTGGCCGAGAGCCTGCAGTCGATGGCCGACGAGCTGCTCGGGGGCACCGGCGTGCGACTCGAGGCCGACCTTGCCGGCGCGGCCACGGTCGAGCGGCGGCTCTCGCCGGAGGGCGCGCACGAGCTGGTCCAGATCGCCCGCGAGGCGCTCTCGAACGTCGGGCGGCACAGCGGCGCGACCCGGGCCGAGCTCAGGTTGGCGGCCGCGGGCGGCGAGGCGACGCTCTCGGTGTTCGACGACGGGCGCGGGTTCGACCCGGCGGCGCGGCTGGGGAGCGGGCACTTCGGCCTCGCGAACCTCCGCGACCGGGCGGCGGCGCTCGGCGGCACGCTGCGGATCGACAGCCAGATCGGAAGCGGCACCCGTATCATCGTCACGTTGCCCCTGAGCGCTCCGGAGGCCGATCGTTGACCGCCCAAGTACGCGAGATCCGACGCGGCCCGCTGCGCCTGCTCGTCGTCGACGACCACGAGGTCGTGCGCCAGGGACTCGTCGCGCTGCTGGACCGCCGCGAGGGGTTCCAGGTCGTTGCCGAAGCGGGCACCGTGGCCGAGTCGATCGAGCAGGCCCGAAAGTTCGAGCCCGACGTCGTCGTCATGGACGTCCGGCTTCCGGACGGGTCGGGCATCGAGGCGTGCCGCGAGATCCGCGCCGAGCTGCCCGGGACCCGGGTCGTGATGCTGACGTCCTACCCGGACGAGGAGGCCGTGCTGTCCGCGATCGTCGCGGGCGCCGCGGGATACCTGCTGAAGCAGATCCGCGCGCGCGACCTCGTGGCGGCGCTGGAGTCGGTCGGGCGCGGGGAGTCGCTGCTGGACCCGGCGGTGACCGAGAAGGTCCTCGAGCGGGTGCGCCGCATCGCGACCGGCGGCCAGACCGACGAGTTCGCACAGCTGACCGCGCAGGAGCAGAAGATCCTGATGCTTGTCGCCGAGGGCAAGACGAACAAGGAGATCGCCGCCGAGGTCTTCCTGTCGGACAAGACGGTGAAGAACTACGTGAGCTCGATCCTCTCGAAGCTCAACCTCGAGCGCCGCGCCCAGGCCGCCGCCTTCGTCGCGAAGCACCGCATCGGCCGCTCGTTCGACTGACGGCTCCGGCGGGCCGTCGCGCGCCCCGGCCGCCGTCGGTCGCTCCCTCGCCGCTCGCTCGCCACGCGGAGGTTCGGCACGAGCGACGGCCCCGCAGCCAGCGATTCCGCGATATTCCGCGCCACACTCTCGGTGATGCCCGGCCTCGCGGATCCGCACCTTCGCGCCGCGGCGGAGGTCGCCGCCGACCTCGGCGTGGACCCCCGTCGCGGGCTCGACGCCGAGGAGGCCCGCCGCCGCGCCGCCGAGGGCGGTCCGAACGAGCTCGACCCGCCGCAGCAGACGTCGGTCCTGCGCCTCCTGCTGAAGTCGGCGATGGAGCCGTTCGTGCTGCTCCTGGCCATCGCCGGCGTGCTCGCCGTGCTGCTCGGCGAGGTCCGCGACGGCCTGCTGGTCCTGGCCGGCCTCGTCCCCATCGTCGGCGCGGACGTCATCACCGAGTACCGCGGCGAGCGAGCCCTCGCGGCCCTCCGGGAAGCCTCGGCGCCGCGCGCCCGCGTCCGCCGCGGCGGCCGCATCGTCGACCTGCCCTCGGCCCAGATCGTGGCCGGGGACGTCGTGCTCATCCGCGTCGGCGACGTCGTGCCGGCTGACCTCCGGCTCAGCGCGGTCGACGGCCTGACGATCGACCGGAGCGTCCTGACCGGCGAGTCCGTCCCGGAGCCGGCCGGCCTCGAGCCGGACCCGCCGGGCGCCGACCTCGTCGGGCGCCGCTCGATGGCCTACTCTGGAACGAGCGTCGTCTCCGGCCGCGGCGAGGGCGTCGCGGTCGCGATCGGGCGGGCGACCGAGATGGGCGCGATCGCCGCCGGGCTGGAGGCGCGCGAGCGCCGCCGGTCGCCGCTCCAGCGCGAACTCGACCGGCTGGTCCGGATCCTGCTCGGCGTCGCCGTCGGGCTGATCGCGATCACGTCGAGCCTCGGCTTCCTCCGCGGCAACCCGCTTGGCGAGAACGTCCTCGCCGGCATCTCCGCCGCGATCGCGGCGATCCCCGAGGAGCCGCCGGTCCTGCTGGCCGTGGTCCTCGGACTCGGGGCGTACCGGCTCCTGCGCCGCGGCGTGCTTGTCCGGCGCCTCAACGCCGAGGAGGTCCTCGGCGCGGTCGACCTGATCATCACGGACAAGACCGGAACGCTCACCCGCAACCGGCTGGCGGTCGTCTCGGTCGCGACGCCGGACGGGCCCGTGGCGGACCCGGCGCGGCGCCTGGCGCTGCTCGAGGCGGCACTGCGCGCCGAGGACGACGCCTGGGGCATCGAGGAGGGCATGGGCCGCAGCTCGTTCACGGAGGCCCTGACCCGGGCGGTGGTGGAGGCCGGCGGCCGCGTGGACCTGGACGTCGGTCGCCTGGTCGACAAGCACCCGTTCGACAACGACGAGCCCTACACCTCGACGACCGCGCGGCGGGACGACGGCGGGCTCGAGGGCCTGGCCATCGGCGCCCCGGAGGCCATCGCCGACCTCGCGAACCTCGATGAGGCGGAGCGGCGCCCGTGGCGGG
>DATLYV010000196.1:0-4703 GCA_035574535.1 Binatia bacterium
GCCGCGTCGCGAGACGGCCAGGACGTCGGGGATCTCCAGGGCCGCGAGCCGTGCGACCTCGACGATCACGCCTCGCCCGACCGACAGCTCGACGGCGTCCGTCGACGGCGGCCCGAGGGGCTCCTCGTCGACGAGCAGGGCGTCCGGGTGCTCCTGCGCGGCGGCGGCCTGCCCTGGGGCGATCCGCTGCTCGACGGTCCCGGGCTGCTCCGCCGCGGCAACCTGCTGGGGCGGGGTCGCCTGCACGGCATTGGTTGATCGCCTGCTCATGGGGTGGCTCCCGCGGCTTCGTGCTCGGTTGCGGTGCCTGCACCGGCTCTCGTGCCGAGCGCCGCGACCCGCGCCGCGTCCTCGCGCAGCGCGTCGGCGATGAGCCCCGGGACGTTCGAGCGGGCCGTCTCGGCCGCCACGGCGCAGGCGAACCCGATCATCCGCCGCCGCGCGCGGCCGTGGGTGATGATCACCGCGCCCTTGACGCCGAGGAGCGGCGAGCCGCCCGCGGTCTCGTAGTCGAAGACCTTCCTGATCCGCCCGATCCCCGACCGCATGAGCAGATACGCGAGCCTGCCGCGGAGCCCGCGCCGGAACTCGGTCCGCCAGAGGTCGAAGATAAGAGTCGAGAGCCCCTCGAAGAACTTGATCACCACGTTCCCGGTGACCGCGTCGGTCACCACGACGTCGGCATGATCGGCGACGAGGTCCTTGCCCTCGACGTTGCCGACGAACCGCAGATCCGAGGCGTCGAGCAGCTCCGTCGCACGCTGGATCCGGAGGTCACCCTTGCCCTTCTCCTCGCCAATCGAGAGAAGCGCGACGCGCGGGCTCGGCACCCCGACGACCCGCTCCGCGAAGATCGCGCCCATCCGGGCGTACTGGGCCAGGTTCTCCGGCGAGGAGTCGGGGTTGGCGCCGATGTCGAGCAGGACGAACGGCCGGCCCTCGCGGACCATCTGCACGGCGAGCGCCGGGCGGTCGACGCCAGGGAGCCGCCCGATCCGCAGGACCGCCGCGGCCATCGCGGCGCCGGTGTGGCCGGCGGTCATGACCGCCTCGGCGCGGCCGAGCTTCACGAGGTCGCAGGCGACCGTGATCGACGAGTCCTTTTTCTCCCGCAGGGCGAGCGCCGGGTGCTCGTCCATCCCGATGACCTGGGACGCGGCGACGATCTCGACGTTCGACGGAAGCTCGCCGCCGGCGTGCTCGCGGATGCGCACAGGGTCGCCGACGAGGAGGACCGTGTCCTCCGGGTGCGCGCGGGCGTGATCGAGGGTGCCGGGGACGACCTCGGCGGGCCCGTGGTCGCCGCCCATCGCGTCGACCGCGAGCCTGACGCCCCTGGGGGCGGCGCTCATCGCGGCGTCATTGGAGCGGCCTGCATCCACGCCACTCTAGCTGGCGGCGGGACGTGCGGCTCAGCCGACGCCTACTGCGTCGCCGGCGGAGCCTCCTCCTTCGGGGCCTTGATCTCCAGGACCGGCCGGCCGCCGTAGTAGCCGCAGTTGGGGCACGCGCGATGGCTGCGCTTCGGCTGGTGACAGTGGGGGCATTCCTCCAGCTGCGGCAGCGTCAGCGCCTGGTGCGCGCGACGATCGCCCTGCCGAGCGTGGGAGACCCTTCGCTTGGGCACGCCCATGAGAAGTTTTCTGCTCCTTTGTCTTGGCGCGTGCTGGCGCGCGACGGTGAAGGTTCCGGGATGGGCTCGGGGCGCGGGCGGCGCTCGGAGCCGGACGCGGAGTCTACCCGCTCTCGCCCTCGCCGTCGACCCGGAAGCCCTTGAGGGCCGCGAAGCGCGGGTCGCTGTCGTCCGTCGCGTGCGGCTCGTGGTCCGGCCCGAGGCGCTCGCCGCACTCGGGGCAGAGGCCCGGGCAGACCTCCTCGCACAGCGCGACGATCGGCTCCTCCAGCGAGATCGCGTCGGACGCCAGCGAGGCCAGGTCGAGCTCGTGGTGGTCCGTCAGGCGCGTGGCGTCGGGCTCGGCGCTCACGTCGACTGCCTGGCCCGTCGCCAGATCGACGCTCGGGAGGGCCTCATCGTGGATCTCGACCGTCATCGGGATCTCGATGTCGCGGAGGCAGCGCGAGCAGGTCCCGCCGATCGAGGTCGAGATCGTCGCATCGACGAGGACGCCGCGGTTCGTGCGCCGCATCCGGACGCGGCCGTCGAGCGGCTCGACGAGGCGCATGTCCTCGGGCAGCGCGATCGTGGCGCCGTGGATCTCGTAGCGGCGCTCAGCGCCGACGGGCTCGGCCAAGAGGGCCGCCAGCGGGTAGCGCAGCGGCGCGGGCGCGGTCATCGCGGGACGGTCTGGCCCGCGTCCTCCTCGCGCAGGAAGGCCGGCTCGCCCTCGGGCACGTCCGGCCAGTCGTCGACGTCACGCTCGCGGCCGCCGGCGGCATCGCGGTCCTGGTCGTCCGAGGTGTCCTGCGCGTCCTCGCCTCGAAGCTCCTTCTGGCGGGCGGCCAGCACCTCGATGCCCTTCTCGATGCCGGTGAGGACCTTGCGGACCTCCGCCTCGAGCGACGCGAGCACCTGGGCCGCGTACGCGTCCGCGCCGAGCCGCACGCCGTCCGCGGCCGACATGGCCTCCTCGACGATCTGCCGGCCCTCGGCCTCCGCGCGCTCGGTGAGGCCCCGCTCGCCGATCAGGTAGGCGGCCTGCTCCTGGGCCCGGGCGAGGATCCGCGCGGCCTCGTCGTTGGCCTCGCCGAGGATCCGCTCGCTCTCGGCGTTGATCCGCTTCGCGGCGTGGATCTCCTCGGGGACGGCGACCCGGAGCTGGTCGATGAGCTCCAGGACGGCGTCGCGGTCCACGAGGACCTTGCGGGTGGTGGGCACGCCCGTGCCGGTCGCGATCTGCGACTCCAGCCGTTCGAGCAGGAACATGATGTCCACCGGGAATCGGATTATGGCACGCGGGGCTGGCGGGCCAGCGTCCGCAGTGCGGTGAGCGCGGCGGGTGGCACCATGCTCGTGACGTCGCCGCCGAACGACGCAATCTCCTTGACCAGGCTCGAGCTCACGTAGCCGTACTCGATGGCGGTCATGAAGAAGACCGTGTCGATGTCCTCGGCGAGGACGCGGTTGTTCGCGGCCAGCTGGCCCTCCGACTCGAAGTCCGAGACGGCGCGCAGGCCCCGCACGATCCAGTGGGCGCCGTGGGACCGGGCGGCCTCGACCGTCAGGCCGTCGAAGGTGATGACCTCGGCGTGGTCCGCGTCGATCCCGGCGTCGCGGATGGCCGTCTCGAGGACCACGACCCGCGTGTCGGCCGGCATGAGCGGGGTCTTGCGGGGGTTCTCGAGGACCGCGACGACGACCTTGTCGAACACGGCCAGCGCCCGCTGCAGCACGTCGAGGTGGCCGTTCGTGACCGGGTCGAAGGAGCCCGGGTAGAGCGCGATCCTCATGCCTCCTCGTCGCCTCCGGCGTCGTCGTCGGGGGTGGACCAGCGGTAGAACGTCAGCGTCGTCTCGCCGAAGCGCTCCTGGCGGACCGAGCGTAGCAGCCGGATTCGGGTCGGCGGGTCGACCTGGCGGGCGTGCTTGGCGACGGCGACGCCCTCCGGCGAGAGGATGACGCCCGGGCCGGCCTCGCCGATGACCTCGAGGGGCCGCTCGAGGAGGTGCGGCTCGTCGTACGGCGGGTCGAGGACGATCGCCTCGAACGGGGCGCCCGTCCGGGCGGGCCCAACACCGCGGAGCCATGTGACGGCGTCGGCGATCACGATCCGGGCGCGGGGGCCGAGGAGGCTCGTCGTCCGCAGGTTGCGCTCGATGTACTGGGCCACGTCGTGGTTGCGCTCGACGAACGCCGCCGACGTCGCGCCGCGCGAGAGGGCCTCGATCCCGGCCGCGCCGCTGCCCGCGAAGAGGTCGAGGAACGCGCCGGCCCGCAGGTCCGGCTCGATGATCGCGAACAGGCTCTGCTTGACCCGGTCGCCGAGCGGCCGCGCCCCGTGCCCGGGCGCGACGAGGCGCCGGCCCCGGGCGACGCCCGCGATGACGCGGCCGGCGCTACCGGCGACGCCCGGGCGCGGCCTTGCCTTCTCCGGCACGTCAATCGCCCGCCTGCTCGTCCGGCGCGTTACGCGGCGCTCGCCGGCTCGGCCTGGGCGACGCGGGCAAGCCAGCCCCTTGCGAGCTCGGTTGCGAGCGCCTCGTGGCCGGGGTGGAGGGCGCCCTGGTCGTCGAGCAGCGCCTCGGCGGCGGCGCGCGCCCGGACCGCGAGCTCGCGGTGGTCATCGCGCTGGAGCGACGCGACGCGCAGGCTCGGCAGACCGCTTTGGACGAGGCCGAGGACGTCGCCCTCGCGCCGCAGCTCCCAGTCGCGCTCGGCCAGCTCGAAGCCGTCGCGCAGCTCGGCGACCGCCCGGAGGCGGGCCTGGGCGGTCGCGTCCCTGGAGTCCGATACCAGCACGCAGAACGACTCGGCTTCGCCGCGGCCGACGCGGCCGCGGAGCTGGTGCAGCTGGGCCAGCCCGAACCGGTCCGCGCCCTGGATGACCATCATCGTCGCCTCGGGCACGTCGACGCCGACCTCGACCACGGTCGTCCCCACGAGCACGTCCAGCTCGCCGTCGCGGAAGCGCGCCATCTCGGCGTCGCGGTCGGCCGCCTTCATCCGGCCGTGGACCAGCCCGACCCGCAGCGGCGCGAGGAGCTCGCGGAGACGCACGGCCTCCGCCTCGGCGGCCGGCGCCGAG
>DATLYV010000197.1:0-7379 GCA_035574535.1 Binatia bacterium
GCTTCGAGATCCCCGCCGGCACGACGGGCAGGTTCCAGCTCCTCGTCCGCAACGGGGCGACGACCCGGGGCATCGCGTTCACGATCGGCGGATGATCGGCATCGCCGGCCGCGCCACGGCCGCTCGACGGCGCACGCCGGCAGGGCGCTCTTGCCGAGCTGCCTCGGCGGCGCACCGCCGCCGTCCGCCGCGGCGCCCGGGGCCGGCAGCCCAGGTGTCAGCGATCGGCTAGACTCCGCGAGCCGGTGCGCCAGAACCCGCGCACCCGCCCCGCGGCACGTCGCCGCGCCTGCATCCACTGGTGTTCGATCGGAGCCGCACGACCGCGTGTTCGACAGCCTCAGCGAACGACTGCGCAAGACGCTCGCCAACCTGACCGGCAGGGGCCGCGTCAGCGAGGCGGACGTCGATGCCGCCGCGCGCGAGATCCGCCTCGCGCTCCTCGAGGCCGACGTCAACTTCAAGGTCGTCAAGGACGTCGTCGCCCGGATCCGCGAGCGGGCCGTCGGGCAGGAGATTCTCACGAGCCTGACCGCGGGCCAGCAGATCGTGAAGATCGTCCACGACGAGCTCGTGGAGCTGCTCGGGGCCGGCGACCGGACGTTCCGCCTGCAGGGCAACCCCGCGATCATCTCGCTCATCGGCCTCCAGGGCTCGGGCAAGACGACGACCGCGGCCAAGCTCGCCCGGTACATCGTCAAGCAGGGCCGTCGGCCGCTGCTCGTGGCCGCCGACCCATACCGCCCCGCCGCGGCGGACCAACTCGAGACGCTCGGGAAGGCGCTCGACATCCCGGTCCACCGCGCTCCCGCCGGAACGCCGACGGTCGAGATCGCCAGGGGCTCGCTCGAGACGGCCCGACGCCTGACCCGCGACACGATCATCCTCGACACCGCCGGCCGCCTGACGCTCGACGAGACGCTGATGGCCGAGATCGCCGCCATCGACACGGCGGTCGATCCGGTCGAGACGCTCCTGGTCGTCGACGCGATGACGGGCCAGGAAGCGGTCGGGGTCGCGCAGGCCTTCGTCGCGGCCGTGCCGGTGACCGGGCTCGTCCTGACCAAGGTCGACGGCGACGCCCGCGGCGGCGCCGCGCTCTCGATCGCCACCGTCACCGGCCTCGGCGTCAAGTTCCTCGGCACGGGCGAGAAGACGGACGCGCTCGAGGTCTTCCACCCGGACCGGCTCGCAGGCCGGATTCTCGGCATGGGCGACGTCATGACCCTGGTCGAGCGGGCCCAGGAAACGGTCGACGCGCAGCAGGCCGCGAAACTCGAGGAGAAGCTCCGGAAGGCCGAGTTCACGCTCGACGACTTCCTCGAGCAGCTCCAGCAGGTCCAGAAGATGGGCCCGATCGGCCAGCTCGTGTCGATGATCCCCGGGATGGGCAACATGGCCAAGGACGCCCAGGACGCCGTCGACCGCGGCGAGCTGAAGCGGACCGAGGCGATCATCCGGTCGATGACCCGCCGGGAGCGCCGCGACCCGGGGATCCTGAACGGCTCGCGCCGGCGTCGGATCGCCGCGGGCTCCGGGACCTCGCTGACGGACGTGAACCGACTCGTGAAGCAGTTCACCGAGCTGCAGAAGGTGATGAAGATGATGGCCGGCGGCCGCGGACGCGGCATGCTCGGCGGCGTTCCGATCGGGAGGCGGTGAGGAGACGATGACCGACGACCAGGCGCGCCCGATCGACGTGAGCGGCGGACCGCCGCACGAGACGCTGACGGGGCCGCCCACCGGGCCCGCCACGACCGGAATGGCCGACGTCAGCCCCGCGCCGCACCCGGCCGTCGCGTCCGCACCGGCGGTGCCGGTCACGGCAAGCGGCGGCGGCGCCGGCCCGAACCGGGTCCGGCTCCTCGCCGGCCTCGGGACTGCCGGGCTGATCCTCGTCCTCACGGCCGGCGCGGTGCTGCTCCTCGGCGCGCCGTCGACGCCGGAGGCCCTCCGGTACATCCCCGCCGACGCCGGTGTCGTCGCCGAGCTCCGGATGGACCTGCCCGGCGACCAGATGCAGAAGCTCGGCAACCTCCTCGCGAAGTTCCCGGGCTTCGCCGACCAGTCGACCCTGCCCGAGAAGCTCGACGAGGCCTTCGACAAAATCGTCCAGGGGGCGACCAATGGCGAGGCCGACTACGTCACCGACGTGAAGCCGTGGCTGAACGGCCCGCTCTTCATCGGCGTCGACCCCGCCGCGATGGCCCGCGAGGCGAATGGCGGCGACGGGTCGCTCGATGGCGTGGTGCTCGCGGCGACCACCAACGGCGCCGTGGCCTGCGATGCGCCGTTCGAGGGCCAGACGACGACCACCGAGACGCACAACGGCTTCCAGCTGACGATCGGCGAGGGCGGCAGGATGGCCTGCGCGATCGACGGCCACTTCGCGGTCGCGGGTGACCCGGCGAGCGTCCGCAAGGCGCTCGACGCGAAGGCGGCCGGCAACGGCATCGATCGATCGGACGCCTACATGCAGGCGCGCCGGACGCTCTCCGGCGAGCAGCTCGCGACGCTCTGGTTCGACGGCAACGCCCTGCAGGCCGCGGCCTTGTCGCCGATGCCGTCGCTCCCGATCGGCGGACTCGATTTCTTCGCCTCGATCCCCGAGTGGGCCATCCTCGGCGTCCGCGCGGAGGACGACGCGCTTGTCATCGACGGCGCCACGGGCCCGACCCCCGCGCCGTCCGGCGGGCCGTCCCTGCTGCCGCTGCCCGCGGCGCACGCCAGCTCGCTGATCGGGCTCGTGCCCGCGGACACGCTGCTCTACATCGAGGACCAGGGCACCGGCGTGTCCCTGCAGAACCTCCTGGCCCGCCTGCGGACCATCCCGGAGCTCCAGGAGCCGCTCGGCATGCTCGACGGCATGACCGATCCCGCGGGGCTGGTGGGCTGGGTCCAGGACGCGGCGATCGCCGTGTCCGCGTCCGGCACGGACCTCGAGTCGCTCACGGGCCGCCTCACGGTGCTCCTGGCCGCGGAGGACGCCGCCACCGCGCGGGAGAAGTACCAGGGCCTTTCCGGCCTCCTGTCGCTCGCCGGCATGGGTGGCCAGGGCTTCGAGGTCAGCAACTCGACCGTCGCCGGCCACGAGGTCACGACCGTGACCGTCTCCGATCTCGGCGGTTTCCCGGTCCCGGGCGACGTGCCCGACGTCGGCGAGCTCCCGATCGGCGACGTTTCGTTCTCGCTCACCGTGGTCGACCGCGTCCTGTACCTCATCGTCGGCGACGACATCGAGGGCGCGATCAGCGTCCCGGGCGGCGGCAGCCTCGCGGACGACGCGGCCTTCAAGCAGGCCGCCGCGCGCGGCCTCCAGGACAGCCGCACGACCTCGTTCGTTGCGGCCGGCCGGGCCCTCGACCTCGCCGAGCCGTTCCTCGTGAACTTCATCGGCAGCGAGTGGACGACCGAGGTCAAGCCGTACGTCGACCCCGTCCAGGCGATCGGCGCCTGGTCCAGCAGCGATGCCTCCGGCACGCGCTTCCGCACCGTGTTCATCGCCGCCGCGCCCTAGCGGCAGCCCAACCGCTCACCCAGGAGGGACTTGCATGGCCGTTCGAATTCGTCTCACTCGCGTCGGCGCGACGAAGCAGCCCGCGTATCGCATCGTCGTGGCCGACGCCCGCAGCGCGCGGGACAGTCGCTCGATCGAGACGCTCGGGCACTACAACCCGCGCACGACCCCGGTCGAGCTGAACGTCGACGGCGACAAGGCGAAGGCCTGGATTGCCAAGGGCGCCAAGCCGTCCGAGACCGTCGCGCGCCTGCTCCGCGACGCCGGCGTCCTGCCGGCCGAGCAGGCCACCGAGAAGCCCGCGAAGGCGAAGGCCTCGAAGGCCAAGGCGGCCGCGAAGGCCGAGGCGGCTGCGGAATGAGCGCGAGGGACCTGGTCGAGTACGTCGCGAAGTCGCTCGTCGATGACCCGGAGGCCGTCTCGGTCACCGAGATCGAGGACGACGAGGGACTGGTCATCGAGCTCCACGTGGCCGAGGACGACATGGGCAAGGTCATCGGGCGCAACGGCAGCGTCGCCAAGGCGCTCCGGACGCTGCTCAAGGTGACCGCGGCGCGCGAGGGCACCTCGGTCCAGCTCGAGATCGTCTGAGCGCGCTGGTCGCGCCGGGCGGGTTGAGCGGGTTGCGCCGATGGTGCTGACGCGCCTCGTCGTCGCCCAGGTCCGGGGCCTCCACGGCCTCAAGGGCGCGGTCCGGGTCGAGGTCCTCACGGACAAGCCGGAGCATCGCTTCGCTCCGGGCTGCGTGCTGCACGTCGAGGGCGACCCGGACCCACTGACCGTCATCGAGGCGAAGCCGGTCGAGGATGGGCCGGGCTGGCGCCTCCGCTTCCGGGAGGTCCCGGACCGCCAGTCGTCGGAGCGGCTCCGGGACGTCTACCTCGAGGTCGAGGTCGACCGCGAGGCGGACCTCGATGCCGGCGCGGTCTACTGGCACGAAGTGATCGGCGCGACGGTCCGCGACTCGACGGGCGCCGAGCTCGGCAGGGTCGTCGACGTCTACCGCGCTGGCGAGGCGGAGGTCTACGTCGTCCGCGGCGGCCCGCCCGGCGAGTTCGACCTGCCGGCCGTGCGCGACATCATCACGACCTTCGCGCCCGAGCGCGGCGAGCTCGTCGTCGACGAAAGCGTGCTCGATCTCGGCGGGGGTGCGGTCGAGGCGCAGGTACGGTCGTCCAGGCCGCGACGGCGACCGCGCTGGTCGCGACACGGCAAGGGGGCGCGCCAGGCCGGGGCGTCCGGGGGCGGCACGGCTGGCGGCAACGCGGGCGGCGCGGCATGACCCTCGAGATCGACGTCGTCTGCCTCTTCCCCGGCATGCTCGAGGCGCCACTGTCGGAGAGCATCCCCGGGCGGATCCGTGAGCGCGGGCTGGTGGACGTTCGCCTCCACGACCTCCGAGAGTGGGGCCTCGGGAAGCACCGCAGCGTCGACGACGCGCCGTACGGCGGCGGCGCCGGGATGGTCCTGCGGCCGGAACCGATCGCCGCGGCGATCGACGCGCTCCGGCGGCCCGATTCGACCGTCATCCTCCTCGACCCCGGGGGCGAGGTGTTCCGCCAGGCCCGCGCTGCCGACCTCGCGGCGCGGCTGCACCTCGTCCTGATCTGTCCACGCTACGAGGGCGTCGACGACCGGGTCCGCGACCTCGTCGACCTCGAGCTGTCGATCGGCGACTACGTGCTGTCCGGCGGGGAGCTGGCGGCGCTCGTCGTCATCGACGCGGTGACGCGGCTGCTGCCCGGCGCCATCGACGACGCCTCGACGGTCGAGGAGTCGTTCAGCGCCGGCCTGCTCGAGTACCCGCAGTACACCCGCCCCGCCGAGTTCCGCGGCCGCGCCGTCCCCGACGTGCTCGTCAGCGGCAACCACGAGGCCGTTCGTACGTGGCGGCACGAGGCCGCCCTCGAGCGAACGCGCCGCCGGCGCCCGGACCTGCTCCCGCCGGGGGGCTGACCCGCGGGGACGGAGCCTCCCGGTCGACGGCCGGATCGGCCTCGTGCTATCGTTCGCCGCCGTCGGCACGCTCTGCCGGCTCCCAGACTGACCCCGCTCCGCGCCGTCGTGCGCGCCACACCACAGGGAACTGCCGCCGTGAACGTGCTCGACGAGATCGTCGCCGATCAGATCCGTACCGACCTGCCGGAGCTCGCCTCCGGCGACACCGTCAAAGTCTCGGCCCGCGTCATCGAGGGCGGCAAGGAGCGCATCCAGGTCTTCGAGGGCACGGTCATGCGCCTGCGCGGCGGCGGGATCACCCGCTCGATCACGGTTCGCAAGATCGCCAGCGGCGTCGGCGTCGAGCGGACGTTCAAGATCAACAGCCCGCGGATCGAGAAGATCGAGGTCGTCCGCCATGGCCGCGCCCGACGCGCCCAGCTGTACTTCCTCCGCGACCGCGTCGGCAAGGCCGCGACGCTGCGCGAGCGCCGCGCCCGGAGCTGACCGTTTGGGCGCGCCCCCATCCGGGGTCGCGCAGTCGGCCCGAACCGAATCCGTATCGGCCGCCGCTGGCCGTCCCGGGGGTACCCTGAGCGCCCGATGGCCACCCGCGTTCCCAGCCTGCGCTACGAGAACGTCCACTGGCGCGAGGGAGCCGTGCGCGTCGCCGGGATCGACGAGGTCGGCGTCGCCCCGACCTGCGGGGCGGTCGTCGCCGCGGCCGTGATCATGAAGCCGCATGCGCGCCGAATCCCCGGTGTGCGCGACTCCAAGACCCTGTCGCTGCAGCAGCGCGAGCGGCTGGCGCCGATCATCCGGCGGCGGGCCGTGGCGGTCGGTATCGGGGCCGCGTCCGTGCGCGAGATCGACACGATCAACATCTATCACGCCACCCACCTCGCGATGCGGCGCGCCGTTGCAAGGCTCGGCGGGCACGATCACGTGCTCGTGGACGGGAACCGGATCGCGGGCTTCGAGGCGCAGGTCGGGCCGTACACCGCGATCGTCGACGGCGACGCCAAGTGCTACACGATCGCCTGCGCGTCGATCGTGGCCAAGGTCGTGCGCGACCGGATGATGGCCCGTCTCGCCGCGCGCTACCCGGGCTACGGCTGGGAGCGGAACCAGGGCTACGCGACCCGGGAGCACCGAGAGGCCATCCGCCGGCTCGGGCTGACGCCATTCCACCGACGTTCGTTCCTGGCGCTGCAGCGGACCCTGGCCGGCGACCAGATCAGCCTCGACCTCTTCGCCGAGGACGTCGCCGAGGACACCCTCGCGGTCGACGAGCTGGGCGAGCTCGAGCGGCTGGACGGGATCCGCTCCCGCGAGACGAACGGCGTGGACGCGGACGACCTCGACCCGGCGGCGGCCGCCGCCATCGCCGAGGCGACGTCGATCGTCCGCGATCCCCACCACGCGGCCGACCCGATCGGCTGACCGTTGCGATGACGGACGCCGCCCCCGCCCGAACGGGTCGCGACGCGCGGCAGGCGTTGCTCCGACGCACCTGGATCGGGGCCGCGATCCTCGTGCTGGTCATCTTCGCCGCGGCCCGCCTCCTGCAGCTCTACCCCTGGAACGAGCGGATCTTCGACCTGTGGGCCTACTGGTCCACGCGGGACGGCTTCGACTACGCCTGGGCGCGGCCCGGCGAGAGCGGGGCGTACATCTACTCGCCTGCCTTCGCCCACCTGATCGGGCCGCTCGTGGCGCTGCCGTTCGCGGTCTTCGCCGCGGTCTGGACGGCCCTGCTCGTCGCGATCCTCGGCTGGCTGACCGGCTGGCGGGCGTTCTTCTTCGGCGTGCTGGCGCCGGTCACGATGAGCATCGCGATCGGCCAGGTCGACCTGCTGATGGCGGCGGTGATCGTGGTCGGGTTCCGGTACCCCGCCGCCTGGCTGCTGCCGATCATCACCAA
>DATLYV010000198.1:0-19523 GCA_035574535.1 Binatia bacterium
CTTCGCGCGGCTTCGATTCCCGGGTCGCGAGCTGCTGTTCCTGATCGTCCTCGCGACCCTGATGATCCCGGACCAGCTCCGGGTGGTCCCGGTGTACGTCCTCTTCAACGAGTTTGGCCTGACCCGGGGCATCGGCCAGTACATCGCGGTGATCCTCGTCCTGGCCATCTCGGCGACCAGCATCTTCCTCTTGCGGCAGTACTTCCTGTCGATCCCGAAGGATCTCGAGGAGGCCGCTCGGATCGACGGCGCCGGCTTCTTCACGACGTTCACCCGGGTGATGCTGCCGCTCGCGACGCCCGCGCTGGCGGCGGTGACGATCCTGCAGTTCCAAGGCACGTGGAACGGCTTCCTCTGGCCGGTCATCTTCCTGACGGACCCGGAGCACACGACGCTGCCGCTCGCGCTGTACCTCTTCCGGGAGTCGGGCGGGATGTCGACCAACTGGCCGCCGCTCATGGCCGTCATCTGTCTTGCGACGCTCCCGATCCTCGTCCTCTACGTCCTGTTCCAGCGCTACTTCGTCGAGGGCGTCGCGGCCTCCGGCGTGAAGGGCTGACGGCCGACCGATGGGGCTGGGCGGCGCGATTCGGCAGTCCCTCGTCGACTTCTATTTCAACTCGTGGCGGCTCGCGCCCGCGAACGTCGCCTGGGGCGTGCTGCTGATCCTGGCCCTGCTGGCCCCGCTCACCTCCGCGGTCGGCCTCGGGCTGCTCGTCTTGCTGGCGATCCCGACCGCGGGGATCTACCGGATGGCCGCGCTGATCGCGCGCGACGAGCCGGCCGCGTTCTCCGACTTCGTCGCCGGGATGCGCCGCTACGCCGGGACCGCTGTGCTCCTCGGCGTGGGGGTCACGCTCCTGGTCTTCGTGCTCACGACGAACGTGCTGCTCGGCATGGGCACGGACCATCCCGTCGGGTGGTTCGTCAGCGCCATGGCGCTGTGGGGCCTCGTTGGGCTCGCGATGTTCCTTGTCGCGGCCTGGCCCCTGCTGGTCGATCCCCGCCGGGAGGACGTCGGCGTCAAGCGGCGGCTGAGCCTGGCTGCGATCGCCGTGATCGGGCGACCAGTCCGGATGGTGGTCCTGGTGGCCCTCGTGGGGCTGCTGCTCGTCGCCTCGGCCGTCCTGTTCGCACTGCTCGTGATGGTCACCGTCGCGTTCGTGGCGCTCGTGTCGAGCCGCTACGTCCTGCCAATGGTTGACGAGCTCGAGGCCCGTCTGCCCGAGGCCCGTCGCGCGCCGTAGCGTCCCAACGGCGCCGAGGCGGCTCACGACGCCGTCGCGGCTGCGCGGCGCCGTCATCGGCCCGTCATCGCCCCGGCGCCTCGGCCGCGTAGGATTCGTGGTCCCATGCGACCGGAGGCAGCGGCGTTGTACGAGCGACTGTTCGGGAACAAGGAACGCGATGCGGCCGTCGCCGACCGCATCCCGCCCGGCCAGTATCGGACCGAGAAGTTCCCGGTGCTGCACTACGGCTCCGTCCCGAAGGTCGACCTGGCGACATGGGACTTCAAGGTCTTCGGCCTGGTCGACAACCCGTTCCGGCTGACATGGGACGAGTTCCGGTGCCTGCCGCGCAAGACGGTCGAGACGGACATCCACTGCGTGACCCGCTGGACCAAGCTCGACACGACCTGGGAAGGCGTCCCGATCCAGCACGTCCTCGAGCTCGCGCAGCTGCGCCCCGAGGTCACCCACGTCGTCGCCCACGCCGAGCAGGGCTACACCGCGAACCTCCCGTTCTCGGTGCTCGACGACGACGATGTGCTGCTGGCCGACACGTTCGACGGCCAGCCGCTCGAGCCCGAGCACGGCTACCCGCTGCGCCTCCTCGTGCCGAAGCGCTACTTCTGGAAGAGCGCGAAGTGGCTCCGCGGCCTCGAGTTCCTCGACCACGACCAGCTCGGCTTCTGGGAGCGCTACGGGTACAACAACGACGCCGACCCCTGGAAGGAGGAGCGCTACTCCGACTAGCGCCGCGGGGTCTCGCCGATCCCGCATGGTCGATCCGGCCTCCCCGATCTGGCATGGTCGATCCGGCCTCGCCGATCTCCGTAGTCCTGTGGGTGAAGTCTTCGGCGTGTCCTGCGGTCTCGCCCGCGGTCGCCTCGCTACGCCGAGCCGGGCTGCGGGGTCGGCTGGCGGCCGGGCCGGACGTGCCGGAACGGCCCGCCGCGGCCGGCATGCGCGCCTTGCACCGCCGCGGCCGGCGAGTCCATGCCTGGCGCGAAGATGGCGACGCAGTGCTTGCCCGCGGCCTTGGCGTGGTACATCGCGACATCGGCGCGGCGCAGCAGCTCGTCGACCGAGACCGCCTCGTCGGCATCGGCCGCGGCCACGCCGATGCTGGCCCGGACGGACAGCTCGCGGCCCTCGATCGTCAACGGCCTGGCGAGCACCTCGAGCACGCGCCGCGCGACCATCTCGCCGTCGCGCGGATCGACCAGCCCGGGGAGGAGCGCCGCGAACTCGTCGCCGCCGATGCGGCAGCCGAGGTCGTTTGGGCGAAGGACCGCGACCAGGCGCCGCCCGATCTCCGTCAGCAGCGCGTCCCCGGCGTCGTGGCCCAGGCCGTCGTTGACGTCCTTGAAGTCGTCCAGGTCGATGAACAAGACCGTGAGGCCCTTGCCCGTGTCGAGCACGTCATGGACGGCCCCGAAGAACCGCCGCCGGTTCGCGAGGCCGGTCAGCGGGTCGTGGTGGGCCTGGTAGCTGAGCTGCGCCTCGAGGACCTCCCGCCGCTGGATGTCCCGGCTGAGATTGCGCACCATCCCGGCAAGCCGGACGAGCACGAGAATCGACACGATGGCGCTGGCGCCCGCGACGACGAGCACCACGCTGCTCTCGTTCGCGTGATCCACGAGCAGCAGCGCCGGTCCGACGAGCATCGCAACCGCCAGCAGCACGATCCGCACGGGCCCGAGGAGGGCCACCGAGATCGGGCTCGGCTCGAACACCCGGGCCATCGACGGGTGCGTCGCGGCCATCCCGAAGAGCACGTAGCCGGCGAGCCAGGTCACGTCGAGCAGGCCGCCGTCGACGTACGTCCCGGCGACCGACTGGAGCCCGAACACGAGGTCGCCGACGAGCAGGGCCAGCAGGTTCGCCACGAGCAGCCGGAAGGACGTCGACCGGGCGCCCGGCGCTACAAGCAGTCCGAGGGCCATGCCGATGAGCAGCAGGTCGCCGAGCGGGTAGGCGATGCCGAACAGGAAGCCCACGGGGTCCGGGTCGCTCGTTTCCGTCAACGGCCCGAGGACGAACGTCCACCAGACCACCGCCGCGCCGGTGGCGAGGATCGCGCCGTCGAGGAGCCCGGCCCGATCGCCGCCGGCGATGCGCCGGCGGATCGCCACGCCGAGGCCGACGGCGAGGATCGGGTAGCCGAGGAGGTAGGCCGCATCGGCCGGCGACGGGAACGGGTCCTCCCCGAGCGCCGCGAGCGTCGTCCAGATGATGTCGCCGGCCACGAACGACAGCTGGCCCAGCGCGAGCAGCAGCCACGGCTGCCGCGAGGCGGGGCGATGGAGGCGGATGCCGTACAGCGCCGCGGCGATAGCCGCGAGGCCGGCGGCGTCGTAGACCGCGGACTGCTCGACGCTTCCGGCCGGCAGGGCGACGAACGCGAGGGTCAGCAGGCCGCCCACGAGGGCCACGCCCAGCCAGGTCCACGACGTCGCGGTGCGCATCGAGCGTTCGACCACCTGTTCGAGCGGCACGGAAAGCGTCGTGCCGTCGCGTACTGTCAGCGTGATCTGAAAGGCTCCCAACCACCCGTTCGTACCGCCTCCCGGCGGGCGCGCCGTGGGACCGTCAGTCGAGGGCGGGCGCCTCCAGGCGAACCGGGGTGAGGGCGACCGACTCGAGGCAGCCCGACTCCGGATCCATCGCCAGCGCGAGATCGACGCGGCCGCGCGGCGACTCGAGGCGGAACGTGGCCCTGCGCTCGCCGTCCCCCTCGATCGGTCGACCGAGCGACACCGGGGCGAATCTCGCCTCCGTGGCCCGCATCGCCCGGACGATCGCGCCGGGGTCCGCGTCCGGCCCGAGCGACAGCGCCGCGGGCCAGTCGATCGTGACCGGTCCGGTCTCAGGCGTGGCCAGCGCGCCCACGAGCAGCTCCGCGGCCCGCCGCAGCGCGGCGGGCGGCTCCGGGACGGAGGTGAGCCCGAGGGTCTGGACGCGTGGGGGCAGCTCGGGAGAGAGGAGGATCTCGACCTTCACGCGGCCGCCCTTCTCGCCGTCGAGCCACCAGGCGAGGTGGAACGGCGTGGCGGATTCCGCGGGTGTCGTCGCGTCGCGGGTCAGCCGGCCGTGACGTTCGCGCAGGGTCGCGGCGAAGGCCTTGCGCTCGGCGAGCGGCTCGTCCAGGTCGACGTTCATCGCGAACAGCTCGCGCGCCGCGGCGTCGTCCCAGTCCTCGAGCAGACGCTCGACGGCGGCGCGGGCCGCCTCCGTCGGCGGGGCGGGGCGGGTCCGACGGACGGGCGCGGCGTCGTTCCGGAGCAGCTCCTGGAGGAGGTCGCGGGCGAGGAGCGCCGCCGGCGCGTAGCGGTGGTTCATGAGCGCGATCACCCCGAGGCCGGAGGCGGGATGCCAGCGCATGTTCGAGCCGAAGCCCGGATAGCCGCCGCTGTGGCCCGCGATCCGCCCGAAGCGGACGTCGTCGAGCACGAAGATCCCAAAGCCGTAGGCCATCCGCTCGAGGTCGGGCATCGCGTCGGGCGAGAGGTGGGAGAGCCGCGTCCCGGCGTCGACCCAGGGCTGCTGCATCTCGCGCCGCGAGGCCCGCGAGAGCGGCGCGCCATCGTCCGGGTCGTCCCGCGGCGGGAAGGCCCCGGCGAGGAAGCAGACCCACGTTGCGAGGTCCTCCACGGTCGAGAACAGGCCGCCCATCGCAGCGAGTGCGCCGTACCCGTCGGAGGGCTCGTCCAGGTACCGCTCGCCGCGCCACAGGTAGCCCTTCGCCAGCCGCGTGGCGTCGAGCTCCTCGGCGACGTAGCCGGTCGAGGCCATCCCGAGCGGTGCGAGGAGGCGCTCCCGCACGACGTCCTTGTACTCGCGCCCGGCGACGTTCGTGATCAGCCGGCCGAGGATCCCGTAGCCGGTGTTCGAGTACTCGAAGCGGGTTCCCGGCGCCCACGCGAACGACAGGCCGCCGGCCAGGAGCCGCCGGAACGTTTCGAGGTCGAGGCTCTGCTGGCGGTCCCCCCAGGGGTCGTCCGTCGGGAAGCCGGCCGTCATGGTCAGGAGATGGCGGATCGTGATCGCGGGTGAGTCGGCGGTCGGGTAGCGAAGGGACTGGAGCTCGGGGACGTAGCGCTCGATGCGATCGTCGAGGGCGATCAGCCCCTCGTCGCGCAGGCTGAGCACGGTCGCCGCGGTGAAGCTCTTCGTCATCGAGGCGATCCGGAAGATCGACCGGCCATCGGGCGGGACCTCCTCGCCGAGGCGGATCGTCCCGAGGCCGCGGGTGTAGACGAGGCGCCCGTCCGAGACGACGCCATAGGCGAGGCCCGGAACCTTGAGGCCGGCGAAGGTCTTGTCGGCGAGCTCGTCGACACGGCGAAGCGCGGCCTCGAGCGCGGGCGTCAGGGCGGCGTCCGACCCCGGCTCTGCCGGGGGCGCGGGCTCGTGTCCCGGGGCGGCATCGACCGCGGGGGCGCTCGGGGGGACGACGAGGCGCATCGCCGGCAGGGTAGCCCGCGCGGCGGCGCAGGGAGTGAGCCGCGTTTGACAGATTCCGGCCGAATCGTTCGCCGGGAGCCACGAACGCCGCCGGTCGCCCGGCGGCGCGCAGGAAGCGGTGGTGTGCCGGCCGGTCGGCCGGCGCCGTTCAGCGGGCGGTCAGTGGGCGCAGGACCGCGCGGTGCCCGCGTCGTCCGCGGTGCGGAAGCTCGAGCCGCAGCCGCAGGCCGCGACCGCGTTCGGGTTGTTGACGGTGAACCCGGCGCCCATGAGCGTGTCGACGTAGTCGATCTCCGAGCCCTTGAGGAGCGGGATGCTCTGGCCGTCGACGTAGACCTTCACGCCGTTCGCCTCGAGGATGTTGTCCTCGGGCGAGGGCTGGTCCTCAAGCATCATCCCGTAGCGGAAGCCGGAGCACCCGCCGGAGTAGACGTAGACACGCAGCCCGATGTTCGGGTTGGTCTCCTCCTTCGTGAGCTCGCGCAGCTTGGCGGCGGCGGCATCGCTCAGCGACAGGACGGCGGGCTGCTGTTCGATCATTTCGCGTCAGGCTCCTTCCCGGCACGGGACACGGTCGTCCCACGCGTGGTTCGTGCGGTAGATCGTACGCAACGCAACCGATTCCGACAACCATCCATGCCGAGATTCCCGCTTGCGGCGGGCTCACGACCCGGCCGTTCCGGGCCGCCGAGATCGAAGCCGCTTCGCCCGCGAGGGCTCCGGCCTCGCGGGGCGGGACGATTCGCCCGCGCTCGTTTACCGTTTGCGCTCACCGCCACCACCCAAGCCCGGAGGCCATGGCCACGTCCGAGTCGAATCGCGCCCGCCGGTTCGCCCTTCCCGACCTCGCCGACCAGCGGGCGGACCAGTCGATCGAGGCATTCCTGCACGGCCGCGGGTCCCGTGGCGCGGCCCTCCGGGGCATGCACCGGCCCGGCGGCGACGCCGTCGCGCTCCGCTCGATGCCCGGCCGTGTCGAGTGGAATGCCGTGGTCGAGCGCGAGTCGCAGCGGACCGCCCGCTACGGGCGTCCCGCCGCGGTCGCGGTGATCGAGCTCCGCCCGCTCCGGTCCAGCGCCGCGATGGACAGCTGGCTGCGGGTCCACGCGGCGCCGGTCGGGCAGGTCCTGCTGCGCCAGTCCCGGGCCAGCGACGTCGTGGCCCGCGTCAGCGCGACGCGCTTCCACGTGCTCCTCCCCGAGACGACCGCGTCGGAGGCCGGCAAGTTCGTCCAGCGCGTCGTCGGGGAGTGCCAGGCGCGGCTGCAGGAGGTCGGGGCGCCCCTGAAGGTCGCCGCGAGCGTCGCCGCCGCGACGCCGGAGGTCACGCTGCGCGAGGCGATCGCCCGCGCCGTCCAGTCGCTCGAGGCCGGCACCGCCGCGAACGGGAGCCCGAACTAGACAGCGCCGGGGCCCGGTCAGGGCCGGGGGCTATCCCTCGATCCGCTCGACGACCGTCGCGATTCCCTGCCCGACGCCGATGCACATCGTCGCCAGGCCGTAGCGGCCCTCGCGGCGCCGGAGCTCATGGACGAGCATCGTCATGAGCCGGGCGCCGGACGCCCCCAGCGGATGCCCGAGCGCGATCGCGCCGCCGTTGACGTTGACCTTCGCCGGATCGAGACCCAGCTCGTCGATGCACACGACCGACTGCGAGGCGAAGGCCTCGTTCAGCTCGACGAGGTCGAGGTCCTCGACGCCGATCCCGGCCCGCTCGAGCGCCTTGCGCGTCGCCGGCACCGGCCCGACGCCCATGATCGCGGGATCCACGCCCGCGACCGCCGTCGAGACGATCCGGGCCATCGGCCGCAGCCCGAGCGCCCGGGCCCGCTCCGCCTCGACCACCAAGGTCGCCGCCGCGCCGTCGTTGATCCCGGACGAATTCCCGGCCGTCACCGAGCCGCCCTCGCGGAACGCCGGCCGGAGCATCGCGAGGGCCTCCAGCGACGTATCGGCGCGGGGATGCTCGTCGCGCGTCACCAAGATCGGGTCGCCCTTCTTCTGCGGGACTTCCACGGGCACGAGCTGGTCGTCGAACAGCCCGCTCTCGATCGCCGCGACGGCCCGCTGGTGGGACAGCAGCGCGAAGGCGTCCTGCCGCTCCCGGGTCACGTCGAGCCGGTCGCCGTAGCGCTCGACGACGTTCTCCGCGGTCTCGCCCATCGAGTACGGGTGGTGCATCGCGGCGAGCTTCGGGTTGATGAAGCGCCAGCCGAGGGTCGTGTCCTGGAGCTTCGTCGCGGTCCGGTCCCAGGCCGACTCGGCCTTGCCGAGCACGAACGGGGCCCGGGTCATCGACTCGACCCCGCCCGCGACGAACACGTCGCCGTCGCCGGCAGCGATCGCATTGGCGGCCGCGTTGATCGCCTGGAGCCCGGAGCCGCACAGCCGGTTCACCGTCTGTCCGGCGACCTCGACCGGCAAACCGGCCAGCAGCGCGGCCATCCGCGCGACGTTCCGGTTGTCCTCGCCCGCCTGGTTCGCGCAGCCGAGGATGACGTCCTCGATCAGCGCGGGGTCGATGCCCGAGCGGTCGACGACCGCGCGGATGGCGATCGCTGCCAGGTCGTCGGGTCGGACCTGGGCCAATGCGCCACCGTAGCGGCCGATGGGCGTCCGGACGGCCTCGACGATCCAGGCCTCGCGAACGGGTCGGCGTGGGTCACGCGCGCTCACGGCGTCAGGGGAGCTTCGAGAACACCTCATTCAGGAGGGCATCCGGCACGTCGTCGCCCCCGACGCCGAAGAGCACCTGCCCACTCGTGTAGAGGTAGATGGTCTCGCTCTCCGCGGTGACGACCTTCCTCACCGACTTCCCGGCGATGGTCACGTCGGTGATCGTCGCGCCCTGGCTCATGCCCGTCTGCAGGAAGGCGTTGAAGAACGTGGTGGCGTCGACGCCCTTGATACGGTAGGCGAACACGGAGACGGCATCGGTGCCCCCGAACGCCACGCTCAGGTCCTGCGGCGTCTTCCCGAGCTGGCTGAGGGCGTTCGACAGCTCGTCAGAGCCCTGCTCGCCGGCGCCCACGAACTGGTCGCCGGTCATGCTGAGCTTGAAGACATCCTGGCCGCCGAGCTGCGCCGGGAGCAGGGCCTCCAGCTCGGTGTCCGCGTTGAAGCCGGACGGGAGCGCGAAGCTGAAGGTCGGCTCGTCGGTCGACTGTGCGGGGCTGCTCGGGGCCGCGGCCGTGGCCGGCGGCGCCGTGACGCCGCCGGTTGGGGCTGAGGTAGCGCCGCCGCCGCCGCACGCAGTTACGACCACGGCGCCGGCGGCGAGCAGGCCGAGCAGGCGGATCTGGAAGCGGGGGTTCATGGGGCCTCCCTGCGCGAGGCGCGAGTGGGGGTTGACGCGAACGATGCGGGCGGGATCATACGCCCTTCGGCGCTCGGGCCTCGATCGGGCGATCAGCCTCGTGGCCGGGCGCGGCGCAGCAGCGACAGGGCGGGCCGGAAGGTGTCGGCGTCCTCGTCGCTCAGGGCATCCAGCACCACCACCACCTCGTGGATGCCGGCCCGCGCGGCCCACTCGAACGGGCCGAACGGGTGGTTGGCACCCAGCTGCATCGCCATGTCGATGTCCTCCTCCGAGGCCACCCCGTCCCCGAGGGCCCGGAACGCCTCGTTGACGATGGCGAGAATGACGCGCTCGGCGATGGTCGGCCCGTCGAGGACGATGTGCGGGATCGTGTCGCCGTCCTCGTCGCGTCGGGGCGGGGGCGGGGCCGCGGCCGCGAAGTCGGGGGCGGGACCGGTCGATCGACCGTCGACGTAGCGATAGAAGCCCTCCCCGGTCTTGCGGCCGAGGCGGCCGGCCGCCACGAGTTGCTCCTGGATCGGCGAGGGGCGCAGGCGCGGCGGCCGGCCCATTGCCTCGAAGAGCCCGCGCGCCGCGGCGAGGTTCACGTCGATCCCGATGAGGTCCATCAGCCGAAACGGGCCCATCGGGAAGCCCGCCGCCTCGAGCGCGGCGTCGATCGACTCGACCGTGCCCGCGCCCGAGCGCAGCAGCCGCAGCGGCTCGAGGGTGAACGGCCGGTTGACCCGGTTGACGATGAAGCCCGGGTGGTCGACGACCCGGATCGGCGTCTTGCCCCAGCCCTCGACGATGCCCGCCGCACGCTCGACGGCCCAGGGGGCGCTCTGCCGCCCCGCCACGACCTCGACGAGCGGCAGCACCGGCGCGGGGTTGAAGAAGTGCAGCCCGACGACGCGCTCCGGCCGCGCCGCGGCCTCCGCGATCGCCGAGACCGACAGCGCGCTGGTGTTCGTCGCGAGGACCGTGTCTCCAGCGGTGGCTTCGTCGAGCTCCCGGAACAGGGCCCGCTTCGCCCCGAGGTCCTCGATCACCGCCTCGATGACCAGCTGGGCCTCCGCCGCGGCCGCCGTCGCGCTCGCCGTTGCCGTCAGGTCCGCCATCCGGGCATCGACCCAATCGTCGAGCGTGTCCGCGTCCACGCCCGAGCGCGCTGCCCGCCGCGCCAGCCCCTCGCGGATCCGCTGCCGCGCCAGCTCGACCGCGCCCTCCGCGCTGTCGTGCAGCGCGACGCGCCAGCCGGCCTCCAGGGCCACCGTCGCGATCCCGGCGCCCATCGTCCCGGCGCCGATCACCCCGACAAGGGCCCGCCCCTGCTCGCTCACGGCCGGGAGCGTACCCCGCCGGCGGCGGTACCTTGCGCCACGATGGCGAGCAAGATGGACGAGGCCCCGCAGGTCCACCTCGAGGATCGTGCCGCGTGGCGCGCCTGGCTGGAGGCGAACCACGCCACGTCCTCCGGGGTCTGGCTCGTCGGCTGGCGCAAGGGTTTCGGTCGGCGGATCGAGTACGAGCACGCCGTCGAGGAGGCGCTGTGCTTCGGCTGGATCGACGGCCAGGGTGGCAACCTCGACGAGCGCCGGTCGCGCCAGTGGTTCTCGACGCGCCAGCCGACCTCGGGCTGGGCGGCGACGAACAAGGCCCGCGTCGAGCGGCTCATGGCCGAGGGAAGGATGACGCCCGCCGGCCTCGCGGCGATCGACCGGGCCAAGGCGAACGGCTCGTGGACGCTGCTGGACGGCCCGGAGCAGGGCGTCGTCCCGGACGACCTCGCGGCGACCCTCGCGGCCTCGCCGCCGGCGGCCGCGAACTTCGACGCGTTCCCGAAGGCGGTGCGCCAGATGCTGCTCACGTGGATCGCGCTGGCGAAGCGCCCGGAGACGCGGGCGGCCCGGATCCGGGAGATCGCCGAGAAGGCGGCGCTGAACGAGCGCGCCGGACCCGCGGCACGGCGTGAGGGCCGCCCCGGGCGGTGACACGTCGCCGGCGGGTCGTCCGCGCCGCGATCGTCGTGCTGCTCGCGATCGTGGCCGTCGAGGCCGTCCTGGTCGGCCAGCGGGTGCTGCGTGACATCGCGGAGACCGTGCGGACCACGCCGCGCTACGACCCGCCCGTGATGGCCGGCCAGAACGTCACGGGCGCGTGCTCCGGCGGCTTCTACGCGCGCCGCGGCGAGACGATCGTGCTGACGATCTCCGCCCATTGCTCCAGGCCTGGCGACACGCTGCGCGACGGGTCCGGCCGGGTGATCGGGGTGATCGGGCAGCGCGCCGAGCTCGCCGACTGTCCGCCGGGCCGGTTCTGCGCCCCGTCGGACTTCATGCCGCTCGAACTCGCTCCCGACCGGATCCCGTGGGGCCACCTCAACGAGGTCGACCTCGGAGCCGGCGGGTACCGGACATTCGATGCGTCGACCCGGGCGCTCGCCTGCGGCGACATGGCGGTGGGCGGCCGCGTCGAGTTCAACGGGCGCGAGCGCTACCGGACCGGGAAGGTCACCGAGATCGGTCCGTACGAGCACGAGACCGACACGATCTTCCCGTGCATGGTCGTCGCCGACGTCTCGGTCTTCGTCGGCGATTCCGGCGCCGCGGTGCTGGTCGACGGCCAGCCCGCGGGCGTCGTCGCGCGCCACCTCGGCGGCTGGATGGGCTTCACGCCGCTCGCCGAGGGCCTGGAGAACCTCGGGCTCGCCCTCTGCACCACCCCGAACTGCGACCTGACGCCGCCGAGCCAATGACTCGGCGGCGGGTCGCCCGCCGCTCGAACGCGCGTCAGACCGGCTTGAAGGCCTCGAACGGCTGGCGGCAGTCGACGCAGTGTCGGATCGAGCGGCACTGCGTCGGCCCGAAGACGTTCTCGAGGGTCGTGCGGGCCGAGCCGCAGTAGGGGCACTCGACCGGCGGCTCGTCGGTCCCGGCCGGCGTCGCGCCCAGCACCGGCAAGGCGCGGGCGGTCGACGCGAGGTGCGGCGGCGGCGCGAAGCCCGAGGCGCGCAGCTTCTCGCGGCCGGCCGGCGAGATCCGGTTGGTGGTCCAGGGTCGGGCGAACGTCATCTCGACGCGAACCGGCCGCCCGAACGCCAGGAGCCGGGTCGCCACGGCCTCGCGGATCACCTCGAGCGCCGGGCAGCCGACGAACGTCGGAAGCAGCTCGACCGCGATCACGTCGGGCCGGACCTCGATCTGCTCGATCATCCCGAGCTCGACGATCGACACGTTCGGGATCTCCGGATCTGCGACGTCCTCCAGGGCGGCCAGCACGGCGCGAGGGCCGATGCGGCCGCTCCCGTCGAACGTTCCGCCATCGAGCGCCCGATCGGCCGCCATCACCATGTCGCGCCGACCTCCGAGCGCCGCACGGACGTGAACTCGCCCCACAACCAGTGGAACGCGTCGGAGTGGTCCCGGCGCCCCTGCGGCGACGGCTCGAGCGCCGGCGGCAGCGCGAGTCGCAGCGGGACCATGATCGTCGTGAGGTCGGCGCGCCAGGCCGCCTCGGCGCCGGCCATCGATCGGGTCAGGATCCCGGCCTCGAGGAGGGACGCCTCGCCCTCGAGCGGGGTGAAGATCGTCGGGGCGTCCACGCCGTGCCTGGCCATGGCCGCCTCCAGACGTCCGCGGGCCTCCGGCCCGGCCTTTGCAAGCCGCTCGACCCACGCCACGACGTGCATGCGGTGGTAGCGCTCCTCGCGCCGGATCTTCTCGACGAGGTCGGCGAGCGGCCGGTACGCGCCACCGATCGAGGCCAGCCGCGCCTCGTCGGCGGTCTCGTAGAGGAAGCGACGGGCGATCGTGTCGGCCCAGTCGCCGCGCGGGTGGTCGAGGAGCCGGGCGTGCCGGTACTCCTCGCGCTCGCGGTCGTAGGCGAGCTGGTCCTCGTCGCGCCCATCGTCGAGGACCTCGGCGAGCAGCTGGTACAGGGCCCGGGCGTGGCCGAGTTCGTCCTGCGAGATCGAGCTGATCGCGACGTCCTCCTCGAGCAACGGCGCGATGCCGGTCCACTCGGAGTCCGTGAAGCCGCTGACGAACTCGTCGTCGGCCATGGTCAGCAGGAGCTCGGCGAGGGCGGTGCGGACCGCGCCTTCGAGCGGTGGCGCCACGACGGTCATGCCGGCTCCTTCACCGGGGCGTCCTGCGAGCCCCGCGTCGTCGCGGTCGTCGTCGCGGTCGTCGTCGCGGTGGTCGTCGCGGCCGTCGCCGCCGCCGTTCGGCGGCCGCCCGTACGGTCGTGGCCCTCGGCGCGCGCGGCGGGCTTCTGGGTGCCGGCGCGCGCGCGGGCGGCCGCGAGCTTGTCGCGCATGACGTAGCCGCCGGGCTTCTTGAATGACCGGTCGAGTGGCGGGTTGAGCAGGTCCGGGTCCTCGAGGACGGCGATGTCGGCCCGCCGGACGACCCACAGGCGCGTGCTCTCGTTCCGGCGCGAGAACATCTCGCGGGCGTAGTGCAGCGCGAGCTCGCGGTCCGGGGCCATGACGTTGCCGCCGTGGCGCATCGGGTCGCCCTCCTTCTGCTGCTGGAACACCTCCCACGGCTCCAGCGCGCCGGAGCGGCCCATCGGCTGCGGGTCCATATCGGTCATGCGGCGATCGCGGGATGCAGGCCGAGGACCGTCTCGCGGACCCAGCGGGTCTCCTCGCGGTTGAGGCGCCGGAACGCCAGCCGGTCCTGCGACCTGGGCCCGTGGTTCGTGACGACCGTGCGGAGCTCGTCCCAGTCGGGCTCGGTGTACTCCCAGGTCTTCGTCGTCTCGTCGTAGCGGAGGTTCGGGTCGGGGATCGTCAGGCCGAGCTCCCGGATCCGCGGCACGTAGATCGTGAGGAACTCCTGGCGGAGCTCCTCGGACGTCTTGGCCTTGATCCGCCAGTGGAGGTCGCGGTCCTTCGACCGGTCGCCGCGCGGCCCGTGCATCTGCATCAGCGGGCCCCACCAGCGGTTCAGCGCCTCCTGGACCAGCTCCCGCTGGGACGCGGTGCCGTTCACGAGGGTCACCACGACGTCCCGGCCGTGCATGATGTGGACCGACTCCTCCCAGCAGATCTTCTGCATCGTCCGGGCGTACGGCGCGTACGACGAGTCCCGGAGGGCCTGCTGCGCGACGATCGCCGCCGCGTCGACGAGCCAAGCGATGATCCCGATGTCGCCCCAGCTCCGCGTCGGGTAGTGGAAGACGTTGTGGAACTTGGTCCTCCCGGCGAGGAGGTCCTCGAGCATCGCCTCGCGCGGCTTTCCGAGGTCCTCGGCGACCCGGTAGAGCAGCTGCGCGTGGCCCACCTCGTCCTGGACCTTCGCGGTCAGCGCGAGCTTCCGTCGCAGCGTCGGGGCCCGCATGATCCACTCGCGCTCCGGCAGGACGCCCATGAGCTCCGAGTTGGCGTGCATCTCGACGAACCGCAGCACGGCGGTGCGGTACTCGTCGGGCATCCAGTCGGTCGCCTCGATCTTGCCGCCCGAGGTGACGTGCTCCTCGAAGTGGCGGTGGCGCTCGTCGTCGGGCAGGTCCGCCTCGTTCCAGGGCCGCTCGCTGCGCTGCCGGACGGGCAGGACGGGGTCGAGCGCGAGCGGGTCAGTCATCGGGAGCCCTCCAGCATGCGGAGCGTGAGGTCGACGAGGTGGTCGGCGATTCGATCGGCCGACAGGCGGCCGTCGGGGTCGTACCAGGTGACGATCGAGTTGAGGGCGCCGAGGATGGTCATCGTGGCGATCGAGGGGTCGGTCATCGCAAACACGCCGAGCGCGATCCCCTCCTCGACGTGGCCGCGGAAGCGCGCCTGGTAGGCATCCCGGCGGGCAAGGACCTGCGCACGGCGCTCATCGCCCAGGGCGCGCCACTCGCTCACGAAGACCCCGGCCTCGTCGACGTCCGAGGTCAGCACGTCGACATGGGCCTTGACGAGGGCGGCCAGCGCCTCGGCCGGATCGCCGGGCGCGTGGGCCTCCGCCTCGGCCTCGGCACGGTCGGCGGCCTCCTCGAACCTCGTCGCCGCGCGGTCGACGATCGACCACAGCACGTCCTCCTTCGACGTGACGTGGGCGTAGAGGCTCGCGCCCTGCACGGACAGGGCCCGCGCGATGTCCCGGATGCTCGTCCCCGCGTAGCCGTGCTCGCGGAACAGATCGCTCGCGACGTCCTCGATTTCCTGCCGGCGGGTGGTCTCGACCATCGGCTCCCCGGGTGGCGCCTAACTAACGATCGTTAGTTTAGCAGGCGCCGCCACGCCGTGGGGTCGAGCTGAACCCGACGATCCGGCCCCGGACGATCAGGTGCGAATCCGACGCCATCGCCGCCAGCGAGTCGTAGTGGAGCGAGGTCGGGGCGAAGACGATGACGCTCTCCCAGAAGTCCGGCGCAGGCGCCTCGCCGACGCTCGCTCCGGGGTCGGCGCCTGGCCCCCGGCTGGCCTAGGATCGGGCCGATGCTGGCGATCCTGCGGGCGCGAACGATCCTCACGGCCGATCCGGCGCGCCCCCGTGCGGAGGCGGTCGGGATCGAAGGCCGCCGGATCGCCGCGGTCGGGGCCCTCGACGAGGTGCGGCGGGCGCTGCCCCCGGGCGCGACCGAGATCGACGCGGGTGACCGGACCGTCGTCCCCGGGTTCATCGACGCCCACAACCACTACCTCGCGACCGCGGAGTCGTTCGCCGGGGTCGAGGCACGCGACGTCACCTCGATCGCCAAGCTCCAGCGGCGGGTCGGCGAGTTCGCGGAGCGGCGCGAGCCGGGCACCTGGATCAAGGGGCACGGCCTCGAGTGGAGCGCGTTCGCGGAGGGCCGGCTGCCGAACCGCCGTGATCTCGATGAGGTCTCGCGCACCCACCCAATCCTGCTCGAGCACGTCTCCGGCCACGCGATCCTCGTGAACAGCCTCGCGCTGGAGCTGCGCGGGATCGGCGACGACGTGCGCGATCCGGACGGCGGGACGTTCGACCGGGACGAGCGAGGCCGGCCGACCGGCATCGCCCGGGACGGCGCGACGAACCTGCTGCTCGGCCCGTCGGTCGACATCGGCCACCACGGCCCGAACTTCCACACCGAGCTGGCGGTCGAGGAGGGCGTCGGGATGCTCGCCGACGCGGCGCCGCGGTACTTCGCCGCGGGCATCACGACCATCGCCGATCCCCAGGTCAGCAGCCGCGAGCTCGGCATCTACCGCGAGGCCCACCGCCGCGGCGTGCCCGGTCCGCGGGTCGTGGCGATGCCGCTCAGCCACCAGCTCGAGGCGCTCGTCGAGGTCGGCCTCGCCGGGCCGTTCGGCGACGACCGGCTGGGCATCGGCGCGATGAAGTTCTACACGGACGGGGCGATCACGGCGGGCACCGCGAAGTTCTCGGGTGGTCTCGGGCCGACGCGCGCCGCCGGCACCTTCTACCACGAGCGGGAGGCGTTCCGGTCGCTGATCCGTCGGGCCCACGAGGCCGGCTGGCAGCTCGCGGTCCACACGATGGGCGACCTCGCGTACGAGCTGCTGCTCGGGGCGCTCGAGGACGCCTTCCGGGCCCGCCCGGACGAGGACCCGCGGCCGCGGGTCGAGCACGGCACGTACCCGACCCCGGCGCAGCAGCGACGGATGGCGGCCCTCGGCGTCATCCCGGTGACCCAGCCCGGCTCGATCCGCGAGCTCGGCAACGTCTGGAAGGTGCAGCTTGGCGAGCGCATCCACGAGGCGACGCCGATGCGGGCCTGGCTCGACCTCGGCATCCGCCCCGTGATCAGCTCCGACGCGTTCGTCCAGAGCTACCGCCCGCTCGACACGATCTCGGCGGCGACCTGGCGCATGACGCCGGACGGGACGCGCGTCGGGCCGCACCACGAGCTGTCGGTCGAGGAGGCCGTGCGGGCGCACACGCTCGACGCCGCCCGGGCGCTGCGCCTGGAGGACCGGGTCGGGTCGCTCGAGGTCGGGAAGCTCGCGGACATCGCCGTTGTCGACGGCGACCTCCTGGCCGCCGAGCCCGCCCGCATCGGCGAGCTGCCGATCTGGCTGACGATCCAGGATGGCCAGATCGTCCACGACGGTCGGGGGGCGACCACGGCCGCATAGCGCGCCGAAACGCCGCCGCCCCAGACCGCCATCCGCCGGGCCCGCCGCCCCGTTCCGCGCCGCGTTGACGACCGCCGATGCGCGTTCGGTACTTCTTTCCTACCCGCTCGAGGTAATCCCCGACCCTCGGCCCCGTTTTGAGCCCATTGGACTCATCGGCCGCACCTAGCGGCCAGCACGGGGAGGTTCAGCGGGAATGAGCACCAAGAGTCGCGGTGCCGGCAAGCGCACGCGACGAACCACGGAGACGACGATCGATCGTGCGCCGGCGCTCGAATTGGAGTCCGTCGTCGCGCCGCCCGCGTTCGAGCCAGAGCTCGTCGCCGCGCACCTGCTCGACGACACCACCCGCCCGATCCCCGGGCGCGGCATGCGCCTCGGCCACTCGTTCGCGGGCGCGGTCGTCGGGGCCGTGTTGGTCGTCGGGCTGGCGTTCGGCGCAGCGTTGGGGCCGGGCGGCGCGCTCGGACCGTCGGGCGAGCGAGCGGACGACGCGACGACCGCCCTTGCCGGCGACACCGACGGCTCCCGCGACACCAGCGGCGACAAGGGTGACAACGGCACGAAGGACGGCGGCGACGGCGCCGAGGGCGACAACTGGGCCGACCCCGAGTCGACCGCCAAGCCGGCCAACGACGCGGGCGGCGACGCCGACCCCACCGAGAAGCCCCCCGCGGATCCCACCGACACGCCGGTCAAGCCAGACCCCACCGAGAAACCGACCAATCCGGAGCCGACGAAGAAGCCGGTGAAGGACGAGCCCAAGCCGACCGAGAAGCCGGATCCCACCAAGGAGCCGACCTCGCCGATCGCCCTGGAGCTCGCCATCCGCGAGTACCACCCGAAGCTCGCGTGGGGCTCCTGCGAGGGCCTGGACTTCGACTCCTACAAGGTCGTCCGCTCGAAGGACTCGACCGCCAGCTGGCCCGCCGGTGACGGCGACGAGGTCATCGCGGTCGTCGAGCGCGGCGGCGAGCGTCGCGCGTACGACAAGGACGCGCCCCACGGCGACAAGGTCTGGTACCGCGTCTTCTGCGTCCGCAAGACCGAGGCGGGCTACAAGGTCGTCAACGCCAGCGCGACCAAGGGCATCGAGGTGCCCGAGGAGCCGGCGCCTCCGCCCTCGCCCGACCCGGTCGACCTCTCGATCGACTTCACGATCACCGACGGCGGCAAGGTCGTCCTGACCTGGAGCGCGTGCGACGTCGAGGGCTTCGCCTTCTACAAGGTCGTCAAGTCGACCTGGAACGAGCATCCCTCGTACCTGCCGTGGACCGACGGGTCCGAGGTCATCGGGGTCGTGGGCGATCCCGGCGCGACGGAGTGGCACGACTGGGCGCCGGACAGCGGCGAGACCGCCGACTACCGGGTCCAGTGCATCGGCTCCTGGGGCGACCAGAAGGTGCTCCTCGGCCAGACGACCGTCGTGACGGTCACGGCGCCCTGAGTTCCGAGGCAGTACGGCTGGGCGATGGCCGGATGCAGCATCCGTCCCTACGTTCGGCCGGCCGATGGCAGGCAGTGATGCGACCCGCATGGAATCCGCCCGGGAGCAGGCCCTCGTGGCCGGCGCCCGGGCGGACGGTGCCGCGTTCGGCGAGCTGTACGACTTCTACCTGCCCCGGATCTACGGGTTCATCGCCCGCCGCGTCGAGGATCGGGCCGTGGCCGAGGACCTGACCGCCACGACGTTCGAGCGGGCGCTCTCCGCCGTGCGTCGCGACGACTTCCGGAACGCCTCGTTCGGCGGGTTCCTGTACCGGGTGGCGGCCAACGCGGTGATCGACCACGCGCGGCGGGAGCGACGCTCGATCCCGCTGGGGGTGCGGGCGCGCGACCTCGACGAGGACGGCGACGCCGAGCGGTTCGAGTCGGTCGCCGATGAGGCGGCCACGCGGGCGTTCGCGGCCGCGGTGGATCGCGACGTGCTGCGGCGAGCGCTCCTTCGCCTGCCTGAGACGCACCGGCGGGTCGTCGTGCTCAAGTACTTCGACGGCCTGGACGCCGACGAGCTGTGCGCGGCGCTCGGGTGCTCGCGGCAGACCCTCGCCGTGAAGCTCCATCGCGCGCTGCGGGCGCTGCGCGGCGCGGTCGATCGGGAGGCGTTCGATGCGGCCTGACGATCGCTGGCTGCCGGTCGACGGCCCGGGCGGCCTTCCCGGCGGCGCTGGCGGCTCCGACGGGTTCGACGAGTTCGGGTTCGATGGATTCGGCCCGCTCGACGCGGATCTCGAGGCGCTCGATGTCGAGCTGGGCGACGCGGGCCTCGGCGCGCGCCGGGCACTCCACGGCCAGACGCAGCCGACCCGGTTCTTCGCCAACCGGCTGCGGAACCAGCTCCTGGCGACGTACCCAGCCGCGGCGGGGATGGCAGCCGGTGTTCCGGCCAGCGCGGCCGGCGCGGCCGCGGGCGCCGGTGCGGCCGGTTCCGCCGGCGCGCAGCGGGGCGAGAGCCACGCCACGGGCCGAACGAACGT